>CABVSA010000044.1 GCA_902500805.1 uncultured Nitrospira sp. | reverse complement strand
TCGTTCTGGTTCATGGGTTCATGTCGGTTCGGGTGGCGGATCGTCGATCGGAAACGGCTTGTTCCTTGACAGGGCAAAAGCGTTCTTGCTAGCTTGACGTCCTAATCTCACAGGCAAGTATCAGATCATCTCCCCTGGCCAGGCTGTAGATGTAGTGACGTTCCAAGAACTGATTCTTACTCTCCATCGATTCTGGGCTGATCAGGGTTGTGTGATCCATCAGCCATACGATATGGAGATGGGAGCCGGGACGTTTCATCCTGCCACCTTTCTTCGCTCACTGGGTCCGGAACCGTGGTGTGCTGCCTACGCACAGCCCTGTCGTCGTCCGACGGACGGTCGCTATGGGGAAAACCCCAATCGCATGCAGCACTATTATCAGTATCAGGTCGTGCTGAAACCGGCTCCCGACAATATTCAGGAGCTGTATCTGGAGAGTCTGACCCGGTTGGGAATCAATCCTCAGCAACACGATATCCGCTTCATGCAGGATGATTGGGAGTCGCCGACCTTAGGGGCGTGGGGTTTGGGTTGGGAGGTACGGTTGGACGGAATGGAAATCACCCAATTCACCTACTTTCAAGAAATCGGAGGGATCGAGCTGAGTCCCATTACGGGAGAAATTACCTATGGGACCGAGCGGATCGCCATGTACTTGCAGCAAGTGAACAACGTGTTCGATCTGGCTTGGACGGATTCGATCAGGTATGGCGATATTCACCATGAAACCGAGGTGCAGGGATCGCGATACAACTTTGAAGAGGGCGATGTGCCGATGCTGATGCAGCTGTTTCAGTCGTATGAAGGAGAGTGCAAGCGACTGTTAGCCCAGACCGACAAGCGGCTGACGTTGCCTGCCTACGACTACTGTATCAAGTCGTCCCATGCCTTCAATCTTTTGGATGCCCGCGGTGCCATCAGTGTAGCAGAACGGACTGGGTACATCGCCAGAGTGCGGGCGTTGGCCAGGCAGTGCGCTGAACGCTATATCGAGGAACGGGCCGCGATGGGCCATCCGTTGTTGAACCGTGAGGAGAAAGCCGTGAAGTCCGGCCAGGCTCGTTCAAAGGTTAGGGCAGGACGGCGATAGCTCACTATGGTGACTCGGAAGAAAATCGTACGACGGGGTGTGGTCCAGAAAAAAGGTAACAAAGTGTCCGGACCTTCCGTGGCCGAGTTGCTGCTGGAAATCGGTGTAGAAGAATTACCGTATCAGTTCATCGCTCCTGCCCTGGTATCACTCAAGGAATCCGCTGAGCGTCTGTGTTCCGATCAACGCCTGACCCTTCAGTCGGTCCGTACCATGGGCACGCCACGTCGTCTGACGATTGTGGTCAATGGCTTGGCAACAAGGCAGACGTCCATGACAAAGGAAGCGATGGGGCCGTCGAAGGCCGTGGCATTTGACCAAACCGGCCAACCGACCAAGGCGGCCGTCGGGTTTGCCGCAAGTCAGGGTGTCGCGGTTCAAGATTTACAAGTGAGACAAACCCCCAAAGGCGAGTACCTGTTTGCGGTGAAACATGAAGCAGGCCGTCCAACGGCTACGGTGCTGGTCGATTTGCTCCCGCAACTGGTGTCAGGTCTCTCGTTTTCCAAAGCGATGAAGTGGAATGAGACCGGTGTGCGGTTTGCCCGTCCGGTGCGGTGGGTGATGGCGGTCTACGGAGGTTCGGTTTTGCCGGTGAAGGTCGCCGGGATTACGACGGCCAATCAGACAAAAGGGCATCGGGTCTTGGGCGGAGGGAAGTGGGTGTCGGTCCGTGATGCCGTCTCCTATCGCAGTACCTTGGAGCGTCAAGGGGTCATCGTTGAACCCCAGCGCCGCCGCCAGCTGATTGAAGAGCAGATTGCCGCCATTTGTCACAAGGCCGGATTCCAACTGAATCAAGACGAAGCCTTGCTCGACCAAGCGGTGTACTCGACCGAGCAACCGACCGCAATCATGGGGTCGTTCAAGGAGACCTACTTGGACGTGCCGGAGGAGATTCTCATTACCTCCATGAAAGAGCATCAAGGATTCTTCTCGTTACGGCACAAGCAGACCGGTAAGCTGGTGCCTCACTTCATCACCGTGGCGAATAACCGAGTCAAGGATATGTCCTTGATCCGTGAAGGCAACGAGCGGGTGCTGGCAGCACGATTGGCCGACGCCAAGTTTTTTTTCGACGAAGATCGAAAGGTCCGGCTCGAGGAGCGAGCAAAGAAGTTGAGCGGGGTCACATTCCACCAAAAACTCGGCACGATGGCGCAGAAACAGGAACGAGTCAGAACGTTGGCAGGGTTTATTGCCGAACGGGTCCCTTCCGGCCAGACGGAGTTCCGACACATTGCGGAACGGGCGGCGTCTTTTTCCAAAGCCGATCTGCTGACCGGCATTGTGGGGGAGTTTCCTGAATTACAAGGAATCATGGGAGGCGAATACGCCCGGCATGACGGTGAATCAACGGCAGTGGCGCAGGCGATTCGGGAGCAGTATCTTCCCAAGGCCATTGAAGGGGAATTGCCGGAGACTGAGGCGGGGCAGGTGCTTTCGCTTGCAGATCGGCTGGATTCAATCGCGGCATTCTTTCATGTGGGGCTGGTTCCGACAGGGTCGGAAGATCCGTTTGCGCTTCGGCGGCATGCCACAGCGATTGTGCGCATCATCCTGGAACAAACGCTGCGGCTGAATCTTGCCGACGTCATCGATCGGGCGACCAACCTGGTTGCCGGTGACGGTTTCAAAGGGGGGACAGACTCGCAGCAGGTGAAGCAGCGGCGAATCACGGACTTCCTTTTCGAGCGGGTTCGGCACTATGTTCGACTTGTGCACGGGTTGCGTGAGGATGTCATCGAGTCGGTATTAAAGCCGGTCACCGGTCCGAAGATCGATCTCGTTGACCTCATCCAGAAGATGAGAGCGCTCGAAGCCGTCACGACGAAACCGGACTTTGATCCTTTGATCATCGGCTTCAAGCGGGCGCATCGGCTCGTCGAGAAGGAACAATGGACTAGAGAGCCGGTGGATGCCGCTCGGTTTCAACATCCGGCTGAGTCAGCGCTCCACCAGGCAGCGATGGGCGAGCATCAACAGATTGAGGCTTCCATTCAAGCCGGTACGTATGATCGGGCACTGGACGCACTGGTCCGTCTCAAGCCGGTCGTCGACGATTTTTTTGCCGGTGTGATGGTCAATGCCGATGATCAGGCTGTTCGTAGCAATCGGTTGTCCTTACTCAAAGAAGTTGATGATCTGTTTATGTCATTCGCAGACTTTTCCCAGATTGTGGTACAAGGGCGGTAGATAGGGCGATCGGACGATACACGGACGGTCTGTACTGAGGGTCATCTCCTCCGGGAGTTGTGATGGATCAGCCGGTGACGGGCGAATGCCCTCGGGCGGTGAAGATCCGACGGTTTTCTGTGATGGTCTCCCTGGCTCTGATTGTCGGCTGCAATGCTGTTCTTTTCGTTGGGTTCAGAATGAGCGGCATCAACTTGGATGACCTGGTCAAAACCCCCGATCTGTTCGATGCCAAACATGATGTGTGCCTTCGGTTGTCGTGGCAGTCGTTGCCCGGGGCGAGCGAACCGGTCAGGCTCTGTTCGGAATGGCTGAATCTGTCAGACCCGAGCGGCACGACTCACTTTCTCCAACCCGACACGAAACTCAAGAAAGGGCCTGACGGCCAGTACTATGTCGATCATGCGGTGCAGGCTGACTTTCGATTGTTATTGCTGCTGTTGTTTGTCACCGCCATTATCATTGGAGGCGTCCGCGCGAAGTGGTTCTTGGTGAATCGCTATCGTATGCGTCTGGAATCAACCGACGGTCATCGCGCGTCGCCTGTTCGTTGATACGCAAGCTTCCTGGAAGGAGAAGTCACGTGGCAAAAAAATACGTCTACTACTTCGGAGACGGGAAAGCCGAGGGCACCTCCAACATGAAGGAGTTGCTCGGTGGAAAAGGTGCGGGATTGGCCGAGATGACGAATCTCCGTATCTCCGTCCCGCCTGGTTTTACCATCACCACAGAGGCCTGCATCGAGTACTACAAGCAGGGCAAGAAATATCCCCCTGGGATGTGGGATGCGGCGCTGGCCGCGCTGAAGCGTGTCGAGCGGTCCATGGGCATGAAGTTCGGCGATCCCGAGAGACCGTTGTTGGTGTCGGTTCGATCCGGTGCGCGTGCTTCAATGCCCGGCATGATGGATACGGTGCTCAACGTGGGGCTCACCCTAAAGACGGTGGAAGGGCTGGCGGCGAAGACGAAAAACGAGCGCTTTGCTCAAGACAGCTATCGTCGCTTTATCACGATGTTCGGCAGTATCGTGATGGGGGTGCCACGGGAGCATTTCGAAGCGATCCTGAATCATAAGAAAGAAGAAATGGGCGTCACGCACGAGACGCAATTGGACGCGCGGGCGTTGCGGGATCTTGTCGGACGATTCAAGTCGTTGGTGAAGGAGGAAACCGGCAAGGAGTTTCCTGACGATCCGAACGAGCAGTTACAAATGGCCATCAATGCGGTGTTCTCATCGTGGAACGGCGCACGAGCGATTACCTATCGGCGGTTGAACGGGATTCCAGAGCATTGGGGTACTGCAGTCAACGTGGTGGCCATGGTGTTCGGCAACATGGGTGATACCAGTGGGACGGGCGTGGCGTTCACTCGCGATCCAAATACCGGTGAACATACATTCTTCGGTGAATGCCTGATGAATGCGCAAGGCGAAGATGTCGTGGCCGGGATCAGGACCCCCTTGCCAGTCAACGCGCTAGCTAAGAATGTCCCCGCCGCATACAAGGAACTCGAACACACCTATAAGAGGCTTGAAAAACATTACCGAGACATGCTCGACCTGGAATTTACGATCCAGGAGGGCAAACTCTATATGCTGCAAACGCGAGTCGGAAAGCGGACCGGGATCTCGGCGGTGCGTATCGCTGTTGAAATGGTGAAAGAAGGCTTGATCACGAAGCGTGAAGCGGTGCAGCGGGTTGGTCCGGATCAGCTCGCGCAGTATCTCTATCCGATCTTCGATACCCAAGCTGAAGCGGGGGCAACCCCATTAGGCAAGGGATTGCCGGCCGGACCTGGAGCGGCGGCGGGGAAAATAGCCTTGACGCCGGATCGTGCGGTCGAAATGAAGGCAGCTGGGCAGCGGGTTGTTCTCGTTCGTGATGAAACCAGCCCCGATGATATTCACGGCATGAACGCCGCATCTGGGTTTGTGACGGCGCGAGGCGGAATGACGTCTCATGCTGCGGTCGTGGCAAGGCAGATGGGCAAAGTCTGCGTGGCCGGATGCGAAGCCGTCCAAGTCATCGACACTCAATCGGTGCGGATCGGCTCAAAGGTGTTCCGGGAAGGCGACGACCTGTCCGTAAACGGATCGACCGGTAACGTGTACGACGGCGACATCCCTGTTATGGAATCCGAGATCATTCAGGTGGTGCAGGGAAAGCTTGATGCCAAGAAGTCACAAAAATATCAGCTCTTTTCCACCATCCTCTCATGGGCCGACAGTGTACGGACGATGAAAGTGCGAGCGAATGCCGATGTGCCGGACCAGGCCAAGATCGCCAGAGGGTTCGGGGCTGAAGGGATCGGGCTCTGCCGCACGGAACATATGTTCTTTGCCGAAGACCGTATTCCGATCATGCAGAAGATGATTCTGGCCAGGACGAAAGAGGATCGGGAACGGTATCTGGAGCAGTTGTTGCCGCTGCAGAAGCAGGACTTCATCGGGCTGTACCGTGAGATGGAAGGGTTTCCGGTCACCATTCGCCTGCTCGATCCGCCGTTGCATGAGTTTTTGCCGAAGCGTGAAGAATTAATGGTGGAGATTGCGCAGCTCGAGTTGACCGGGAATGATGGAGCCAAGCTCGAGGAGCAACGTCGCTTGTTGGCTCGCGTGGAAGAACTGCATGAGTTTAACCCCATGCTCGGGTTGCGGGGATGCCGGTTGGGTATTACGATGCCGGAGATTACGCGTATGCAGGCGCGGGCCATTATCGAGGCGGCCTGTGAGCTGGCAAAAGAAGGCAAGAAAATCGTTCCGGAAATCATGATTCCGCTCGTGGGCATGGTGGCGGAAATGAAGTCGCAGAAGGATCTCATCCGCGAAGTCGCGCAAGAGACGATGAAGCGCTACAATGTGAAACTCTCATATCTTGTCGGGACGATGATCGAATTGCCACGCGCGGCGGTGACTGCCGAACGGATTGCAGAAGAGGCCGAGTTTTTCTCATTCGGGACGAACGATCTGACCCAGACGACCTTTGGATTTTCACGCGATGATGCCGCCAAGTTTATCGACCACTATCGAACGGTGAAGATCATGGATGCGGATCCGTTCGCCACGCTCGATCGTGAGGGCGTTGGCTCATTGATGAAGACGGCCATTGCCGGCGGGCGCACGTCACGGCCGGGGATCAAGCTTGGGATCTGCGGTGAGCATGGAGGCGATCCAAGTTCCGTTGAGTTCTGCAATCAGCTCGGATTGGACTATGTCAGCTGCTCACCATTCCGTGTTGCGATTGCGCGATTGGCGGCGGCACAGGCAGCCATCGCGGAATCATCCACGAAGCCGGCTCTATCCAAGAAAACCGTGACTGCTCGGGTGAAGACCGCAAAGTCCGCTAAGCCATCAACATCATCGTCAAAGCGAGCGAAGCCGGCATCCAAACTGTCTGTAGGTAGCCGCAAGAAACGGTGACTGACCGTACACGAGATCTCCACTATATGACCTTGGCTCTTCGCCTGGCGGCGAAGGGCCAAGGAACGACAAGCCCGAATCCGATGGTCGGCGCCGTCGTCGTCAAACAAGGCCGGATCGTCGGCCAGGGTTTTCATCTCCGACCAGGCACCCCTCACGCAGAAATTCTTGCGTTGCAGCGAGCCGGAACGCAGGCACGAGGCGCCACGCTTTATGTGACACTTGAGCCTTGTTGCCATCTCAAGAAACGAACACCGCCTTGCGTGCCAGAGGTCCTGCGCTCCGGCGTCCGCCGCGTCGTGATTGCGATGCTGGATCCCAATCCAGCCGTGAAGGGGAAAGGAACCGCTGCGCTTCGTCGAACCGGACTTTCCGTCATGGTGGGAGTAGCCCGATCCGAAGCGGAGAATTTGAACAAGGCCTATTGCCATTGGATGAAGACGGGTCGTCCCTATGTGACCCTTAAGGCCGGTATGACGCTCGATGGACAGCTGGCAACAGCCTCTGGTGAATCTCAGTGGATGACCGGGAAGACGTCTCGCGAGGAGGTGCATCGGCTTCGCGGCGAGGTCGATGCGGTACTGGTTGGGCTGGGGACCGTGCTGGCGGATGATCCTTCCTTGACGGCTCGAGCGGGTTCCGCTCTCAATATACTGGCTTCACGGCAGCCTCTTCGCATTGTCCTCGATAGTCGTCTGCGTACTCCGCTTAAGGCGAAGGTCTTGGCTTCACAGGATAAGGCCAAGACGATGATTGCCACTACTATTGCGGCTCCAGCGGTTCGACGGTCGGCGCTGCAGAAGAAAGGTATCGAGGTGCTGATCGTGCCGGCTGTTGACGGTCAAGTCTCCTTGCCTGCGCTGCTCAGGGAGCTTGGTCGGCGAGGGATTACGTCTCTCCTTGCGGAGGGTGGAGGAGAGGTGAATGCGGCGATGCTGAAGGCCAAGTTAGTCGATCATGTTCGTCTCTACATGGCACCGCTGCTGCTTGGGGGTCAGAATGCGAAGGGGTTGATAGGGGGGAAGAGCCCGGCACGGCTTGCCAGTGCGATTGCATTGCGGCATGTGGTGACCAGATTCGTCGGCAATGACGTAGTAGTAGAAGGAGAGCTGTGATTGTCTTCGTTCGGAGTCTGTTCTTATTGATCGTTCTTGCCAGTGTTCCTACTCCCAGTCTCGCGGAGGAAGCGGGATCAGCTGTTGCGGGGCTTGCTTCACGTGTCTTTCAGTATCTTGATGCGTCTGAGAGTGATGCAGCTGAACGGCTGCTGCAGGACATTCTCTCCAACGAGGGCGCATCCATCGATGCCGTGTCTCGACTGATACGGACCGGCCGAATCTACCAGCGCCAGCCAGTCGGGGGTCTTCCCCATGAACAGATCGTGCTCCGTGGACAAACCTATCCACTGTCCTTGCTCATACCACCAACGTACCAAGCGTCGAAGTCCTATGCTCTGGTCCTGTGCCTGCACGGATTCGGTTTTACCGGTGAAGAATATGTGGAGCGCTGGCGGGCCAGGTTGGGTGAAGACTATCTCTTGGCCTGTCCAACCTATCCATCCGGTGCCTGGGTTACGAGACGCGCGGAAGAATTGGTGTTGGCAACTGTTCGGGAGATTCAGGCACGGTATCATGTTGACCCGAGCCGGATATTTCTGACCGGCATGTCGAACGGTGGGATCGGAGCCTGGCTCATCGGCATGCATCATGCGCCGTTATTTGCCGGCATCGCACCGATGGCGAGTGGACTGGACCATGTGCTCATGCCGTTTTTAGCGAATCTTCGGCAGACACCCATCTATATGATTCACGGCATGAAGGATCAGGTGATGCCGGTGGACTTGAGTCGTTCGATCGCTCGTGAGCTTGATGGGCTCGGCTATGCGTATGTGTATCGCGAACATGAGCGAGAACATCCCGTGGCAGGAGGACACTACTTCCCCAAGGAAGAGGTGCCGGACCTGGTGGCCTGGTTCGATAGTCAGCACCGTGAGCCCTTGCCGACAAGGCTCACCGTCGTACGAGATGGGAGCCATTTCCAACCGTTCAACTGGGTGCGTCTGGATTCGACTGATCCTATCGCGGCATTTTCAGATGATTTGGTAGATAAACGTGATGAGCGAATTAAGCGTCGAGTCTATGCGAAGCTGGATGCCTCAATTCGAGAAGGGAATCGGATCGAGGTACAGACGCACCATGTTCGACGGTACAGTCTATTTTTGAATGGGTCGTTGATTGATCCGGCCAAGCCGTTGACTGTGATCACGAACGGCGAGGTAGCATTTGCAGGAACCGTCACGCCGTCGCTGGAAACCTTGCTGCGCCAAGCCAGACTCAGGCAGGATCCTCAGCGGCTCTTCCCCATTCACCTCTCCATTACTGTCCCAACCGCAGATCCATAACCATGGCGAGGGACTTCACCTGGGAACAGGGTGCATGCTGTTGGGCTATTCTACTGGGAGTCGCCCTCGTGCTCTTCGCCGGTACCGCAGGGGCAGAGAGCTGCAGCCTCTCCCCTGTTCATGGAGACCTGACGTTTCCGGTCGAGCGGATTCCTTCGGACTGGACATGCCAGCTTCACAAGATTATTAAGTCGCATACGACAGTCACCCAGGTCGGTCCCATCCGGGTGGCCATGTCAGAGCCACTGTATCGGTACCTGCTCGGTGAGCCACCGTTTGCTGCCTCGTTGATTCGTCGTCTGGGCCTCGGTTCGTATCACTCTCAAGCCTGGGGGGAACGACGATTTTGGGGTGATGACGGTGAAGGAACGAAGGGGTTCGTGCAGCTGGTCTATGAGGATGCGGAGTCTCGGATTTACTTACTGGACGGCTCTCATGACAGCCGGTTGCTTCCGCATATCACAGGGAAAGCCGTCGTGTTTCTGCGGATGGCGGTGGTACGAGATCAGCAGGGGAACGAAGACATGGACAGCACCATGGTGGTCTACACCAGATTGGACAATCGCGTGCTGTCAGGATTGGTGTCCTTTCTGCATCCGCTGATTCGTGGCATGGTGACGAGCAAACTTCAGAAGGGAGTGAAGACTGTTCATCGGTTGGGCGTAGCCATGCGACAACAGCCTTCCCGTGTGTTGCGTGAGGCGGAACAGCCACCGCCCTTGCCTGAGCCACATCTGGTGTTTTTGAGAACAGTGCTCGGCCCTCCACTCGACTCCACCCAGACGATTTCGCCTGTCAGCACTACTCCATGACAACCTCACGCAGCTTTATGCTGATCTGCACGGTCGGCATCTTTTCCTTCATCAGCTACAACATGGTGCGGATGCCGGCGCTCTCCTTGTTTGCTGAATCGCTCGGTGCGAGTCCGGAACGGATCGGTCTGATCGTATCCGTGTCCACTCTCACAGGTGTGTTGCTGAAGCTGCCGTCCGGCGCCCTATCCGATATTTATGGGCGGCGTCTGTTGCTCAAGATTGGTGTGGTAGCCTTCGGATTGCCGCCGTTTCTCTATCCCTTCATTACGGATCTGGATGCATTGACGGCGCTCAGGTTTCTGCACGGCCTCGCAACGGCCATTTTCGCGCCAAGCGCACTCGCGACGGTGGTGGAACTCTACCGTGAACGGCGTGGGGCCGCGCTCGGAACCTATACGGCTTGCACACAGTCCGGTTCTCTCTTAGGCCCTTTTCTTGGGGGCTATCTCATCCATGCGGCCGGGTTTTCGACAGCGTTCATCACCTCCGGCATCTTTGGATGTATCGGTATGCTGTTGTTCTATAGCTTGCATCTTGATGTTGTGGTGCCCCAGCGGAAAGATCAGGGGATGACGGTCGTACTGTCCGAAATGTGGAAGGGATTTGCCGCCGTTGCCAAAAATCGCAAGGTGTTGATTACCAGTGTGACCGACGCCGCCAAGATGATTGCGAACGGTGCCTTGATGGCCTTTCTCCCGCTGTACGGTGTGTCTGCCGGTTTGAACCCAGGAGAAGTGGGCCTCTTGTTTACCGTGCAAGCCGGCATCTCATTCTTTTCGAAGCCAATTATGGGTCGAGTATCTGACCGGGTCGGCCGTCAGCCGCTGATCATTCTTGGCCTGTGTATTTGTGCGGGAACCTTCGTCTGCATTCCATATGTGACGCTGTTTCCTCTGCTCCTCCTGTTGTCTGCCGGGTTTGGGTTTGGCGAAGCCGTGGTTTCGTCATCTTCATCAGCCCTGGTTGCAGACAGTTCGGAGTTCAAGCGGCTCGGCGCCGGCATGGGGATGCAGGGGACGATCATGGATATCGGCCATGCCTGCGGGCCCCTGTTGGCTGGTCTGCTGATTGCGAATCTGAGTTATTCCATGGCTTTTGCCATTATCGCCGGGATACAGCTGATGGCAGCTGGCGTGTTCTGGGTGACGATCAGGCGATTGGAGACCGTACCATCATGAGCATGGGTGGGATATAATGGGGATATTATGAAAGAAATCGCCACGGAAAATCTTGTCATCGGTGGGCTGGCTGTTCTAGGTGTGGTGGTGTTGTTGGTGCTGTTCGTTTATGTGGTGAAACAGATCATCATGAGGAAAGACTGATGTTTACCGGCATTGTCGAAGAAATGGGCGGGATTACGGTCATGAACAAGTCGCTGGCTGGAGCCAAACTGACCATCTTGGCCTCGACGGTGATGAGCGATCTCAAAATTGGTGACAGTGTGAGCGTAAATGGGATCTGTCTAACGGTCGTTTCACGAAGCGAACGCGACTTTTCTGTGGAAGTTTCGCCGGAAACCATTTCGGTTACGACGCTCGGTAGTTTTGCCGTAGGCATGCCGGTGAATCTCGAACGAGCCATGAAGCTGAACGAGCGGATCGGCGGGCATCTCGTGGCCGGCCATGTGGATGGAGTAGGGGTAATCCGTAGTCGACAGCAAGACGCCAATGCGATCGTCTTCACCATCGCCGCACCTCCGGAGATTCTCCGTTATTGTGTCCCCAAGGGTTCCATTACTGTCGACGGTATCAGCCTCACGATCAATGCCGTGAGCGAGCAGGGGTTCAGCGTCGCCATCATTCCGCACACGGCGAAGGTGACAATCCTTGGTCTCAAGCAGGTGAACGACACAGTCAACCTTGAGTCCGACCTCATCGGTAAGTACGTGGAACGCTTGCTCCAAGAGCGAAGCCAGCTTTCAAAACCCGCCATCAGCATCGATACAGAGTACCTGCAGAAACGGGGATTGATTTGACTTGTAGCAGTCAGCCTTCAGCTATCGGTGTTCAGCCTAGCTCGTGAGCAATATTCTAAGTGAATAGCTCTTCGCTTTCTGTGTCATCAAACCTCGCCGAATAATGGGATCAACTCTCAGGAGCTCCAGTTCTGATGGAGCGATGTCTTGGTAGGGGAAACTGAAGTGCTCAGGAATAATCTGGTCGAGATTGACAGGATGCAAGTGAACCAGTAGCCTGAGCTGGTCGGAGCTGAGAGTTCATGATGAATGACCAGGCCTTGATCCAATTCCTCAGGCAGTCTATCCCTGACCTTATTGCTCTCTATCGATTCGGCTCACACGTAAAGGGGAATACCCGTCAGGACAGCGACATCGATCTCGCTGTGCTGACAGGCGATCCGATACCGGCATTGCGTCGGTTTGAACTTGCTCAGGAACTGGCCGCTCGCTTGCACCGTGATGTGGATCTCCTGGATCTTCGCACTGCCACTACCGTCATGCGGATGCAAGTTATTTCAACCGGAGAATGTCTGGATTCGCCGAATGGACCGGCTCGTCGAGAGTTCGAGATGTATGTGTACGCTGACTATGCCAGGCTTAACGAGGAGCGCCGAGGGATTCTGAACAGGGTTCGTGCGAGCGGGGTCATTTATGGTTGAAGATGTCATCTTCAACAAGGCCGCAAGCATTGAACGCTGTATCCGCCGCATTGAGGAGGAGTATGCGGGTAATGACCAGAATCTTGTTGAGAATCAAACAAAGCAGGATGCGATTGTCTTGAACCTTCAGCGCGCATGCGAAACTGCGATCGACCTCGCTATGTACGTGGTCAGCCATCGCAAGCTTGGTGTGCCACAGGATAGCCGTGATGCGTTTGTGCTCCTACAGACCGGGGGGATTCTTCCAGCTGATCTTGCCAACCGCATGCAAGGAATGGTCGGCTTTCGCAACGTAGCCGTGCACGAATATACCCGTCTCAATTTGGATGTGGTCCGAACCATCATCACCAAACACTTACACGACTTCCGCACCTATTCATCGACGATCGTCAAGGCGTGCGCCTAGCGTGAATTTGTTTTTGCGTAAGCCATACGTCGTACGTATAAAACGAATGTCTGAAAGTATGTTTGCGGAAAAGCATAATCCTCTTAATGTGTTAAGTTCAAGAATTGGTGTGTGCGTGTCGGTTAGGTAGAAGTGGAAAATCTGTCCAAACATGGTTAGATCTCTTGGATAGCAAGATTCCCAACGAAGGTTATGTTTATTTCGCACTGTTCGGGGACAACTTTGATCCCAACGTGGTCACAGAGCTCATCGGGATAAAGCCAACGAGAACAGCGCGAAAGAGCAATCCAATTCCCAGGCGCACATCGTGGATTTATTCGACCGAAATGAAAAAGGATGAACTCATCGACGTCTACCAGATGGCCTCGTCGCTCGTCGGCAAGCTTGCCCCGCATATCGAAGGCATACTCCAAGCCCAAAAGCGCTTTGGCCTTGAGGCTGTGCTTGAAGTTGTCCTAACGATTTCGCCAGACGATTCAATCTCGACGCCCTCGATCGGATTTGAACGGGATGTTATTGAATTTGCACATCGTACCGGAGCTATTATCGATATTGATACATATCGAGGGTTTCATGACGACGAGTAACCAATTCTTCTCTGGCCGCCTGCTTTTTTAAAATGCCGGGGTCGGAAGTCTTAATGAAAAGTTTGAGAGGCAAGGTGTCAGTAACAGACTCTCGACAGGATTCCAACCTATAATGTAAGTACTGGAGGTCTGATCTTGTATTGTGCATGGGCTACAATCACTTTTTAACAACCGTGAGAAGGAAGGTGCGTGTGGACCTATCAGAACTGATCCAGCTTTACCTGGCGGTCTGGTGCGAACCTGACCGTACCTTTAGACAGCAACTACTCGAACGTATTTTGGCTGAGGACGGCACGTACACCGATCCCATCGCGCATGTTGCAGGAGCGAGATAAGTTAGGGGTCGGGAGTCTTTAAATGAGAAGTTTAGGAGTCGACGATCCCAATCCGTAGCAGACTCCCGACCTTGGTCATATCTTCTCGAGCAGGATTCAAGCCTCACGGCGATCTCTCTTCTTAGCCAGCAGCAACGGTCTGAGCCTCTCGCGCCGCCAAACTCTTTCGGCGATTGCTGGCAATGGTGCGGTCAATCATCGCCCCGCAATTGATGCATTTCCAGGCATAGAACACGATAAAGAAATCCGAGAACCGGTCCAACGTCATCATCCCCTGACACTTCGGACATTCCATTGATTCCTCCTAGGGTAGTTAGGTTCGTAACTGCTGATATATGCAAGCAAGATCCGCGCCGTGTTGAGGTGAGCGCGTTTATATGGAAATAATAAATACGTAGTAATAAATACGTTATACAGTTACACAAATTTGACGTTTTGACAGAGCTATTGCGTCAATGTTTTGTCTGGAGGCGATCGTGAGGGTGTTACGTTGAGAGCGTATTACGAATCGTGCTTGGGCAGTATTAGGGGGCGAGCAGTCTGTAGCAGTCGGATACCTCAATAGAGCGTCTTGGAGACGCGGAGGTATAGTTCTTCTAAGGATGTCGAGGTTGGAACCGCTTTAGGGCTTCTTGCTCCTTCAGCAACGCCTCCAGAGGAACAGTAGTCTGCTGTTTCTTGCGTCCTCGCCGTGTCACCAGCCGATGGATCTCCATGTGCTCTAAGAGAGCGAGTGCCTTGGCCATCTTTTCACCATCATCCACCGGCACGATCACAGCTTTCACTTGATTATGTTTGAGGACGACGACCCGCCGCCGAGGTTGGGCTTTCAGGTCAGTCAGCAGAATGCAATCATCCAGTCTTCCTATGGCTGATTCTGCGCAGAGGATCGGTAGGTGTAGTAGAGGACGAGACCGGCTAGGATGGAGACAAGAATGCCAAATCCCATTTGGGCATCGAAACTCACTGGACCGACATAGATCTTATACAGTTGTAATAGGATAATCGGCAGACCTACGGCCAGGGCGAGCGCGATCAGGTGTCGCCGCTGGTAGATCGGCTCCCCTGGTTTGCGCCCACCTCGTCCCATGCCTGTTACTCCTCAATCGTGGAGATGTCGCCGGGATCTTGCCCGAGCTCCTTCGCTTTTAGGACGCGACGCATGATTTTCCCGGACCTGGTTTTTGGTAGTGACGAGACGATGTCAATTTCAGACGGCACGCCGATCTTGCCCAATTCTTTCAAGACCTGATCTTTAATCGATTTGATCAGCTCCGGGCTCTCCTGCTCCCCTTGTTTCAAGATGATGAAAGCCTTGATGGATTCCCCAACCGTTTTGTGCGGCTTGCCGATGACGGCGGCTTCAGCAACGGCGGGATGACTGACTAAGGCGCTTTCCACTTCGGCCGTACCGAGGCGATTGCCCGCGACTTTAATCACGTCATCGGCGCGGCCCATGAACCACATGTAGCCGTCGGCATCTTTATGACAGACATCACCGGCGGTGTAGCAATTAGGGATCGTGTTCCAGTAAGTCTTGTACCGTTCGGGATCCTTGTAGATCGTGCGCATCATGGAAGGCCAAGGCTTCTTAATGACGGCAAACCCCCCTGCGTTAGCAGGGAGACTGTTGCCCTCGCGATCGACGACATCAGCTTCAATTCCAAGAAATGGGCGTGTGGCTGAGCCTGGTTTGAGCGGGACGGTTGGAAGCGGGGTGATCAAGATCGCTCCCGTTTCAGTCTGCCACCAGGTATCCATGATGGGTTTGTCCCCTCCGGTCACACGGTGATACCATTCCCATGCTTCTGGATTGATGGGCTCACCGACGCTGCCAAGGATCCGGAGTGTCGAGAGATCAGATTTCTTCGGCCAGTCTTCGCCATAGCGCATGAGTAGCCGGATGGCGGTCGGAGTCGTATAGAAAATGGAGACGCCGTATCGTTCGATCAGATCCCACCAGCGCCCTGGAGTCGGGTAGTCAGGCTTTCCTTCTGCCGTGAGGATTGTCGCGCCATTGAGAAGCGGGCCGTAGACGATGTAGCTGTGGCCTGTGACCCAACCAGGATCGGCTACGCAGAAATAGACGTCCTCATCTTTCAAGTCGAACACATATTTCGTCGTCAGATAAGTGCCGACCATGTAACCCCCATGGACATGGACGACACCCTTGGGTTTGCCGGTTGTCCCGGAGGTGTAGAGGATATAGAGTGGGGTTTCTGCATCGAGTTGTTCTGCGTCACAGACTGCGCGTTCCTGCTTGACCCACTCGTTCCAATCGATTTCCTTTGGAGCAGAAAGCGCTGGCCCCGGCACTTGACGCCGGACGACAACCACATGGCCAACGGTGGGGCAGTGCTTGAGCGCTTCATCCACCACAGGTTTTAGGTTGATGACTTTGCCACGATCAAAGCCGACATCGGCGGTGATGACGACTTTTGCCTCAGCATCGTTCACGCGACTCGCGAGGGCCGGCGCGCTGAATCCTGAGTAGACCACACTGTGAATCACCCCGATTCTGGCACAAGCCAGCATGGCAATGACTTGTTCCGGGATTTTTGGGAGATAAATGGTAACGCGGTCACCTTTCTGTAGGCCGAGCTTCTTGAGGGCGTTTGCGCAGCGATTGACCTGTCGGTAGAGCTCCCCGTACGTGAAGATGCGTTCCTGATCGTTTTCGCCCACCCAGATCAGTGCAACCTTATTCTTCCGCCACGTTTTAACGTGACGATCCAGACAGTTGTAGGCGATATTGCATCGTGCATCGACGAACCATTTCGCCCAGGGATATTCCCATTCCAGGACCTTGTTCCAAGGCGCAAACCACTCCAATTCTTTGGCGGCATTGCTCCAGAATGTCTCCGGATCCGCGATGGATTTCTTGTACTCGGTTTCGTACTCTTTGATATAGGCTGCAGCGATCGTCTTGGGAGTCGGCTGATAGGTCCGACTTTCCTTTAAGAGAGTCTCGATTTGTTCACTCATGGCAGGCGTGTCTCCTTCATCAACGTAGTCCAGGCGAAGAGGGCATTATGGAGAAAGTCATGGATACCTGCAACCGTGCACTGACTGCGAACCGATCTCACCGAACCAGAGTGAGTGCTTCGATTCAGTTTCTTGACACCGGCCATGGCCGGCGATAGGCTCACCACCCCAACGATGAACCCTCGACAGAGGTTGATGATGATATCTGCTCGGATGGTCCTGGTGAAACCAGTCGTGCTGGCTGCCTACATGGTTGCCCTGCTGTCGCTGCATTTTCTGCCGGTTGCGGAGGCGCAATTGGGAAGGCCCGAGGGCCTCTATTACAAGTCTTGGGCGATCGTGATTGGGATCGAACAGTACGTCCTGGCGCCGTCGATTCCGGGAGCCATCCACGACGCGAAAAAGGTGGCTGAAGCCTTTCGGCAACTGGGATTTGACGAAGTGGTCGAACTCTACGACAAGAATGCCAGTTCCAGGCGCCTGCAGCAGCTGCTGAACGACATGCTGCCACGAAAAGTTGGGCGAATGGACCGGCTTGTGCTTGTGTACGTGGGGCACGCCGGCGTGATGCAAGATTCAGACGGACAGGATCGCGGGTACCTCGTTCCGTTTGACGCACCAGTCACGAGCACTGCGAAATCCATCACGGTCGAACAGTTGAAAGAATTTGCGCGGCGATCGGCGTCGAAACATACACTCCTTATTCTGGATGCGCCGGTGGTTGGATGGGAGACGACCGAAGCTCCTGGGCCTTCATGGGAAGGACGGATGGCGCCAGAGTTGGATACAGATCGGCGGGCCGTGCAAGTCGTGACTGCCGTCGGCAGGGGAGAGGCCGTTGGTCGTTCAGACCAGGGCAGTCGTTTTGTCGAAGCCTTGCTAAGAGGACTGTCCGGTGCGGCGGATTTGGACGGAAACGGCTGGCTGATGGCCTCCGAACTGGGGAGCTATCTTGTACGCCAGGTCGAGATGGTATCAGGCGGGGTACAGCATCCATCGAGTCTTCGCATCGATGGTGATGGAGATATGGTGTTGGTCGAAGGCAAGGCTCCCAGGGGTCCAGCTGTGAAATGACCCTCCTTCGGTCAGATGGGCTTCTGCAAACAACTCCGAAAAAGACCGCCCTCCCGTATTCCGTTGTTCGTATCCTGTCTCTCGCACATGAATGACGTTTCACCGTTCGACAGGCTCACGGTCCTGAGGAACATCGATCGGCAAGCTCTCGACCCTGAGTCCCGTGGAAGGGCGAGATGCTTTTCATGCGCGGAGGTCTTTTCTTGAATTCTGCTACGCCTGTTCCCCGCCTTTGAGGTATCCCAGGCCGATTTTGATCGCTCGGCGGGTGATTTCCGGCCAACGAGCCTGAGGGTAGGCTGAGAGCACAGCAGCCGCTTTGGGGTCTTGGATCTCAAGCGTGAGAATTCTGATGATGCCATCGTCAATCTGGATGTCTGCCACAGCGCCTCCTTGGTATCGTTGAGGAATCTGAATGAAGTGTGCCTTGCATTGACTGATAAAAAAACGCATGTTAGCATGAATCCAACATTTTTTCTCGGGATGTTCTACGTACGGCGTATCTACCTATTTTCATTAAGGAGGGTTGTATGATCAGGTCACAAGCGACGTACTCAAGACTGGCCGGCCTCGGTCTTGCTGTCCTTTTCATCATGGGACTAGCCGCTTGTGGAGGACCGCCAAAATGGGTCCAGAAAGGGTCTGGCGCCTTCAATGAAAAAGACAGTAAGGCCTTCTATGGCGTGGGGGCGGTATCCGGCGTCCGGAATGCTCCACTGGCCTGGGAGACGGCAGAGAATCGTGGACGGGCCGAGATCGCCAAGACGTTTGAAACCTATACGGGCTATCTGATGCGGGACTATGCCGCATCAACCACGGCGGGAGATTTTACAAGGAATACGGAAGAGCAGAATGTGGAACGAGCTCAAAAAACGATCACCACGGCGACGCTTAGCGGCGTCCGGAAGATTGATCAGTACATGGATCCCAAGACCAACACGTATTATGTCTTGACCAAGCTGAGTATAGAAGATATGAAGAACAACCTGGAGCAGGCGAAAGAACTCAATGCTCAGGTCCGAGACTTTGTGCGGAAGAACGCCGATAAAATGTTCGAGCGTTTGGAGAAGGAAGAGGAAAAGCGAGGGATTCAGTAGTCCGAACGTTGTGAAACGGTTACTTTTTCTCGGAGGTTCATCGTGATGCAGAGGCTTAGCCCTTCTCTTATTGGTACGCTGGGTATTGCGCTCGCGCTTTCAGGATGCGGTCATGAGACGAAGGTCACGCGTGTCGATGCCGGGGTGGTCACTGACCTGAGCGGGAGATGGAACGATACGGACTCCCGGATGGTCGCCGAGGCGATGGTGAAGGATGCGCTCCAATATCCATGGCTTGGGAATTTTGAAAAGACCAATCAGCGTCAGCCCGTCGTTGTGGTAGGGACCGTCTTGAACAGCAGCCATGAACATATCAGTGTGCAAACCTTTATCACGGATCTAGAGCGAGAACTCACCAATTCTCAAAAGGTCACTTTTGTCGCCGGAAAAAACGAGCGCGATGAGGTGCGGACCGAACGAAAAGAGCAGGCGATTTATGCGCGTGAAGAGACGCAGAAGGCCCCTGGAAAAGAAACCGGGGCCGACTTCATGATGAAGGGGACGATTGCCACCATTCTTGACGAAGCGGACGGGGCGAAAGCCGTATTTTATCAGGTGGATCTTCAGATGATCGACCTGGAAAGCAATGCAAAGGCGTGGTACGGACAAAAGAAGATCAAGAAGGTCGTTGAAAAGAAACGGACGGTCTTCTAGCAGGATGCTCAAGAAGGCTGTCCAGCAAGGCCGCAGCGAGCTAACCCGAACAGACTAAGGGTGAGGTTCAGGACCCCGAGCGGGGGTGCCTGAACCTCAATCTTGATCTCATTGGCTCTAGCGGCCTTTTCAGCATTCTGTTAGCCTCGCGGAATTCGTTGAAACCATTCCTCTCACGCTTTGCCCACGGGGGATCTGTGCGGTGGGGCGGTATCTTTCCTATCTCGGTGGTCCTGGCTGGTTGTCTGGCATTCCTCTCAACCGGATGCGGGCCTTCCGTCAATCATTATCTGTTGATCGAACAGAGCCTGCTCGCCGGTAATCCACAACAAGCTGCGGCGATCGTGGAGCAGACGAAGGGCGAGTATGGGGCAAAAGGGCGATTGCTCTATGGGATGGACCGTGGGATGGTCTTGCAGGTAGCAGGACAGTATGAGCAGAGCAGTGCTGCGTTGGAGCAAGCCGAAGAGGATGTCGAGCGACTCTATACGAGAAGTATCCGCACCGAGACCGCTGCCTTTCTGACCAACGACAATATGTTGCCCTACGAAGGGGATGCCTATGAGCACGTGATGATCAACGTGGTCAAGGCGTTGAACTATGCGGCTCAAGGCCAAATCCAGGAGGCTCTGGTCGAGGTTCGGCGGATTGATCATCGACTGAATGTATTGAGCGACAGAGTCAAGGACCAGGACAAATACCGAAATGACGGGTTTGCACGGTATTTGAGCGGCATCTTGTACGAAGCGGCAGGAGATCTGAATAACGCGTTTATCGCCTATCGAAACGCGTACGAAGCGTATCAGGCTATGAAGGGATGGGGGAGAATGTCGCCTCCTCCCTCCTTACAGGCCGATCTCCTCCGAACTGCCGAGGTGCTCGGCTTGAAAACTGAGTTTGAGCGCTATCGGCAAGCCTTTCCGGATGTCATATGGTCACCCATTTCGTCCTCGTCGGGAGAGGCACTCGCCCACGTAGTTCTGATCAGCTATAATGGCCGCGCTCCACGAAAGGAAGACATGTTTTTAGACCTACCGATCAGTCTTGATGCCGCACAGTTAGTTTTGCTAAATAGAGGAGTTCTTCGGGGGCCGTACCAGAGGGATCGGGTGGCAGACAGTCTGTTATACGGCCTGAATGGGCGGGTGGTGCGTGTGGCGCTTCCGCGGTTGGTGCCACAAAAGACACGTGTCCCGTTCGAAGATCTGACGTTGACTGATTCGCAGGGCGGTTCATTCTCGGCTCGATCGGAACGGGCGCAGAACGTGACGGCACTCGCGGAGAAAGGGCTTTCGGAACGGATGCCGGCGATGGCCACGAAAGCTGTTGCGAGAGCCGCCACGAAATTTGCGATGGCTGAGGGCGTGAGTTTCGGAGCGCGGAGGGCCGTCGGCAAGGACGCCGAGCCGTGGGTCGGTTTACTGGTGGAGTTATTTGCCAAGGGTATCGCGGTGGCCTCCGAAGAAGCCGACAAGCGAAGCTGGCAGACCTTGCCGGACGAGATCCACGTCGCACGAGCTTGGGTGCCGGCAGGCCAGTACCAGGTCTCTGTTCGGCCGTCAGGGCAAGGGATGTCGATGACGAAGGACGGACAATCTGTTTCACTGGTTCCTGGTCAGACGCTCTTCATTCTCCAGCGGGTGATGCAGTGAGGCGCCGTCGAGGATCAGCGTGTGGGAACTGTGCCGCGGTGATGCTGTGTTTCTGTTATCTGATTGGAGTGAGCGGGTGTGCGTGGTTCGGCGGAAAGGACAAGCCGGAGTGGGTCGATGGTCGAGCCTCACGCTATCCCCCGTCCCAGTATTTGACCGGAGTCGGTCAAGGTGATAACCGAAGTACGGCTGAGAATCAAGCCTATGCGGCTGTGGCGCGCATCTTCAAGGCGGAAGTCGCGGCTCAGGCTAAGGACTGGGAGGCCTACCTCGTCACTGAACATGATGAAGTTGCGACGGCTGAGCGGCGGCTGACCATTGATCATGTGACAAAGGTCTCGACCGACAAAGTACTTGAAAATGTGAATATTGGGGATGCGTGGTACGACGCTGGGAAGAGAGTGCATTATGCGTTGGCTGTCGTGAACCGCTCCCAGGCCGAGGTATCGCTGACGGACAAGGTCGTGAGCTTGGATCGCGAGATCGACGCGGATGTGGTGGAGGCTCGGCAGGTGACAGGCAACCTCGCGAAGGTGCGCGCGCTTCGGCGGGCCGGTCGGAATCTTGTGCTGCGGGAAGTCTACAACACCGATTTGCGTGTGATCCGTTCCAGTGGGCAGGGTATTGCTTCTGCATATCGAGTCGGAGAGCTATCCGGCGAGTTAGCGCAGGTCCTCTCCTCGAATTTTGGCCTGACCCTGCAGATTTCCGGAGACCATGCCGAGCCGATTCAACGGGCCCTTGTCCAAGGCCTGGTTCGTGAAGGGTTTCATGTCACGGCTGATTCAGGGAAGGGTGATGCGGAGTCCTCGGAGTTACTGGTTCGGGGTATGGCTCGTCTGATTCCGATCGAGGTGCAGGATCCGAACTTCAAGTATGTGCGATGGTGCAGCGATTTGGAGATCGTGGAGCGTGCCACGCAGCGGGTTGTCGGGGCCATCGCACGTGGAGGGAAAGAAGGGCATCTGACCGAGCGCGAGGCGACGGCGAAGGTCCTTCGAGTGATCCAGCAGGAATTTTCATCGGATGTGGCACGGGCAATCGCAGCACATATTTTTGCTGAGGTCACATTGCCGGCAACCGCGGCGATGCCTGCCGGTTGTCCACGGGAAGCGTCTGCAGGGAAGCGGTAAACCAACACTCATGATGAGGAGGCGTGAATCGTGAAGAAAACAGACGAACTATCCGTCAGTCGGGCTCCGCGTAGCAGAGGGAGGGGGTTGACCAAGGCCGGGCAAAAGGTTTCAAGCCGTCTGGCCAAACGGCGATTGAACGAGCGGCTCAAGGCGGACACGGCGTCCTTTAACAAGGGGAATCTTGCCGATACCTTGCGAAAAGAAGGCTATGAGGAAGCTCCACTCGACGAACTCCAGGACCGACTGTCCAAGCTTCAAGGGCCGCTTGCCGACATCATTCTGAAAGGGAGGGTGTGACCGAATGCCATACTACTACTACGACTCAACGGCGCTGGTGAAACGCTACAGCATGGAGCGGGGGACCCGCATCGTCAATAAGTTGATGGTGAAGCGTGGCAGAGTCGCCATCGTTCCGACATGGACCGTGACGGACTTCTATTCCATTCTCTGCGCCCGTGCTCACGAAGGGCAGATCACACGGGATGATTGTTACTCGGTGCTGTACAAGTTTGAAATTGAATCCAAACAAGGGCTGTATCAGTTCATTGCTCCTCAGATGGAGACCTACTTGACCACGAAAGAGTTGGTCTTGGAGTATCCCTTTCTTCGCTCGACCCAGGTGATGCATTTGGCTTTGGCGTTGGAGCTGAAGCCGTTACGATTGACGGTCGTGAGCACGGATACGCAACTCTTGGCGGCCTCGAAGTCCGCCGGGCTGCATATCATTAACCCGGCTGAAGATTGACTGGGTAGGAACGTGGTCGTCCCGTGAACGTTAGGTGACCCTGATATTGACGGCCCGTTCACGGGATGCTTCGTGGGTGGCCTGACGAAGGAGTTCGAGAACGACCTGGTTCCAGCCGGCAGGACCGATACCAGGGGCTCGGATGAGGTTCGGCAGATTGATGTCCGGATCATACGAGCCATCAGGCCGTTTCACCAACACCGGATGATCGACCGTCAGGAGGAGCGGAAGATCGTTCAAGCTGTCGCCAATGCCGATCGTCTCGATCTCTTCAGGGAGCTGTTGTTCATGCTCCTGTCGTCTATAGCAGCGGAGCAGGAGTTCTGCGGCTCGGCCTTTATCGTTATTCCCGGTTAAATGAAAGAATCGCCCCCCTCTCGTCCAGTTCAGGCCTCGCGTGACGATCTGCCGACAAATCTCCTCAATCAATTTTGGCGGACCATTCACGAGGAACGGTTCATCAAACTCCCGGAGTTTGGCCCGTAGCGCATCCTCCCGCATCAGCCCTGTCGTCGCCATAATCTCGTCGATCGAGAGGTCACCGAATCCTTGTAGTGGGGTCCCGACGGCTTCCTCGATTTGCCGGAGGACATCGCGAAGCAGCGCATAGGGGGTGCCGAGCTCAATGACATGATAGGAGGCACGGCGGCGTGACCGCTCAGGTTGGAAGCCAAAGGTGTCAAGCGGGACATAGACTGCCGCACCGTTCTCGACGATGAAGGGATGCTGATGGTCAAGGCGTTCCCGTAGTGGCTCGATTTCCGCGCGAGTCTTTCCGGACACGAGGATGATGGGGATCTGCTCGGCACGAAGGGCGTTCAACGCCGGTCGCGCTTCGTCGAAGGAATACGTCTCGCTGTCCAACAGACAGCCGTCCAAGTCCGTGAGTAGAAGGTAGCGTGGCATAGCGGTTATAGGTGTCGTAAGTCCTCGTTGACCTGTGAACGGGAGTGTCCGATGAGACGTCGCTCCAAGAAATCTTTGGCGAGATCCTTTCCTCCCAATCCCAGGGCAAGCGCTGCGGCCAGGACCAAGCCGCCCCAGGTAATCCCGAATCCAACCACCACGATGTGCTGGGCGATGCCGAGCTGTTCGAGCGCCATGGCGACCGTCAGAAGTTGAATGCCCCAACGTGTGCCGGCGGCAATCCAGCGAGCCGGCGGCAACCCCGCGTTGACCGCGGCAATCAGGACGGCCTGGGACACGAAATTCGAGACAAGATAGCCAATGATGCCGATGACGGCGGCCGTGACCAAGTGCGGAATGTAGGATAACAGGGAATGGGCGGCTTCGTTGATGGGGGCCACATTCAGCGCGCCCAACGAGGCGGTGGTGGAGAATATGACGATCAGCCAGTAGGTGATTCGGCCGATGATATAGGAGGGGTCACTCTTGATACCTCCCCTGAGAAGGGCTGCGGCGATCCCGATCCGATCGCACAGTCGGTCCAGGCCGATCATCCGGAGTAGGCGTTCCGTAAAATGGCCGGCTCCCCACGCCACGACCAGACCGACCAGCAGGAGGATCATCATGGCCAGAACTTTGGGAAGGATGGCAAGCACATGTTCGCCGAGTGCGGTCACGGGTCCGAGTAACGTCTGTTCCCAGGTTGATGTCATGGCTGGCTCCTTTCAGACCTCGCGGGGGTGGTGCTGACGACATCCCTCGCATCATGGGACTGAGGCCAACGAGTCACAAGATACTCTTTCTCTTTTTCAAACGTTCGGCAGAGTGTTTCGATCAGGTGTTCGGCTTCCGCTGTCGTCAGTCCTTGACTATCCAGCACGAACGAGGCGGTCTTCCCTAAATAGAGTGGAGTCAACGCTTTGAGGAGATGCTCTTGAGGCAGCACATTGCGATGGTGTGCCAGTGCGGCGTCGTAAATGATGTGTGCCCACAAGGAATCGGGGATACGGAAATCTCGTGCAGGGACCTCCCGAAGTTGAGATAGCTGTTCGAGGACCTCTTCGGAGAGTATGCGCACCCAAATGTCGTGCAAATCGGTCAGACCGAGATGAAATAAATCGATCATCCGTTCGACGTTCACGTTCACGGGTTCAACGCCCACCTCATATTGGAAGCCGAAGAGCGGCACCTTCCGAGATTCGGTCACAGAGAGCCAGGCCGGGGCATGCGCTTCCATCAGGGCAAACAAGGCTCCCACGACCTGTCGCAACATGGAGGAAAGGTCTGCGGCCGGGTCTTTCGGGTCATGAATCTTGGCGCCGAGAAAGCTCTGGCAGACCTTGGCGCCGTTCGTGATGGCTTCAGTCGTCATCCAAATGTCGATGCCAAACCGCGCGACGTCGGACTCCCACACGTGCTTTTCAAGGTAGTGTTGGGCGAGTTCTCCGGTGAATCCGAAATCGCCTCCGATCGGCTGACGAACTTCTTGACCGTAGAGGGCGCGAGTCAAGGGATAGGCGATGCTGTTCGTGATGGTGCCGTCGTATTTGTGGCGTCGATAATAGGGCGCCACGTAATCGTATCCTTCCTTGATGATGGGGCGAAGGAGCAGCTCCATCCACTCAGGCGTGATGCTCCGCACATCCGAATCAACCACGGCACAGGCTTTCACTTTCAGCCGTCGAGCGATCTCGAAAATGGTACGGAATGCGCTCCCCTTGCCGGGGATTCCATGATACGGGGTCACGATTCGGTGCAGCGTGCTTTGCCGATCGCTGATAAAGAGCGGTTCGAGATCAACCATGGTATGGGCGACAATGGCCGGCGTTTCATCGGTGGAACCCCCGTCTGAGTTCACCAGGACGGCGCGATACCCATGGAAATATTTGGCCAGGCCTGCGCCCACCGCACGAACGACATGGCCGATCGTTTTCGCATTGTTGAAGCTGGGAATGCCGACCAGAATGTCGGCATGGTGGACCGCATCCAGCAGATCTTCTGTTTCAGTAGTGAGTGGAATCAGGCCGTTGTTGATCATGAGACAGGTTGCCGTGTTTCCGCTGCAGGATCCCAGGCATGGTCTTGCTCGACCGCATCCATGAGTCGATGGAAAATATCTGGGACGGCGTGGGTCACACGGCTCCAGTTCGAAATCATGGGGACGCCGAGGGGGTCTTCAAGAAAGCTATCAGTTGCGAGCGTCATCCCTCGGAGAAAGACCTCGACCGCACGTCGCTCTTCGTGGCGGTCGAACCGAAGGCTGTTGATCGCCGCATCATTTTCGTATCGACTGATGGCTTCCTGCGCGGCCTGCAGGTACGTGGCGCGCAAGGTTTTGAGCGTACTTTCTGAGAGAACCAACCCTTCGCTTGCCAGATTGCGGAACAGCGATTTCGTGATGTCCACGCACATTTTCAACAAACCGGCGTCCGGATTGTGAGTGGAGAGGGTTTGATGCTTATGCTCATAGGCATCGGCGATATCGGCTTGGCAGATCCGTCGCAGCGCGCAATTCCTGTAGACCTCGGCCAGCATTCCGACTTCGAGCCCCCAATCGCCTGGAATACGATTGATCCAGGCCAGATCTCGCACCATTGCAAACTCACCGGCCAGCGGGTATCGAAAACTGTCGAGAAACGAGAGGAGAGCGTGCGGCCCGACCAGCATTTGCAGACTGCGGATCAGCGGCGTGATGAAGAGACGTGTCACACGCCCATGCATCCGGTCCGTCACACGGCTGTAGTAGCCTTTACAAAATTCGTAGGCAAGGTTCGGATTGGCGATGGGATAGCAGAGGCGTGCCAGGTACTGGCGATCGTAACTCACAATGTCGCAATCGTGGAGCGCGATGACCTGGCTTTGGCCTCGAGCCAGGACATAGCCGTAGGCCGTCCAACACCCGCGCCCCTTGCCCTGATGTCCGATATCGATCTCATGTGAGACCAGCACATTCAGGATGGCTTGGATTCGAGCGCCGTCGTTCCAGATAACGCGGACTCGTTGAGGGAGTTGGGAAAAGAATTGCTTGGCGAGCCTGAATTCCAAGGCGGAGGCGTGATCCAACGAGATGACGATTTCATTGATGTAGCGAACCTCGCTCAAGATGTCGACGATGCGTTTGAGGGCCGGTCGTTCAAGCTCTGCATAGAGCGACGGGAGGACCAGCGCGATCGGGGTCGTTTTTGCGTACCGTTCCAGTTCAAGCTCAAGCTGCTCGGTATTGGGTTGGCCAAGCCGGTGCAGGACGGTGACGACGCCATTTTGATAAAAATCCGACAAGGTATCCTCTTGGCTAGACTCCGATTATTGCTGAACGCTGATCCGGCGTAAAGACGATGAGGCAAGGGAATGTCCATTCTGCCCAGCCGGCTCGTCATAAAGCAAATGAACAAAAATGCAGGGGGCGTGCCACTACTGACTTTAGTGGGAAAATGAGTCTGTAGGGAGTTTCTAGCGAAATTGGAGGGTGATTCTCTCTAAAATCGATCAGGGGTGTAGGAGAAAGCAGACAGGATGGATGGTTTTCCCTATGGCTTATCGGTAGACAGCTTCTTCCCCAGGCGCCGAGCAAGGCGGACCATACCAGGGGAGCGGTCATTGGGGCTGAGCAGGACGTTGAGCACATGTAGATGATCTTGGTCGGTAAACGCAGCGGAGAGGTGTTGCTGGAATTCCCGCTGGGTACTCACGCGTACCCCTTTCCCGCCTCCGATCAGATCGCAGATCTTGTCGTATTGCCATTCATGCACGTCGTTAAAGGGGCCTTCCAAAATCTCTCGCTCCGTCGAATAGCCACGGTTATTCAAAAGGATCACAATTGGGGCCTGCCCGTAGCGGACACAACTGGCCAGTTCCGTTCCAGTCATTTGGAAGGCGCCATCTCCCACGAGCACGATCGGTCGCAGGCTAGGGTCGGCGAACGAGGCACCTAGTGCCGCCGGAACGGCGAACCCCATCGACGTGTAGTAGGCTGGCGACAGAAACTCGAACCGATGGCGAACATGCAGGTCAGCCGCAGCAAAGAGCGATTCCCCCACGTCCGCGATCACAACGGTCTTTTCTGTGAGTACAGTATCCAGATGCCGGAAGAGCCCTTCCAACGTCACTGGGGCATCCAGATCCGGCGCCGCTAGTACGGGAACGGTTCTGACGGGGAGTGTTCGTTGGGAGCGCGAAAAAGAGGGAAGCGGCGATCGCACCAGCCCCTGAACGAAATCCTGGAACTTAATGGAGTCATACCGGTGGTGTTTGATGGCGACTCGATCGGCAGTCGCATGGATGGTCCGGCCTTCGGATAACAACGGCGATGTCGCATCCAGATCTTCTACGTCGGAGAGGATGGATCCCAGGATCAGTAGACAGTCAGAATCGTTGATAAACTGCTGGACATCCTCTCGAGCAATCAGCCCGCCATACACGCCGACATAGAGCGGATGGTCTTCGCGAATGATTGATTTCCCGAGCAGCGTTGAGGCGATCGGAATATTGAGTTGCTCAACGAGTCGAGTGAGATCATCCTGAAGCCCAAACCGACCGACTTCTGCCCCCACGAGCATGGCCGGGCGTTTGGCCGACGCCAGCATGATCCGCACTTCGCTGAGCGCCTCTTCCAGCGCGGCGGGGTCACTTGGTGTATCCTCAATACACATCGGTCTCATGCCGCCGGTGAGTGGGCAATGAACCATGTCCCTGGGAATCTCGATGTAGATGGGACGGCGGTAGCGTAGGAGGGCGGCAAAGGCCCGGTCCATTTCACGTTCGGCGGTCAAGGGATCGTCCAATGTGACCGCAGCAACGGTCATCCGCTCAAAGACCTCTCGTTGCGTTCCAAAGTCGCGGACCATATGATGCAGATAGGGCGTGCGAGTGCGTTCGGACAAACCGGGCGAGCCGGTCAGGAGCACCACCGGCGACCGTTCCGCATACGCGCAAGCAATGGCATTGACAGTGTTGAGACCGCCGACGCAATAGGTGACGCAGACCGCTCCGATCCCGTTGATACGGGCGTACGCGTCTGCTGCAAATCCGGCACAGTCTTCGCGCGTGGTTCCGACGTGTTTGATGGGCGAGGCTTCGATCAGTTGATACAACGAGAGCACATAGTCGCCGGGTATGCCGAAGATATGTCGGACTCCGAGATGATGTAAGCGATCTAAGACGGCTGATCCAATCGTTGGTTTGTGACCCATGAAGTCGCTTTCTGTGGAGAGTTGAATACTTCAAGAAAACATACTGATGTCGGTTCGTCAAGAACTACCGGACGACACGCGATGTCTTATGATCACCCTGTGTCCACCCACTTACCAGCTGAGAGGCAACAATAGCTATGGGAAACGTTATGACACCGACCGCTCACGTCCGACTCACGTCACTCCGCGTCCCGGAGGGGCGGCCTCTCTGGCTCTTTGCCGGGCATGTCGGACCGTTGGTCGGTCAGGCAGCCGCAGGGGATCTGGTTGATGTGCTGACTACCGACGGGAAGTTCTATGGACGTGGTCTCTATAACCCTGCGTCGAAAATCCGCGTTCGCCTCCTCACCTTTGAGGATGAGCCCATCGAGGAGGCGTTTTGGCGGGGGAGAATTCAACAGGCGATTCGGCTCCGGCAGCGAGTCGTCACGCAGTCCAATGCCTATCGACTGATTTATGCTGAGGGTGATCGACTGCCGGGATTGATCGTGGATCGGTATGATCAGCTGTTGGTCATGCAGTGCCTCTCGTTCGGTATGGATAGCCGGAAAGAACTCATCGCTGACGTGCTGATGAAGGAATTGAATGTAACAAGGGTTTATCTGAGGAACGAGGCCAAGAGTCGGCAACTTGAAGGATTGCCGCTTGAACGAGGATTTCTTCGTGGCAGTGGCCCGACACAGGTGGAGATTCAAGAGGGATCCGCAAAGTTTCTCGTTGATGTCGAGAAGGGGCAGAAGACCGGCTGGTTTTGTGATCAACGGGAAAATCGGTTGGCGGCGGCCAAGCTCGCGGCCGGGGCCGAAGTGTTGGAAGTATTCTGCCATACCGGTGCCTTCGGCATCCACGCCGCGCTCGCCGGAGCCGTATCAGTGGAAGGCCTCGATGTGAGTTTAGACACACTGGCCATGGCCAGAACGCAGGCCACGATGAACAAGGTGGAGGATCGCTGCACCTATCGCCAAGCCGATGCGTTTGAGGAGATGCGCAAGTTACTGAAGGCAGGGAGACGTTATGATGTCGTGATGCTTGATCCGCCGGCATTTGCCCGCAGTCAACAGGCCCTCGCTGGTGCCTTAACCGGGTATAAGGATGTCAATCTCCTGGGATTAAAGCTACTCAAGCCTGAAGGGTTTCTTGTCACCAGTTCCTGTTCCCATCCCGTCTCCGAAGAGGATCTCTGGAAGAGCATCCGCCTCGCAGCCCGCGACGCCAAGCGAGATATCCGCCTGATCGAACAACGCGGCCAAAGCGCCGACCATCCCATCCTCGCCAGCATGCCGGAAACACGGTATCTGAAGTGTTTCATCGTTCAGGTGTGGTAGCTGGGCGACTAACAAGTCATCCGCGTCATGCAGGTTACAGATGCTAAAGTGATGGTTCGGAATAGATGGTTGCCCTCGGTGATGGGTGTGGATTTGATTAGCGAGGTCGCTGGTGGTTAGACGGATGGGTGTAGTGCTAAGCCATCCTTGTCTTGTATCGATTGTTTCGGTAAGTGGTCAGAAGGACTCCCGACCCACTTGATTCAGCTTCTCAGATTAAGGAGATGACACGCTGACGACACGGCGGTGCGCCGTGTCGTCAGCAATCTAGCAGGTGCTACGTTAGGAATGGCCTACACTGGCCAACCAACCGGAGCCATCTCTATACTGTCTTTAATCATTTCCCCACTTTCAAGAGCCAGCCGTCGCCGCGCTCACAGAGATTGGGGCCTTTCGCCGTAATCGCAACTCTGATGAAGGTGTCTTTGGCCGAGGCGGGGATCTTGCCGCTGACTAAAAACCCATCGAAGTGAGGCGTTACAGTGACGGGGACGTTTTCGTCCTTGATCATCACTGTAATGGTTTTGGGAAACGTCCCCTTGGATGCCACAAACGAAAATGC
>CABVSA010000043.1 GCA_902500805.1 uncultured Nitrospira sp. | reverse complement strand
TCGCTGCGGCGTACAACAAGGACGCAACGCCGTGAGGGTATGCAAGAGGTCTAATCTCGCTCGCGGGCTTCTTGCCAAAAAAGAACACATTGGCTTTCACACCCTGCGCATCGAAGAGGCCAGTTGGCAGACCCAGGAGCTCCTGCACATCGCACTCGTGCAGGAGCTTGCGCTGGACGGTTCTTCTTGCCTCAACTTCGAACAGGACATTGACAGGCACCACGACCGCGGCGCGGCCGTTCTGCTTCAGCAACGTTTTGACGTGCTGGACAAAGTTGAGTTGTTTGTTGGAAGTCGTCGCCCAGAGGTCGTCACGTTCGACGATATCTCGTTCCTTAGAGACCTGGCCTTCTTCGCCGACGATCGTCGCGCTGCTCCAGGTACGGGATGATACATTGTGGTCCGGATCCTAAAATAGCATTCATCGCTATTTTAGGACAACGGCATTTCATGAAAAATATCAATCATGGAGTTCATGCCTCTGATGTGCGTCGTGTGGTGCGCCTCTCGCAGCCCAACGTCATACGCTGTCTCGCACAAGAGCGAAGAAATGCAATGATTCCCCTACAACTTCTTCCGCACCTTCTTCCAATCCTTCGCCACTTTCGCCTTGCGTGGCACATCGCCCTTGGATGGTTCCGGCACCATGATCGCCTCGAGACGGCGTTGAAGAAACGCCTCGGCAAATCCTTTCGAGCGGCCAACGCCGACCTTCACCGTCCTCCAGCCGGCTGCATGGAGCTCGTCAATCTTTGTCCCCATCGTGTTCGTATCGATGACAGGGAGCGTCAAGACGTAGCCGGTCGGAAGCTTATGATTCTTCAACCACTCCCTGGTTTCGGCACTGCGTTGAAACCCGTCCCGCCCTTCCACCACATAGATGATTCGGTAATAAAACTGCGTGAGCTTCCCAAGCTCCTCAACCGCATCAGCCAGAGGCTTCCGTTCTGATTCGATCGTGGCACCAATTGGTGGCACTCGACCGGGTGCCGGCTGCTCACGCAGCGACGACAGCTCGATCACGAGGATGGGCTGCCGCTTCTCCCACACAACGAGATTGCCTTGGCCTTCTGCCTGATCGACTCGTGGACTCTTCCCGACGCGGACTTGGACTGGTGCGAGACCTTGTGCCTTTGGAGTGAAGGTCAGGAATGCCCTGCCATCCCAACCGGTCAATGCCTCGGCGACCACCTTTCCGTCGACCACGAGTTCAAGTGGTTCTCCTCCGAGTGCAGCAATGAGCACCAGATGTTTTGAAACGAGTTTGGCCTCGACGGTCGCCGGCTGGCCAGGCGTGGTCAACGTATCTTTCACGAAAATGGCGGCAGAGCTCTTCTCCGCCGCGAACAGCAGGTCCGGGAAGGCAGTACTGAGCAGGATGAACACGAGACAGGCCCTGCGGATTGAAAGCATCATAAGCCGCACGGCCTTCCGAGAGTTGAAAAACACCGCACAAGATCGCTGATGGCGACTACGCCTTCAATGCTTTGAGTACTTCATCCGCATGTCCATCGACTTTCACTTTTCGAAAAACCGCCTTCACAGTTCCTTCAAGATCAATGACAAACGTGCTGCGCTCGATACCCCAGTACTTCTTGCCGTACATACTCTTCTCTTTGTAGACCCCATAGGCCTTGGAGATGGCGGCATCCTCATCACTGAGCAGCGGAAACGGAAGTTCGAATTTCTTAATGAACTTCTGGTGTGATTCTTTTCCATCCAGACTGACACCCACTATGGCGCCACCCGCCCGAAGGATCTGAGACTCCACATCGCGAAAATCACAGGACTCTTTCGTACATCCAGGCGTATCGTCTTTGGGATAGAAGTAGAGGACGATCTGTTTTCCCTTGAAACTCTTCAATGTCATCGGTTTCCCATGCTGATCGGGAATACCGAGCTCCGGTGCCTTGTCTCCAACCGCCAATTCTTTGCTCATAGCTCCACCCTTCGTCATGATTGACACGAATTAATAGCCGCCAGGCATTCCACTCCCGAACGAGGATCGACGAGGCGTATACGGCCCCGGCTTCTTCTTATTCTTGTCCTCGGGATTGCCGTAGGGCGAGAGTGCCGGTGAGTCCCAAATGACTTTGTCTCCGGGAGCGAGGTCAGCGGCTTCCAGAAAATGCTTCCGCGCAACGGCTGAATCGCCGAGCGCGTTCAGCGCCAGCGCATAATTGTAGTGAGCCTGACCGGATTTCGGCGCTTCCGTGACGGCTTGTTCGAAATACTGCTTGGCTTCTTCAAACTGCTGTGACTGATACGCCTGTGTCCCCTGTTCGGTCAAGGTCATGGCCTGCGGCCGGGCTTCCCCATCCAGAGCCAGCGGCACCAGCGGCTTCCGCTTCTGGAAACAGCCCGTGCCCACGAGCAACAGGATCATGAGACTGAGAACCGCCATGCGCGAGATCATACTTGTCATGGTCACAGATCCTCGTTGTTCAGCTCTTCACCTGTTTGCGAGTCTCTTCTTCGAACGTCTTTCGATACAACACATCCCATTCGGCACTCCCCTCAACCAGACCTCGCGAATACGAGGCTAACTTCGTCCTCACCGTTCGATCAATGTGCTGCTCCTGCGCAAGCTCATCCGCCAACACCTTCTTAATTTCCTTCAACACCAGCTCGTCGTTACGCTTGAGCCGGACACCGGAGGCTTTCTTGATGGCCGTGAGAATTACATGGGATAAATGGCTGACTTTGTCTTCCGTCAACATATCACACGCGTCGTACGTCGCTCGTCTCTCGTCGTTCGCGAACGCTTCACGAAATACGCTTCACCCTTCACGCTCAGAGGATGATTCCCCGCTCGCGCACCAACTTCTGCTTCACCATCTGAAACATTCTTTGGTAATCCACCTGCCCCTGTTCGATCTGCTGCTCATAGCCCTTCAGAAGTTGGCGCACCTCGGCATTCAGACGATCTTCAGCTGACAACTCCTGCGTGATGACATGATCCAGCGCATCGACCAAGACCTTGCGGTCTCCAACCAGTTCAAGATCGTCGTGTCGCTGCAGATGCCCCGTCAGACTTTCTGCAAGATGACGCACCCGCTCTTTCGAGAGTCGCATCTCGCTTACCCCTGCTCGAGTACAATGGAGGGCGCGTGCATGACCTGCCGGAGCTGTGTGGCATCGCCGACAATCTTCCCGACGATATTCACCCGATCGGCCGGAACCGGGTCCACTCCCATACTCATGGGCGTCCGTCCAAAAAAGATGGCGAGGACTTGCCCGGCACCCCAGAACGCGACATCACCCACTTTGACTTGCGTCGTTGCCGTTTCTCGATGGTCGCGGACTCCGGAAAGGGGGAAATAGAACTCCTCTCCCCATGTATGAACCGGCGCCGTCACGGGAAGCGCCGCATACACTTCATCCGCCGTCTTGGTTTTTCGGAGTTCTGCTTCAAGCTGAACACCGCCGACGGTAATACGAATGCGTTTTGCCGGTATAGTCATGGGATCCATCGGCAAACAGTTTCTGGTTGTGCGCTGCCGTTGTAATCGATGACGCGAACTCTAGCTTGTCTCCTACGCGAAATCAAGGCTACAATCCTCTGTGATGCTCACCTCCAGCTTTATCTTCTTACCCGGCGTCGGTCCTGTTACGGAACGCCGCTGGTGGCAGGAGGGTGTGCTGAGCTGGAACCAGTTCCTCGCTCAGCCTACAATTCCAGGACTCTCGACGGCTCGAAAACGTTGGTACGACGATGAACTCCGCACGGCACAATCATCTGCCGAGCAGGGCCGGTTTCACCAATTGGCCGCGTGCTTCCCACGGCGCGAACATTGGCGGCTCTACGGCACCTGCCGTTCTGGCGCAGGCTATCTCGATATCGAGACCACCGGTGCCTCTCCACAGGAAGGCGAGGTCACGGTTGTCGGACTCCATCACCATGGACACACGCTGAGTCTGGTGCGAGGGGAAACTCTCACAGCAGAACGACTACAGACCGAACTTGATCACTGCGATCTTCTCGTGACATTTTTTGGGTCCCGATTTGATATTCCCTATCTCTGTGCTAAGTTCCCCGGACTTCGTCTGCCTCCCTGGCACTTCGATCTGTGCTTTGCCGCACGCCGACTTGCATTACAGGGCGGACTCAAGCACATTGAACAGACGCTGGGTATCGAGCGGGGCGAATCCATCCGGGGTCTGGATGGATGGGACGCGGTTCGCCTCTGGACTCAGTGGGGTCATGGGGACGTGGCCGCTCGTGACCGGCTGTTGGTCTACAACCGGGCAGATACGGAACATCTCGTGCTCCTGGCAGATCGATTCGCGGAGGATTTGATGGCTCAATTCAGTGCCTTTTCGGCCGTGCGCTCTACCTTTCACCCAGCCCGTACCCGATGAGTGCATGGATCGGTATCGGGCGAAGTGAAACCGGTCTGGTACGGACATCAAACCAGGATGCCTTTGCCGTCATCGACTCCGCAGGCATGTGGGCGGTCGCCGACGGAATGGGAGGTCATGTGGGTGGCGCAGTCGCGGCCCAAACGGCCATCGCGACGGTGCAAGCCCAAGCTACGTCCTCACAGGAGCAGCTCCGTAGCGGATCTACCTCACCAATCGATGTGCTGACCGCACTGATCAGTCGTGCGCATGAAGCCATCTTGGCTCAGGCCCGCTCCCAACCGAAACTCAAGGGCATGGGGACCACCCTCGTACTGCTGACGGTCATCCCTGATCAAACCTCAATGGCCTACGTCGCTCACATCGGTGACAGCCGTGCCTACCGATTTCGAGCTGGGGCGCTGACTCCACTCACCAGAGATCACTCATTGATCGAAAAATACCTTGAACGTGGCATCCTCACTCCTGAAACAGCCAAGACCCATCCCGAACGACATGTCTTGACTCGCGCCCTTGGCGTCACGGCAACAGTAGCCCCCACAATCGCCGGCTGTGCCATGCAGGAAGACGATCTCGTGATTCTCTGCTCAGACGGCCTCACAAAGATGTTGGAGGACCAGGACATTCACCAAGTTCTGTGCGATGGCGATCCCAGCCCGGCCAGTGCCTGTGATCGTCTGATCGCCGCGGCACTCGATCGTGGCGGCGAAGACAACGTCACGGTCGTCGTCGTCGCCTGTTGGTAAGCCGACGACGACTTCGCTGTTGACAAGACCCACGTGGGCGTGTACGTTCCTTCATCACCTAGTGAAACCCGTCATACTGAGGGAGTCCGTCACATGCGCCAACAGGCGTCGTTTGTTCTTGCAAGTCTCGTCTTTTTTCTCTGCGTCACAACGAGTTCCTGGGGTGCGGAACCCTCCGATCCCGAGACAGCCATTCGCATGATGATCCGTGCAAACGCTGACAAAGACCTTCCTGCACTGTCACGCCTCATGGCGCACGATGCCGATATCGTCAGTTATACCGTCGGTGGCCGCAAATATGTTGGCTGGCCGGACTTCGAACGGGAGATGCGTGAGGAATTTGTCAACGCTCAAAAAATCGAAATCCCTATCACTGAGCTGAAGGTCTGGACCAAGGGAGATCTGGCCTGGTTTGCGATGGAAGTCGACTACATCCGCTATGTCGGTGAAGGGTCAACCGTCAAACGAACCGTGCTTCCTTTACGGGAAACCGGTGTGCTCGAGCGTCGTGCCGGACGATGGCAACTGCTGTCGTGGCATGAGTCGTTTCGATCTGCTCAACTTGGCGGCCCGCTTGCCTCGCCGGCGGCAACAACAGGGGCACAAAAGCTCGTGAGTACCGCTCCTGCGGCGATGCCGGATGTCAGTGGAGAGTGGGACATTCTCGAAGTCGAGGATGAAAAACGCTACAAAGCCACCCTCGATAAGAGCGGGAACGGCCCCTATACGCAACAAGGGGGGCGGTTCGTCACCACCAAGATTGAGAATCGCCTTTGGCAAGGTACCTGGTTTCAGCCCGGCAACGATCGAGAAGGTGGGTTTGAGGTGCTGCTCTCGGAAGACGGAAAAGAAGCCAAGGGAATCTGGTGGTACACCCGAGTTGATACGAGAAAAAATATCCCGCCGAAGGAACACGGCGGCACCTATCACTGGAAGAAAGTGTCGTCATCACCAGCCAGCACCCAATGAATCAAGCTGCTCGTTCTGACGTAGAGAAACAAATCGGAGTCCGGTTCAACATCATCGCTTTACTGCCTCTGGGAGGTCTTATGTACAGATCCCTCATTCTGTTACTTGTAACTTTTTTCATGATCTCATCGGCCTATGCGGACGGGGGGCATGATCACCATGCCGTTCCCACACTGAAAAAACAGGTCGGGTCAAAGATCACCTATGGCGAGAACACGGCGACCCTGACCTTCGGCCCCATCGATCTTCCGACCGGCCACGGTGAAGGTGATATGGGCGACTCCATGCCTCGGTTCAACTTTCAACTTCCAGAGGACAAATACCTCATCGGTTTCAAGTCGGCCCTCTCTACGGTCGAAGGCAAGGAACTACCCAGGAACTATCTGCACCACATTTTAATGATCAATAATACCAAGCCCAGTGTGTCGTGTCCGGGTGAACCGCTCTTCTTTGGAGGAGCCGGACTCGAAATGGCAGAGACCCACTTCCCTGAGGGATACGGCGTGAAACTCGCAAAAGATGACAAGCTCATGACGGTCGTCGCGTTCTATCACGGCGCTCCTCCTACGAAGAATGTCATCGCCACCTTCACCATGTATTTTGCACCGAAAACAAAGCCCGCGAAGGAAATGGAGATCTATCAGGTCGGCGTGAACATCGTCTGCTTTACGAAATTCGGGGATCGCCCTGCAGATCAAACAGACGAAGGGATCGAAATCGGCCCCGGTGTCCAAGTCCGTACAGCGCCGTTAAAGTTTAGTATGGACGGCTGCGTGAAGTATGCGTACCCCCACGGGCATGATGAATTGCTGATGATCGCCCTGGAAAATAAGACCAAGAAACAGACTCTCCTGCGGACCATCCCCGATGCCGAACGAGACGGAACACTCCGCGAATTCTTACCCCATCAGGTGTATAAAGATGCCCAAGGGTTCCCCATCTCAAAAGATGATGATTATGAGATGGTGATGGTCTATCACCACTCGCTTCAAAACAAAGAGCCTCAACATGGAATGGGCAACTACTTGCTCTACATGACGCCCGGCTCTTGTCCGGCAAAGAGTGCCGCCCTCACCCAGTAGCACGATAATTAACCCGGACCGGCAGGCTGGTCCGGGTTTCCGCTCTCAGCTCCACTCACACTAGATTTCTCTCGATTCCCACTTTGACTCAGCATATCCCCATCTAGCACGCCGTCAGCTGAACCTCTGTTAAAAAATCCAAATCCTTTGGTAGAACCGGCACCTGGCTTGTATACTGGTGAAACCTAGGATTCATACGTACTATATTTCACCAAACACAATAGAACGACCGTTTACCTCGACGTTGCCCAGTGATGATCACCGCCACATCTTTCCAAACCAATTCCGCCTCATCTGGTCATGAGTCGATTCAGACCGTGATACGGTTTCTGGAAGCGATCGGACACCCGACAAGTCTGCCGCGTCTTGCTGACCACATTCTTTTGAGCTTCGCTGAACTCTCTCGCTATCCACACGGGGCACTGTTCCTGTTCGAACGAGAACATCGCCACTACCGTCAGATGCATACGTGCGGACAAATCAAGAGCCTTGTGGCTCCTTCGGTCATGGCTGTGGACCATCCGCTGGTCCAGAGTCTCATCGTGGACCAACACATTGTCGTCGGGCTGGAATCAACCATTACCCCACAGTCAGAACTCTCCAATGACATCGCGAATGCCCTGCCAGGATCCTATACCCTGGCCGTTCCCCTCATCACACATGGAACCCTGATCGCATTCACAGTACTCCATTCTCCGGCCACACATGCAACACTCTCACCCGTAACCATGGAACTCCTGACAGCGATGGCCCAAGGTGCCGCCAATGCACTTGATTCGCTCCTGATCTATGAAGATCTCCGCCAATCTCAATCCCTCTTACGCCGAACCGACCGGTTGCGCTCTCTGGAGATCATCGCCGGCGGGTTTGCCCACGAAATCCGCAACCCGTTAACGTCCATTAAGACCTTTATTCAGCTGGCTCCTGAGAGGAAAGACGACAGCCAATTCATCGAGGAGTTCAGTCGCATTGTCCTTGAGGACGTCAATCGAATTGAGCGTTTGATTCAAGAGATCCTTGACTATGCCCGCTACATGGAACCTCAGCTGACCAACGAGGACCTGAATGACATCGTCACATCCTGCCTATACTTCATCCAAGTCAAGGCAGACAGTCTGGGGATCAAGATTGAAAAACAGTTGGCACCTGAACTTCCTCGTGGCATGCTGGATCGGCAGCAAATCAAGCAGGTGCTTTTGAATCTCCTTTTAAATGCCCTCGATGCCGTTGGCGAGGGACCGGGGAGCCTTCGGGTACGGACGCATCAATTCCAGAAACCAGAGGGTACCTTCTTCATGCAGATCGACATTGAAGATACCGGACATGGAATCGCACCTGAAAACCTGGAGCACATCTTCGATCCATTCTTTACGACCAAACATACGAGCACGATGAACGCGGGAACCGGACTGGGTCTGACCATCGCACACCAGATCATTCAAGAGCATCACGGCGACATTCACGTAGCCAGCACGGTAGGTCAAGGAACGACCTTCCGCATTACTCTTCCCGCGCTTCATCAGTAGCCCCCAAGGAGCCCTTGTGGAAAGCGTCATTCCAAAAAAACGATTGCTATTGATCGATGATGAGCCCAGGGTTCGCGCCTCGCTGAAAATGGTGTTAGAGCCACTGTATGATATCGCCCAAGCGAGCGACGGTCCTGAAGGTCTTGACATCTTCCGCAAGGAAAGCCCTGACCTGGTCCTGCTCGACATCGTATTGCCTGGGACCGACGGTCTCGCCGTACTCCAGATGCTCAGAACGGAGCGCAAATCCACCCCGGTGGTCATGCTCACCGGCACCAAATCCGTAAAATCGGCCGTGGACGCGATGAAGTTGGGGGCAGCCGACTACCTCTCGAAACCCTTCGACGTCGACGAACTGCGAATCGTGATCGACCGCGCCCTGAACTCCTCGGAGTTGGAACAAGAAGTCACCCAACTACGGGCTCAAGTCGTCAAACGATACGCGTTTCACAATCTGATCGGAAAAAGCCAGGGGATGCAGGAGATCTACGCAAAAATTGAGCAGGTTGCCGACAGCCGAACCACGGTGCTCATCACCGGAGAAAGTGGGACCGGCAAAGAGTTGGTCGCCAAGGCGCTCCATTACAACAGTTCCCGGCGAGAGCGTCCGTTTATCGCGCTCAACTGTGCCGCGCTGCCCGAGACGCTGATTGAAAGCGAACTCTTCGGCCACGAAAAAGGATCCTTTACGGACGCCACTGCCCGACGTGTCGGACAGTTCGAACTTGCGAATACTGGAACCTTATTCCTCGATGAAATCGGCGATCTCAGCCCAATCACACAAGCCAAACTCTTACGCGTCATTCAAGAACGAGAGTTTACGAGAATCGGCGGCGTGCAACCGATTAAAGTCGATGTCCGCATCGTCGCGGCAACGAACAAAAACCTCGATGACCTTGTCCGAAAGGGGCAGTTCCGAGAAGATCTCTACTATCGCATCAATGTGATCGCACTCTATCTGCCTCCTCTCCGTGAACGGCCAGAAGACATCCCCCTCATCGCCAACCATTTTTTGGAGAAACGGTTGGAGGAAGCACAGCGTCCTCCTATCGAATTTGGGAAAGAGGCCCTGGAACTTCTGACCCGTTACCCCTGGCCCGGTAATGTGCGTGAGCTTGAAAACTTTATTGAGCAAGCATTCATCTGGTCTCAACATGCAACAGAAATTACTCCGGAGCATTTACCGACCTCGATGAAGAGTACTTCGCGTTCGCCATCGCTCCGCGACGACACCCTGGCTGGCCGACTGTCGCTCGAGAAAGCCGTGATGGAATTTGAGCGAGAAATCATTCTCGATGCCTTGAAGCGAACCAATTATGTCCAGACTCATGCTGCGAATCTACTGGGGATCAGCCGCCGAATGCTGAAGTATCGGATGGATACACTCGGTATCGGGCGGCCAGATAATTCAACTACTCAGGATTCCGAACCGCACATGCAAGAATGACACACTCGCCGACAAGAATGCCTCAGTTGTACCTCATTGATATGTGCAGAATATTCATGAGCTTAGCTATCATTCATATATATAGCATTACCAATAATACGAACTACTACATATACGTATTGCGTGTAACAGGTTGATAAGGAACATATTTTGCTTAATTCTTGTCATGACGCCTCTAGTATAGATCGCATGACGACTTCTGACCAACCTTCCACAAGACCCACTATCCTCATTATTGATGACGAGGTAGGCCCACGAGACGCATTGAAAGTTGTTCTTAGCCCATTTTGCACCATTCATTGCGCTGAAAATGCCAGGGCGGCACTTGAGGGGCTCAGACAGCAGTCGATTGACCTGGTTACCCTCGATCAAAAACTGCCGGATCGCCCGGGCCTCGAGCTCCTCCAAGAAATCAAGCTCGATTATCCCGACATAGAAGTTGTGATTGTCACGGGATACGGAAGTCTGAAATCAGCCATGGAAGGCATTCGCCACGGTGCGGCAGGTTACCTACTGAAACCGTTTAACACGCACGAACTGACCACGCTCATTCAGCAGACAATCGAGAAGAAACGGCGACTAGATTTTCTTCGGCGGTACCTCCGCAACTCCCCAGAACTTTGGAGACCTCTGGAACAAAGCACCCATGCGTGGCAGACCCTCCAAGCCGACTACTTTTCTCTGTCTTCAAATAACGAGCCCTCTGCAGCGATCCCCTCGCAAGACGAGATGAGACTGCTCCCGCTGTTCTCCGACGTCCTTGAGGCGACTGACCGTCAGTTATTGAATCATTCGAGTCGTGTGAGTTTCTATGCCACATTACTGGCTGCTCGACTCAATCTTTCTCTCGCTGACCAAAAGGCCTTGGCTCTGGGAGCCTTTCTCCACGACATTGGCAAAACAAGCCTCCCTCACTATCGATTTTCTGACGATCAAGTTCTTCCATCACGAGAACCTGTCGTGTGCCGAGAACATCCTGGCAACGGGGCTCGAATGATTGAGTCCTTGGGGCTACCAGCTGAGGTAGGACAGATTATCGCTGCTCACCACGAGCGATGGGATGGACAAGGATATCCCCTTGGACTTCAGGGTGCAGAGATTCCGTTCCTGGCTCGCATTGTCGGTATGGCTCAGTTGTTCGACCATTTGACGGCAGATGCTCCGGGACGCTCTCCCCTTTCCATGGAACAAGCCATTCAACGGATTGCAGACCCATCGCTGATGCAGTTCGACCCACAGCTGCTGGAACTGTTCATCGATGTCGTCAAGGAATCAACCGCCTCGATCGCAACTGTCGCTGCCGTTCCAGCAGCGTAAGCTACTCTTGTGCTCCCGCGATCAACTCCGCAGCTGTCGCCCGCGTCTTCTGAGTCACCCGTTCACCGCCAAGCATGCGGGCAATTTCGCTCTCTCGACTGGCGCCGACTAAGGCGCGCACCTTGGCCACCGTCCGTCCCTTGACCTCGGACTTTTCAACGCAGAAATGGTGCTCGGCCTGAGAGGCAACTTGCGGGAGATGAGTGATACACAGCACTTGATGATAGTGCCCCAAGGCTCGCAAACGCTTACCGATCATGGTTGCCACGGCACCCCCAACCCCCGTATCAATCTCATCAAAAATGAGGACCGGCACCCGATCCACATCCGCAAGGACGGACTTCAGCGCCAGCATAACCCGAGAGAGCTCCCCACCTGAGGCCACACGAGCCATTGGCTTAAGGGGCTCACCGCTATTCGTCGATAACAGAAACTCAACCCGATCAACCCCGTCCGGACCGTATTCGACGCCTGATTCCGCCGGCTCCACCTGAACAAGAAATCTCACGGGCCCCATCTTTAACGCCTCGAGGTCTTTTCCGACCAGTCTCGTCAACGAGGCGGCGGCCTCGGTTCGCTTTTCCGAAAGCTGGCGCGCCAAGCCAGCCACAACTTGTTGTTGTTCGTGGATCAGACGATCGTGCTGATCGAGCTCACTGCTTGAGCGGCTGATCCGCTCCAGCTCTTCCTTCACCCGGCTCTGCGTAGCGAGCACAGCTTCGATCGTCCCTCCATATTTCTTCTTCATTCTGTGGATGACCGCCAAACGATCCTCGATCGTCGTCAATCGGGATGGATCGGCATCCAGCCCTTCGACATACCCACGAAGGCCATCCGCGACTTCTTTCAAGAGCACTCTGGATTCTGAGACAAGCCCCGCCGTAGCTTTCATCTCCGGATCGAGCTGAGCCAGTTCTCCTACCGCTCGCTCGACCAGCGCCAAACCAGCTAAAATCCCCTGCCCTTCCCCATGAAGTTGCGTTTGAGCCTCCGATCCCAGCTCCTCCAGACGACGAGACGATGCTAACCGTTTCCGCTCGGCTTGGAGCCCTTCTTCCTCTCCGAGACGACAGGCTGCTTGATCCAATTCTTGTTGCTGAAAGCTCAACAGGTCGTGCTGCTGCATCCGCTGGTCGTTCGCAGCAGCCAATTCAGCACGTGTGCGACGGGCCCTGGTCCACGCGTGATGACTCGATTGATAGTGGCTCCGCAGATCTTGCAGACGACCAAATGCGTCCAACACCTCCAGCTGAGCTGAGCTGGAGAGCAACGACTGCTGGTCATGTTGACCATGGATATCGATGAGCGTACCGGCAAACTCTTCCAACGTGTGCGCCGGGCTGAGAACTCCGTTCAGATAGACTCGGTTTCTTCCAGACCGGGCGATCGTGCGTCGAATGATGAGTTCGCAATCGTTCGGACCAAGAAGTGCTTGATCCCGAAGCCGAGGAAGGATGGGATGAGTGGGTGGTATCTCGAAGACCGCTTCGAGCTGCGCTTCATCCTCACCGAAACGGATTTGCTCACTTGAAACACGCCCGCCCACGAGAAGCGCAACCGCGTCGATCAGCAGGGACTTCCCTGTCCCAGTCTCTCCGGTCAGTACGGTAAACCCCGAGTCGATTTCAAGACTCAGTCGCTCAATAACGGCAAAATTCGTAATGCGCAGCTCAGTGAGCATGGCTGCGACGAGACGCCCTAGGCAGTCCCAGCATGTTGAGCGAGAAGTGAATCAATCATTTCCTTGAATTGACGCTTTGGCCTGGCCCCGACCAGCTTCTCAACAGGCTGACCATTCTTAAAAAACAGAATGGTCGGAATACTCATCACCTGGTACCGACCAGCGACCTCTGGGTTTTCATCGGTGTTCAACTTGCGAACTTTCAGTTTCCCAGCGTATTCGGTTGCTAATTCATCAACGATTGGAGCCACCATCTGACAGGGCCCGCACCATACGGCCCAAAAATCGACCATCACCAGCTCCGAAGCCTTCATGACTTCTGCATCCCATGTGGAGTCTTCTACCTTCAAGGCATCACCAGCCACGTCTTCCCCTCCTTACAGAGTTAACATCACGCACATATCACAGTCTGATCATCGTACCCTACCAGTGTTTTTAGAGTCAAATACGGATCACCGCCCGGCTTGCACAGCGGGTCGAGTACCAGTGGTCTCGGAGACCTGTGGCGCCAATCCATAGGGTCCCCCTGGAGCCGGCCAAGGCAGTCCACGTTCTCCATATACCAGCGGGTTCAACAACGTCCGCATGAGGGCAGCTTCCGCGTTGCCCACACCACCAACACCGGTGAAGTTCAACATAAAGCCGTACTGCTCACGATCGGGGAATTTGATGTAATGGAGCCCCAATGACCAGCACTTACAGGGATTCTGATACAAGGCGACGACGTCCAGTTCCGGGCTTCTGCCCTGCTTGACGTCATAATAGGCTTTGGCTCCGAAGGTCCAACCCCAGGGAGTGCGGACTCCACCACCCATCGTCACAAATTGAATCTCTTTTGTCGGCGCAAACACTTCGTTAAAGGAGATGGGATTCCAAATGTCCCCACGCCTCACTCGATTGCCGTCCTTCGTATAGCGCTGCCCGACTTCAAAATACCAGTTGGTCCCCTCCTGAAAGCGGAGATCCGTGTTGAATTGGCTGACAGTCAGCTGATACGGATCAAAAAACGCGTCCATAGTCACGTACCGATTGATAGGAGGCCGCAGCGCCCAGGCTTGAGCGCCCTGGCCAAAAATCGGAGTATCCAACTGCGACATACTGCTCAGCGGAGGGAGATTGTTCCCGATCACGGCTCGCATCCAGACGTCGGAGAACTTCCTGCCTTGGATAGGTACCATCGCCGGCTGGATTGGCTGGGTGAACGAGCCGAGAAAAGGGGCAACGCCCGGCGTAAACTCACGCGCCAGCGTCTGCACGGCTCCGACATGGTAGCTCTGGGAGACGGTGAGATCCAGCCAGTTGAACGCCGTCCTGGTACCCGATTCCAACACACGACTCCGGAGCATATAGGTCACGAGATTCTTCTTGGGCAGATCGTCGGCTTGATCGATTTGTGCCAAGGCCGATTGTCTGGTGCCAGGCACATATTCATATGTCACCGTCGGTTCCATGGTATGCAACAGACTGCTGCCATCAGCCAGCACAAAGCGGCGTGTGAGCTTCGAAGTGGCATCGACCCCCAGCCAAAAAGTTTCTCGATGCTGAGCGTCATCCGACTGAGCGCCCCTCGTGTAATAGACCTCCCGAAACTTTGCCTGCGGGCGAATAGCCAGGAGATGTCCCAGTTGGATCGGCTCCGTCGCGATGCCAGGAACGAGATTGAATCGGTTGAGGGAAAATCCATCCTCTCGGTAAAAATTGACGTAGTTCCCCTCCATGCCATACTGAACCGGTGAATTGAATAGGGAGACATAGGGCAAATTGTATCCGGCTTCAGGAAGGCGCTGAAAGGTATCCTTGCCGCCGGCCTGTAACGGCTGCAAATACAAACCCAAGAGATAGAGGCTGCCGTAGGAAAGCCGTTGGGAGAGTAACAGATTCGATTCTGTGCTCGGCAAGGCTCGAAGCACGCCCGAGTTGCTCAACTGCTGATAAAAGTTCGGGTCCGTGACTAAATTGGCATTGGCCCGTAGCAACAAGGTATCCGTGAGATATTGCGTATGGCTCCCGGTCACTGTTGCACGGGCTTGTTCACCATTTGTCTCTCCGTCGGTTGCACCTGCCCCATCCGGGAGCTGGGTCTGTTGTAAATAACTCACGAACCATTTGCCGCGCGATCGACGGTCCAACACGTAGCGATACTCAAAATCAGACCCGTATCCCAATCGATTGTAGTAGGTCGGTGAGATCGTCACATCTTGACTCGGACTGATCGCCCAGAAAAAGTGTGCCTGAGCACCGAACCCAAACCGACTGTTGTACTTCGGCGTAGGAATCAGGAACCCGGTTTGCCGTCTCGCCATCGGATACGAGAAGGTAGGAAGAGGAATCGTGGGCACATCTAAGATGCAGAACCATCCGCCCTTAAAGGCCAACGTATCACCAACCGTCATGTCCACATCCTTGAAACGGAACCGCCAAGCCGGCACCTCTCCCTCTTGGGCATCACAGTTGGTAAAACTGCCGCCTTTCACGCGATAGTGGTATTCGGACAACCGCTGTAGATATTGACCCGACACGAGCGCATTTCGGGAAGGAATGAATAGCTCCCCGTGCGTGGCAATACCAGCCTCGGTATTGACATTCAGCTCCAATCGCTCAGCTGTCACATCAGCCTGTGCGTCGGTTAAGTGAACATGACCGACGGCCGTAAGAATCCCGGGTAGGGCTTGAATGGTGGCGTGGTCCGCCGTCAGCGTGATCCCTCCCTGGCGAATGATCACGGCCCCGTTCGCTTCGTAGATTTCCTGTTCTTGTTGATAGTCGATCCGCTCCGCCGTGATGTCCAGAGGGGTGGAAGCCGAAGAGGATCCGGAACTTCCTCCTGAGTGATCAGCTGCAGAGACCGAAAGCGGTGAGAGGAGAAGCGTGAGGATGGTGAGCAGACCTCCTTGGCGAAGCCACGCGAGAGGATCCCCCATGCTAGCCGCGAATCGGAGACAGATCACAGCCACGTATTGCCGCTTTGATATCCCCTAGGAGCATAAGGGAGCCGGTGATGCAGACAAGATCACCTGGCATCGCCCGCCCTCTGGCAAGAGCCACCGCGTCCATCGGAAGCATCGCCTCTTGCACCGGTCCCGACCATTCATCCAACACCGCACGGAGCTCGTGAACTGTGGCGGATCGCGCGAGGGCCGCTTGAGTCAAGACGATCTCTGAGACTACCGGCAAGAGTGGGGTGATAAATCCCCGATGATCCTTGTCCCGCATCATGCCCCAGACGAGGATAATCCGTGAATCCTGGTGCTGGGCGCCATAATCAGTGAGATACCGTGCAAGCACCTCTGCCGCAGCTGGGTTATGCGCCCCATCGAGCACCACATGGGGTGCTTCGTCAATCGTTTCCAAACGCCCTTCCCAAGAGACCGTCCGCAAACCTTCCAAGACTGCCCCCTCGTCCAGGGTCATTCCTCGTTGATCGGCTGCTTCCAGGAGCGCCAACGCGCAGGCGGCATTGTCCCATTGGTGGCGACCGACCAAGCCGCACTCCACCCCCTCGATCACATGCGTGGTCCCGCGATACACCAGTCGCCCGTCGCGAGCCCGCTCAAGAGAGAAGTCTCGACCAAGACGCCGGAGTGGTGCGGAGCGATCCTTAGCGAGGCGGGACAAAACTTGTTCTGCCTCCGGCCCCATCCGGCCGATCACCACCGGCACGCAGGGCTTTATGATCCCACCTTTTTCAAAGGCAATGGTCTCTTCCGTTGTTCCCAAATACTCTTGATGGTCCATGCCGATCGTCGTAATCGCACAGGCCAGCGGCTGCTCGACCACATTGGTCGCATCAAACCGTCCCCCCAACCCAACCTCAAGGACGGCAACATCCACTGCTGATTCGGCAAAATGCAGAAAGGCGAGAGCTGTGGTCATCTCAAAAAACGTCGGATGCAGATCATCCGTCAGCACCGCACGCAATCGCGCGAGGAGCGCTTCGACCCGATCCTCTGGAATCATCTCACCGTTGACGCGAATGCGTTCACGAAAGTCGACAAGGTGGGGGGACGTATACAGCCCGACACGTCGACCGGTGCGATGAAGGACCGTCGCTGCCATCGAAGCCGTGGATCCTTTGCCGTTCGTGCCTCCGACATGGAGGACCTGAAGCGACGACTGTGGACGACCCACTCGATCCAATAACAGGCGCATCGTCTCCAGACCCAGCTTGATGCCGTGTTTCTGGAGACCATAGAGATATTCGATCACTGAGGCATCGCTCATCAACAAGCCGGGAGGATACAGAAACCTAAAAATGATTTACGAGGGTGCCGACCGTCTCCTTCAAACGCCGACGTTCAACGATCATGTCGATCATGCCGTGTTCGAGCAGAAATTCGGCACGCTGAAACTGGTCGGGTAATTGCTGCTTAATCGTTTGCTCGATCACGCGAGGGCCTGCAAACCCGATCAGGGCCTTGGGTTCCGCAATGATCACATCACCTAACATCGCCACGCTGGCCGTGACCCCGCCGAATGTCGGGTCAGAGAGTATGGTGATGAACGGCAGCTTGGCCTCACCCAGCTTCGCCACGGACGTCGATGTTTTGGCCATCTGCATCAATGAGAGAATGCCCTCTTGCATCCGGGCTCCACCCGATGCGGTCACCAAGATCACGGGCAGTTTCAGTTCCAACGCACGATCGATGGCACGACAGAGTTTTTCACCGACGACCGAACCCATACTCCCGCCCATAAAACTGAAGTCGAACACACACAACACGATACGGCTTCCGTTCAGCAATCCTTCTCCGATCACCAGGGCATCCTTGCGTCCGGTCTTGTCCTGATGAGCCTTCACCCGTTCACGATAGGGCTTGGTATCCTGAAACGCCAAGGGATCCTGCGCTTCCAATCCGGCATCCCATTCTTTGAACGTGCCAAGATCGATGAGTAATCCGATCCGTTCCGTCACGGAAATCGGAAAATGATACTCGCACTTCGGGCAGACCTTGTTGTTGCGGTCGACTTCCTTCCGATAGACGATCTCACGGCAATGGTTGCACTTGAGCCACATTCCCTCACTGCCTTTTGAGCGTGGAGGAGGAACGGAATCGTTGGGCTTCTCTTTTTTAAACCAGGCCATCGCACCCTCTCATTTCCGAGCCTATTCAGGGACACGTCACTGTGAGCCCACACCTCAACCGGATAGCGCATCCCATCACGTCGTCCGTCCGCTCACCATCAGCCAAATGAGCAAGCCGACTCCACACTCCACGATAGAGACCGTTCCAGCTCAACCACACCGGGGTGTGGCCGAGGCCCCACTAGAGGACCACAGCACTCAAGGCCAGCAGCCGGCGCCGTCATGACAGAGTCCGAGAACATCAGGCTCCTCGTAGGGATATCCACCCCGTCTCCGGAGTCATGCTTGAGTAAACCCTATCTCTCGCATGATCGATTGTTGAACAGATGGACTGCCATAACCCCGTTGAGAATGGGGCCCATTGTAGCAAATCCATTGGATAGAATCTCATCCGCCTCGAGCATGCATTTCCAAGTGAGGATCTTCTCGGAGCTGGTCGATACCGATCAGCCCGCTGGACCGGAGGCCGAGCCGCTCCAGCGCCTTGCGCTCCTCAGCGCCACGGTCACGACGAGCCATCCACAGGGATCGAATCAGCTCTCGCATCTCTGCGGAACCGGCACCCCGCCGAAGCGGTTTGCGTAGATCCACACCCGACGCAGCATACAAGCACACATACCAAATCCCGTCGGCGGTCACGCGACTACGATCGCAATGGGCGCAGAAGGGCTGAGTCGTCGAGGGAATAATCCCAAAGATCGTCCCATCCGGCAAGCGAAATCGTTGGGCTGGAGCTGCGCCACGCCCTGGAATCGGGATGATCTGGCCGTACCACCGGCCTAAGAGATCGAGGATGCGGTCCTGCGACAACACCTTATCCGGATTCCATTCATTCGCGCCTCCGACATCCATGTACTCGATAAACCGCACCTCGGCCTGGAAGTGTTTGGCAAACTCAATCAACGGGATCAGCTCATCGTCATTGAATCCACGAATCGCCACCGTGTCGAGCTTCAGATTCGGAAATCCCACCTTTCCGACCGATTCAATCCCCTCGACCACACGTGAAAATTCATCCCGTCTGGTCAATTGGCGAAATCGCTCCGGGCGGAGGGTATCGAGGCTGACCGTAATCCGATCAAGCCCCGCTTCGTAGAGTTCTTGCGCCTGTTCTGCCAGGAGGATGCCGTTCGTCGTCAAGGCAACTTCAGTAATACGCCGGTTTTGTCGGAGTAACCGAACCAACCGCGCCAGGTCTCTTCGCAGCAGAGGCTCCCCACCTGTCAGCCTGACCTTGTCAACGCCCAAATCGGTGAAAGCGCCGACCAGCGTCGCCATTTCTTCAAAGCTTAAGATGTTCGCTCGCGGCAGCCAGACATACTCGGGCTCCGGCATGCAGTAACTGCAGCGAAGATTACAGCGATCCGTCACGGACAACCGCAGGCTGCCGAGCGGACGGCCAAACATATCGACCACAGATGGAAGATCCGCACTGATCGAGTCTGAACTCACCGGCTCCCTCTTCCTTCCGAAGACTTTTTACCCCTCACCCCTAACACTTTACTCATTCCTACGGATGTTCCTCGACCCAGACTTCTCCCTCCGGCGTATGTTCCAGTTTCCAGATCGGCGTGATTTGTTTGAGTTCGTCGATGGCCCACCGACAGGCGGTGAACGCATCGGCGCGGTGCTCCGCCCCGGCGATGATGAGCACAATATTCTCCCCGATCGTGATGGCTCCATACCGATGAATAATCAACAACTCGAGAATGTCGAATTCTTTGAGGGCTCGTTCACGAATCTCGCGCAGCTTTTTCTGCGCCATCCCTTCATAGTGCTCAAACGTAATCCCATCGACATCTCTGCCGCGGGATCGATCACGCGCGATGCCCAAGAACGTGGCAATACCACCAATCCGTCTCGACCGGCTCTTTACGCGATTAAGCTCCTGATCAATAGAAAAATTCTCCCGCTGCACACGGACAAACTGGCTGTCGTCCAGCTCAGTATTCATTGAACTCCCTCCGGCAAAGGGCGGCAACAGCGCGATCTCGTCACCCTCACTGATCATCGTGTCTTCGTGCGCAATGTCCTGATTCACCGACACCAACACCTTCTTCTTCTGAATGAGTTCTCCGATTGCAGGGTGGCTGATCTCGATGGCACGGACGACGTCCTTGACCAGCCGGCCGTTCGCCACATTCAACGACAGGGAGCCCTGGTTTCCCGCCAGCAGTTTCGTCATACCGAATAACTTGATCGTCACCATCATGGCGTAGCCTTGACCTCAGCCTTCCCTCGTATAGGTCCCCGACTTTCCGCCTGATTTCGACAAGAGACAGACCTCGCGAACACTCATTCCCCGATCGACCGCCTTACACATGTCATAAACGGTCAGCGCCGCGACCGTCGCGGCCGTCATGGCTTCCATTTCGACTCCCGTCGGTCCTGTCGTCTTGGCCGTGGCGGTAATGGTAATCGAACAGCGGCCTGTTGGATCCGGCTGCGGTTCTTCGTTGAAGGCAATGTCGACGCTGGTAAGCGAAATTGGATGACACATGGGAATCAGGTCCGGCGTCTTCTTCGCACCCATGACACCAGCGACCTGAGCGACGGCCAAGACATCGCCCTTGGCGATCTTGCCACGTTGAATCTTTTCAAGGGTTTCAGGAAGTAGGAAGACTGTAGCTTGAGCCGTAGCTACCCGTTCAGTCGACTCCTTGGCACTGATGTCGACCATCCGAGCCCGACCAGATTCGTTGAAGTGGGTGAATTCAGCCATTTTTCTCGTTGAATCAGTATGTTGCAGTCAAGAGCTGGCGGAATTATAGGTGCCGCCAAAGAGGAAGGTCAAGGAAGGGAAGGTGCAACATGGGCTGTCAGTTAGCATTACGGTAAGGATTGAGGCCGGATACGTGTCGCCTCGATGGTCCCTGGACCAGAGAAGACAATGTTGCCCGCGGCATCGTGAATCTCTACCAAAATAGTTCCTTGCAGTTGTTCGCCGCCGCGGATCAATTGAAACTGATACCGAACCTTTTCCCGACCAATTACAACGCCCGGTGAAGTGGGGTGATCAGAAGCGCCTTGGTAGAGCAGCACGGTCGTGGCCTCAAATTTGTCATTCTTCGAACGGCGCCACTCCCCGTGACCGGAAGTGGCAAGCACGGGGCCAAGCGGAGACTGCGGGAGATAGAGTCGGCGTGACTCGACGAGATTGCCGTCTGCACCGAACGTCAAGAGGGTGGTCAAGGGGGGAAGCGGTATCGTGGTTGACTGTGCAACTCCTTCCCACGAGCCTGTTGGGGTCCGATCTTCATGGGCAAATGCAGGGACTCCGACGAGCCCAGCCATCAGAAGCCCGATCGCACACACTATCCTTTTCACGTGATACAACTTCATAGTGACCTTCCTGGCTAACGAAAATTGGGCATTCTTAGCCGCCCCGTTCTGGTTCGTCAAGTCAGTCCTCCGGCAGGGAAATGTGTAGACCGACCACTGTTGGTGAAGGAGAGACACCTCAGGCACAATCGCCGACTCAGCCCGAAGTAACCCGTGATAAGAACAGCGCTCAATAACAGTCTCCATAGACTCCTGAACTCGCCTTGCTATACTTCAAAAAGGTCGAACAAGATCCATGAAGACACTTCTGATGAGCATCACAGCGCTTGGAGTCGTCGCCATAGCTGGAAGCCTCTGGTGGCTGCACAACTCGCTGGATGCTCAGGTCGCTTCCGCTATCCGCCGATATGGGCCTGAGATTACCGGTGTGCCCATCAGTCTCTCAAAAACCACCATCAATCCCCTCGACGGCAAGGCGGCGTTGTATGGACTGGTGGTCGGCAATCCTGACGGCTTCAAGACCAAACAGGCTCTGTCGCTCGACGAAATCAGCATGACGCTCGATATCAGGCCGCTGACGACCGACGTGATCCGGATCAAAGAACTCACCCTTCTCAAACCGGAAATCACGTACGAGTATGCCGCCGGCAACAGTAACCTCGATGTACTCCAACGCAACATCGAACGGTCCATCGGCCACAACAAGCAGAAGGCTCAGCCTTCGGAATCAGGCAAGAAACTCATCATCGAGCATCTGTACGTGAAGTCCGCGAAAGCCCACGTGAGTGCCGAACTGCTCAATGGCGAAGCCGTCTCGGTGCCGATCCCCGACATACACCTCCAAGACATCGGCAGGAAATCGAACGGCGTCACCGCCGGAGAAATCACCAAACAGATCCTCGGCTCGATCGTCCAGCAGGTCGGCACGGCCATGACGGCAGCTGGGATGCATACCGCAACCAACACCATCCAGAAAACAGTAGACTCCGCGACCCAGGCCATCAAGGGTCTCTTCAAGTAGCGGGGGGCTGGTCCCGTTTCGACTGATCTATAGCTGCCATCCCCCTCTTTTTGCAGTCTAGAAAAACCCGACCTGTTTCAGTACACTCTCCCAAAGCCTTCAGGTATTTCCTGAGAAGGAACGGGCTTCCGTATCACGACTTCACGATCTTGCCGCGAGGACTTCAATGGGATTTCTCAGCAAACTGCTCGATATGCCGTCGTTCAATGGCGCAACCAACGCGCTTCTCGTAGAGTTGGCCTTGCTTGAATTCACCGAGTCCCAACGGACCCAGCTGAAAGGCCGTGTCATTGAGCTCTACCACACACATCGCGCGGCAGATGGAACAGTGGAGGTGGCGGCAGTCGAACTGAATCAAATTCCCCGCTTCTTCCAATTGAACCTGGTGGCTCTTGCGATGAAGGACCTAGGATTGAAGCCCCCGCTCAAAAAAGAAAAACTGAAGCATGTTCGTGATCCGTTCGATCCTACCCACGCGGACGGACGCGCACTGAACGCAGTCGCACGACGATTGAAATGGCAACACGGGATCGAAGTCTGGATTCGCGAAGAGCCCATCAGTTTTGATTCCTGGTAACCTGCCATTCGCTTGACAGACCAATTGATCCACGGTTATTCTGCCCACGCTTCTTCGTGTTGGTGATCACATACAGGAGACGTTATGTCTATGTCTGCGTTCCGAGCATGTTTTCTTGCCGTCCTGTTTGTTTCCATGCCTCTCCTCCTTGCGTCATTCGGCCAGGCTGCTGAATTTAAGATGGGGGTCGTGGATCCGCAATCGGTGCTGGAAAAATCTAAGGCGGGGAAGCGGGCGCTTGAAGGACTGAAAGAATATGTGTCGACCAGGCAGAAACTCCTGGGCAAAGATGAAGAAGAGCTCCGCAACACCGAGAAGCAGCTGAAGGAACAGGCCCCTAAGTGGACCGACACCGAAAAGAAAGAGAAGGAGGGGCAGTTCCGAGCGAAGGTCCAGGACTTCCAGAAACGTGCGCAAGAATTCAATCTGGAGCTCCAAAAGAAGCAGAAGGAATTAGTCGATGAGTATATGAAGAAAATCTCCACTGCGACACAAACGGTCGCTGAAAAAGGCGGAGTCGCACTCGTTGTCGATAAAGGGAGCGAGCAGACCGTCAAGATCGTGATCTATCACAAGGATGCGATTGATCTGACTGAACAGGTGATTAAGGAGTTCGATCGAGTCAACAAGTAGCCCTAGGCATACAGGGCTTCCCTATTCAAGTGGGAAACCAGATTCCCGCCACGCGCGAATCCCTCCATCCATCGAGAGCACATTCTCATACCCCATCTGTTGCAACGCATCGGCAGCTAGCACCGATCGATAGCCTCCCCCACAATACAGTACGATAGAGTCCTGCTTATCGGGCACCACTGACTCGATATCCCGCTCAAGAATTCCCTTCCCAAGATGCCTGGCGCCTTTGGCATGGTCTTGAGCAAACTCATGATCCTCACGGATATCGATGAAATGAAACTGCTCACCCCGGTCCAGACGGGTCTTCACCTCAACCACGCTGCATTCTTTCACCCGCTGCCTTGCCTGGTCGACGAGTTTCAAAAAACCTGGGTTACGCTTCATGTTTCATGTCTCCCAATTAGCCCACAGTATCATGACGGTTCGTGGCGAAATGGCCTGTACGTTTCATGTTTCGAGTTTCAGGTTTCAAGTATGTAGGCACCATGAGACCCGCGCTTCACGCTTCACGAGGCCCGCATCACCCTTCGGCCGTTCGACAAGCTCTCGGCCTGAGTGTTATCGAAGGGCGACCAACGAGCGCCGTAGCCTATTGCCTCGACATATCGACGGTTGCAGGAGAAGCGTTCATGAATCATGCGGGCTAAAACAGAGAGAGCTGTCTCTGACCTGGCCGGCAAAATGTTTCCGGAATGGGACTCATACCATCGTCCGAAAATCCTGCTTTCCGCTTCGCAAGCTCAAAGAGCTGTGTGATCAAATTCCAATAGGGCCCCTGTCCCTCCTGTCGCTTAAAAAATCGCCCCTCCGTCAACGTTCCCCCTTTCACCTCACGGAGGCGATTGGTGATTTTCCCGATCCGTTCCGGGAATACTTCCGCAAGCCGATCGACAAACACCGACTCCACACTCCCCGACAATCTCAACAAACTATAGGTCGCGGTACAAGCCCCGGCATGGGCTCCCCGTTCCAGCAAATCCGGAATGTCCTCTTCATTCACCGCGGGAATAATCGGGGCAATCGACAGGCCGGTCGGAATACCGGCTGCCGCCAGCAGGCTCATCGCAGCAAACCGTTTGGTAATCGACGGGGCTTGTGGTTCGAGCTTGCGGGCCACCTCGTCGGACGAAAAGGGAATACTGAAGTACACCAGCACCCAGGCCTCTCGTTGCAATCGAAGAAGCACATCAAGATCGCGCAGGACCAGCGCTCCTTTCGTGATGATTGCGACAGGATTTCGATATTCGGCACAGACTTCCAGACAGGCGCGGGTTAATCCATGACTGGCTTCGAGCGGTTGATAGCAGTCCGTGTTTCCGGAAAACACAATCAGCTCTCCCTGCCACGAGGGCTTCTCGAAGGCCTGTCGAAGCAGCTTGGGCGCATCCTGTTTGACGACAAGCTTGCTCTCAAAATCAGTTCCTGAGCCAAATCCCCAATACTCATGAGAAGGACGGGCATAGCAATAGGCACAGGCATGAAAACAGCCGCGATAAGGATTGACACTCCAGCGAAACGGCAAGTCGGGACTGTCGTTACGACTCAAGATCTCTCGACTGTCGTCGGTATAGAGCGTCAGTTTGGCGACAGCCGCCGGCTCAAGGAGGTCCCGATGCCGAGACTCAAAGGGGTTGGGGGGATTGGAGATCCGACGCATCGCGCCTATCCTCTCCCCCATGCCTGATTGATGTCAAACCTTGGCGCTGGCGAGGAGAGCCTGATGCGGCACCGTGGCCGTTTCGTTGACTCTCGGAAACCGAGCCCGTATTATTCACGACTCTTTGTGGCGAAATGGCCTGTACGTTTCAAGTTTCGAGTTTCAGGTCTCAAGTATTTCGGCAATGCGAGACTCGCGCTTCACGAACAACGAGCTTTGAAAGGATAGCCTGTGCACGATCTGAAACAGCTCCGCGACAATCTCGACCACATCCGCACCACTCTGGGACGACGCGGACAGGACGTCCAGTGGCATGACATCCAACAGTTAAGCGAACAACGACGAACGATCACCACGCAGGTTGAGCAGCTCCGATTCGAACTGAATAAAGGCTCTGAAGAAGTCGCCCGTCTACGCCGAGCCAAAGAACCGGCTGAAGCAGCCATGGCCGCGATGAAGCAGGTGGGAGACCGTATCAAAGAGGCCGAAGGCACGTTGCGCACAGTCGAGGAGGCGCTGAGCGATGTCGCCCTTCGCATCCCCAACCTCCCCCATGCCTCCGTCCCGGTGGGGGTCGATGCATCAGAAAATATTGAAGTTCGTCGTTGGGGAACCATCCCGTCGTTTTCCTATACCCCTAAACCCCATTGGGAAATCGGAGAACAGCTCGGCATCTTAGATTTTGATCGGGCCGCAAAGATTGCCGGAGCCAGATTTTCCGTCATGAGTGGCGCCGGCGCCAGACTCGAGCGCGCATTGATCAACTACATGCTTGATCGACACACGACCCACCATGGATACCGTGAGGTGATCACGCCTCTCATGGTGAATCGCTCGACGATGACAGGCACCGGTCAGCTTCCAAAATTTGAAGAAGACCTCTTCCGTCTGAAAGACGAAGACTACTTCCTCATCCCTACCGCGGAAGTCCCGGTCACCAATCTGCACCGTGAAGAGATCCTGAGCGGAGACCGTTTACCGCTGCGGTATACCGCCTATACACCCTGCTTTCGGCGAGAGGCGGGATCCTACGGAAAAGACACCAGAGGCCTCATACGACTCCACCAATTCAACAAGGTGGAACTCGTTGCGTTCACCACGCCCGATCGGTCCTATGAGGAGCTTGAGCGACTGACAGGGCATGCAGAATCGATTTTGCAGGACTTGAATCTTCCCTATCGTGTGATGGCGCTCTGCTCCGGAGACATGGGATTTTCTGCCGCCAAAACCTATGACCTTGAAGTGTGGCTCCCGTCTCAACAACAGTATCGCGAGATTTCGTCCTGCAGCAATTTCGAATCGTTTCAGGCCAGACGCGCGAGCATCAAGTATCGGCCGACCGGCGGGAAAAAAGACGCAAAGACCGACTTTGTCCATACGCTCAACGGGTCCGGCCTAGCGGTTGGGCGCACCGTAGTAGCTATCTTGGAAAACTTTCAACAGCCTAATGGATCGGTTGATATTCCACCGGTGTTACGGCCATTTATGGGAGGGGTGGAAAGAATCACCAAAGATTGAAACTCTCCCCACCGCGTTTCCGTTAGCGTACCCGAAATCTGCACCGACCACCCTGGACAATTTCGAATTCCTCGCACCTTGAATTGCGAGTCTAACTCGTGTACAACCGCCCTCCGCTAAGCGAGCGGAGTACAACAAAGGAGCTGAAATGGGAGCACAGTGGTCACTGAGTCAAGAAGAAGAAGACATGCATCGCCAGAGTTTGTTTCGAAAGGCGAGAAAAGGCGACGAGAAGGCCAAGCAGGAGTTACAAGAAGTCTATGGCGTGCGGTTATGGGCGGAGCATGAACGGGCAGAGTTGGTGTACGACAATCCCCGCTACAATGCCAAACGCGGCAGCCAGAAGTCTTGACCATCCCGTTAGGCAGAACGACGGACTCAGAGAAAAACACAAATCCACTCCGTGAACACTGGCAATTTGCCATTGAGCAAATGACCTCTGTTTACAATGGGTTTCTACGAAACCTACAGAGACATCGTAGACTGCGCGACCCATCATCTCCATTATAAGCAGTATCCGGCGCCCTACCCACTATCAAGAATTATCACAGCGTCGGGAGTCCATTCAGTCCAAACAATTCCACGGATCCCAACGGCCACGGCCTGAAAATTCAAGACGATGAACCGCGTATTACACTGCTCCACTTGATATCATGACGGCCTTGACACTCTCCCAGGTACGGCCTAGCCTTGGCCCGAATATGGCTAACCCTCTCGACCAACACGACCTTGCCGCTACCTACCAGAAAAAGCTCGCCGCGCCGGAGATGGTGGCAGTCGATTCTGCACCATGCACTCAACGGGAGACTATGATCCTATGAAGAGCTACTATCGCGTCATGCTGGGACAGAAGAGCGTTCATGCAGAGGAGTGTTTCAACGGCAACTTCATCGGCACAGACTTCGGTATCAACCAAGATCTCACCAACAAGCTACCCGACGATTGGCGGGCGTTTAATAGGGAGTTCATCCCTGTTTACCTAGCCGCGCACCCAGACAAAACCAAGATTGCTGCAGGGCTGGCCTGTGGCGCGTTGTGGACGGTGTCAAAGGGCATTCAGAACGGGGACGTGGTTTTGTGTCCAGACGGAACGGGCAAGTACCGCGTAGGTGAAGTCAACGGCGGCTACTACTACCAACCCGGCAAGATCCTGTTCCACCGCCGCCCCGTCACCTGGTTAAACGTGGGCCTCGATCGGGCGGCTATGAGCGAGGCGTTGCGGAACTCCACAGGGGCAATCGGCACGGTGAGCAGGGTCACGCAGCATTACGCCGAGATCGAAAAACTGATTGGCGGCGTTCCCGCCGTAAAGCTGATTTCAACAGATGCCTCGATTGAAGATCCCACCTCCTTCGCATTAGAGGAGCATCTTGAGGATTTTCTCATCAAGAACTGGCCGCACACCGAACTTGGCAAAGACTACGATATTTACGAGGAGGAGGGCGAGAAAGCACAACAATACCCGACCGATACCGGTCCACTTGATATTCTCGCGATCAGCAAGGACAAGAAACAACTGCTGGTGGTGGAGTTGAAGAAAGGGCGTGCCAGCGACTCCGTGGTAGGACAGACGCTTCGTTACATGAGCTTTGTGCAGGACGAGTTAGCTGAGGAGGGGCAGACCGTGCTGGGTATGATCATCGCGCACGAGAACGACCCACGAATCCGACGTGCCTTGGCCATGACACCAAACATTGCCTTCTATCGCTACCAGGTGAGCTTTAAGTTGGTGAAGGCCTAATCTGCCTGACAGGAAACGATGCCTCATAGAAACAGAAAAGAGGACAGGCTACACATTCTTTCGTGAAGACTCCTAATCCTCTAATCGTAGGGAACCATGTCACTGATTCCATGAAGACGCCTCGCTGGACATACGTATGATTTACTCGGCGTGGCCAGCCTTCGGCATCCCATCACGATGTTCGACTTCTACCTCCCACCCAACCATTTTCATCTCGCGGTTGCACCCATCAGCGGCGAAGCACGCAGTCCCACTACGCCGTGATTGTCGTGCTTTACGTTGCTATGGCAAGGGAAAGTGTGTGTCAGGGAGATGCATCATGGCTGTGCAAAAACCCAGCAGTAAGAATCAAATTATGATCCCGAAGGAAGCCAGGCAAGCAATGGGCGTCAAGGGTGGAGATGAATTGCTGGTGGTCGTAAAGGACGACCTGACGCTGATTGTGCCAAAGCCGAAGCGGTACGCAAAGGCCTTGCAGGGGCTAGCCAAGGGTATCTATCCCACCGATTACCTCAAGCGCGACGACGGTCGTGGTAGAGGATATTAGCGGAGTCGGGCTCAGCTATCCCAGAATTAGTCAGACAGATAACCAAGCTCTCTTCGAGAGCGCCTCTCGTCGATACCTCGTCGATGGCGTCGAAAAATCTCCGAGTGGGAACTCGAAACTCACCCTAACCCTGACCTGATTCGGGCGATGCAGCGCCATCCATCGCGCCCATCAAATCGGCGAGTGTTCTTTGCGGCGATAGAATTTTTTCTGTATGAACCCTGATTGAGCCAGCTCACGGTTCGATGCGTTTGCCCTGCCGCACCAGCAACCCAGCCCGCGTATCAATGCTGACCAGCAACTCATGCAGACTAAAGAGCAGGATGGCCCCTTCACACATGATGCGCCAGACGAGATTACCCATCACAAGCGCCGCGATTCCGCCCAGGCGGGTGAAAATTGGACCAGCCATATACCCATCCAGAGCATCAGGAGACAAAATGGACAACAGCCCGGCAGCGGTGATGAAGCAGGCTCCGACAAAGTAGATCACTTTAATCAGCTGCGGAGTTACCAGTTCCCGAAAGGCAAAATATTCCCCGTAGAAGCTCATGTATCTCACTGGTTTTGGTCGAGGCGCGTTCAATACCTGTTCACACACTGCGCACTTTGTGGCCGAGAAGTTGTTTTCCGTAAGACATTGAGGACACTTCATAGATTCTCCTTTTAGTCGCTGGTTCAGGGATAGGCAAAGACGCTTCTTGCAGCTTATTCGATTTACGAGTCTGAAGCGATAGCTGAGTCCATGTGTCGGTCGTGGGTTGAGCGAGTCGTCAGAATCTCTTCTATAAGAAATCGAGGGAGGGTGTTTACCAAGCCCACTGGAACACCGTATACTGCGCGATCCCATATGGGATACTGAACAATGTCCGCTGAGGCGAGCTTGGCTTGGAGGGGTGACGGAGCGGCCGAACGTGCCGGTCTTGAAAACCGGAGATGGGGTAACTCATCCGCGAGTTCAAATCTCGCCCCCTCCGCCATATTTCAACAGGTTGTGAACTTTCATCCGAACTACCTTTCCGCTCAACTCTCCCAGGTCTCACTGAACCTGTACTCGTTTTCTCCTGGATGTACCGGTTGAGCCGCTTCTCGGCCTCACGGAAAGCATCCTCACTCGTGATGTTCTACCGGCCAAAGACTGATTGGGTCTTATGAACGAAGAATCCACGCGCTCGACTCCCTGAAACCATGTTCCCATCGCCGGACGGGATGGATCAGACCGAAGAAAACGTCGTGAATGACATTCTCGAGGGCTTGAATCAAAACGGGATGGACTCCAAGCGATCGGTGGAGTTGTTGGGGTACATCGGACGGATTATTGAGATGGGCATGAAGATGACCCGGGGAACGACACCTAAACCAGGACAGACGGCAACCCTGGGTCTGCCTCGCCAAATAGAATCAGCAACAGGAAGGATACAAGATGGTTCATGCGCTTATTGTTGTTCTCTTGCTCGGGGGAATCTGGATACAAGAGGCATCAGCAAACCCCGCCCATGGCCGTATACTGCAGATGACAGCGGGAGACCGGAACACGCTCTTCGCCAAGTTTCTTCAAGGCAGTGGACAACGCTGTGACTCCGTGACACGAAGCTTCTTCCAGGGGTCAACGAAGTCGGATGATGCCATTTGGAATGTGACCTGTCGCGACGGCCAGATGTTTGCTGTCCTGATCTATAACGACGCCAAAGGGTCCTCCAAGATCCTCAGCTGTGCAACGCTGAAGGCAATCAACGCCGGTGACTGTTTCAAAAAAGTTCTCAGGGAGTGACTTGGTACACGTAAGCGCCACGCTTGCCACCTTCTGTTCTTTTGCATTACGAGCAAGGCCTGTGCTGACTTCATGGGGCCGGTGATCTCTTTCCTCGACGGCGACACTATAGAATTCCTACACCACGGGAAGCCGAGCGTATCCGCCTGCAGGGGATGGACTGCCCGGAGAAGACCAAAATGTACCCGATTTGGGAGAAGGGAAACTGAATTGGAAGAATCCGATCGGGTTGGTGACATGAGGTAAGCTCGAAAAAGTGGACGCCTTCAACCTACAATGAGAGGGCTGGAGGT
>CABVSA010000042.1 GCA_902500805.1 uncultured Nitrospira sp. | reverse complement strand
AATTCATACGCTTCTTTCAGATGAAAACCTGTGCAAACAATGGGGGGAACTTCATCCATTCCCTTTGGTGTGGACTTTCGCAAGCATCTGGATGAGCAGGTGAGTAAGTGCGATGTGTTCCTGGCTGTTATTGGGCCAGACTGGACTGGAACAAAGAACGGCGAGGGTAAGTCGAGGCTTGAAGATCCAAGAGATTTCGTCAGGATTGAAATTGAGTCTGCATTGAAGCGGGAGATTCCGATCATCCCGGTGCTGGTCCGAGGTGCCAAGATCCCAGACGCAGAACGGCTGCCAGACAGCGTCCAAGAGCTCTCCTATCGGCATGGGTTGGACGTTCGATCCGGAACCGATTTTCACAAGGACGTGAACAGGTTGATTGAATTCCTCAAGCAACAGGTGCGTGGTTTCAGTGAGATTCAGCCAGAACGAAACACCTCATCCAAGCCTGTTCTCAATGAGACGAAGCAAGCTACTCCTACCGCACCAGTCGACATGGTGAAAGTGCCGAAAGGGCCATTTCTGTATGGCGAACAAAAGACTCGCGAAGTGATCGATTATGACTATTGGATCGATCAGTACCCTGTGACGAACGAGAAGTATCGAGCGTACGTACTAGCTGGCGGCTACGAGAAGAGGCAGTACTGGTCAGACGAAGGATGGAAATGGAAAACGGAAAGGAACATTGCAAGGCCTGAACATTGGAATGATCCCATATGGAACAAGCCCGATCATCCCGTTGTGGGCGTCAGTTACTACGAGGCCGAAGCTTACGCCAAGTGGACCGGCAAGCGTCTTCCCACCGAACAGGAATGGGAAAAGGCAGCGCGAGGCGAGGATGGGCGTCAGTACCCTTGGGGCGAGGAATTCGACAAGAATAAATGCAATGGTGAGGAATCTGGCATCGGTCACACCACCCCGGTCAGTCAGTATTCAAATGGGGTGAGTCCCTACGGCTGCTATGACATGGCTGGCAATGTGTGGGAGTGGTGTGTGGATTGGAATGACGAAAAGGGTGGCCAGCGCCTGATCTGCGGTGGCTCCTGGAACTTCGAACCGGATTTCCTCCGTGTGTCGTCTCGGATCAGCTACCTCACCGACGACCGGAGCTACGGCATCGGGTTTCGTCTCGTTCAGGACATTCCCTAACCCTTTGCACTTTGTCCTTTGACCCTTTGCCTCCGATTCATTCCACAGAGCCTCCGTTCGTGGTTAGACAGGCTCACCACGAACGGCTTTCTGTCCCCGACCCTACGACGCCTGCAACTTTCTGATCTCTGCCAGCGTCGTCTCGATTTCTTTGGGCGAGTTGATAAGACATGGTGCGAGCCGGACATACTTCGTGGCGTAGGGCGTCACGCTGCCGACGATGTTACGTTGCCGGAGCTTCTCCACGACCTGGCGCGGTGACATTCCCGCTACCTCAAAACAGGTGATCCCAGCAGATAGATCCTGCGACATCGGTGTATGTAATGTGACATGGGGCATGGCTGCCAAGCCTTGCTTCAGCTGTTGATTCAATTCATAGATCCGCTGCGTCACCTCGGACTTCCCGATGGCCTGATGAAATAGGAAGGCTTCATCCAATGCCCAGCGATGTTCAAACGAATGGAATCCGCCGGGAGTCATATGGACTGATTGAGGGAGACCCTTTGAGGACTTGTTCTCCATCCAGAGGTCATAGGCCTGACCGCTAAACGTTGGGATCGTTGCCCTGGCGATCGGCCAGGCCTTCGGATGGCCCCAGACGAGCCCGGTGCCGCGTGGACCGAATATCCACTTATGCGTTCCGGCGATGAGAAAATCGCAGCCGAGTTCATCCACACGGAAGTCTTCGACTCCCAATGCATGGACTCCGTCCACGCAGAAGATGATCCGGTCCCGTTCATCCCGTGAACGATTGATGGCCTGGATCGCCTGCGCCATCTCATGAATCGGCAGTTTGAGGCCTGTGCTGGAATGCACCCAGGTGACGGCCACAATGCGCGTCATCGGGGTGATGCCCTTACGCAGCGATTCGACGATTTCATCGCGTGAAACGGTCTTGAGTGAACGATAGAGGTGAATCAGTCGTACCATGGCGCCTGTCCGTTCGGCGCGAAGCCGCAGCGCAGTTTCGGTCGAATAGTGGTCGTGGGTCGTGGTCAGAATTTCCTGCTCGTTGCCAAGCTTGAGGCCTCCGTAGAGAAGCCCCAGTCCCATCGTCGTGCTGTCGGTCAAGGCGATGTCGGTAGGGTTGGCTCCCAGATATTCGGCTGCCGCCTTGAGGACGTTCGCCTCCTGTTTCTCTTCCTGTTCAAACCAATAGCCGATCGGATCGTCATCCAGGCCGGCTCGATGTCGTTCGATTGCCTTACGCACCGAGGTAGGATGGGATGCAAGGAAGAACGCAGCCATGTGTATAAGCTGTGGAGAGAGGAGAAACTGGGTTCGCAGGTCCTCCCAGTTTGTGAAGCGGTATGGCGAGGGTTGCTGATTGGCCAAGGTGCGAGAGGATGCACTCGCCAGCACCGCTGTGCTCAAGGCCAAGCCTGTCCTGACCAGAAAGCCTCGACGTCCAATGTCGGTCATGGGGTGTCCTCCTCAGAAATGAGTCCACTGTACGCTTTATTGGGAAAATCTGGCAAAGAGAGAAACAAGTCAAGCCCCTGGCTGGCTTACCAGCCAGGGGTCGGATAAGGGTAGTAGAGCTTCGATTAGTTCTGATAGGTCTCGATCGGCGGACAGCTGCACACGAGATGGCGGTCGCCGTAGGCCTCATCGATGCGGCTGACACTCGGCCAGAACTTGCTCTGTTTGACCCACGGGGCAGGAAATGCGGCCTGCTCGCGGCTGTAGGGTCGGTTCCATTCCGTCCCGGTCACGCTCGCGGCGGTATGGGGCGCGTTCTTCAGCACATTGTTAGTCCGTGGCTGGCGGTCGTCGACGATTTCCTGAATTTCGGCGCGGATCAAGATGAGCGCCTCGCAGAGACGATCGAGTTCTTGCTTCGATTCGCTTTCGGTCGGTTCGACCATGAGAGTACCCACCACGGGGAACGACACGGTCGGCGCATGGAAGCCGTAATCCATCAGTCGTTTGGCAACATCCATCGCCTCGACACCGGCGCTCTCCTTGAATTCACGCAGATCCAAAATGAACTCATGCGCCACCAATCCTGACTCTCCGCGGTACAGGATGGAGTAGTGCTTTTCCAGGCGCTTGGCCATGTAGTTCGCATTGAGAATGGCGACCTGTGTTGCCTTGGTCAGGCCTTCGCGTCCCATCATGGCGATATAGGTCCAGGAGATCGGAAGAATCCCTGGACTGCCGAACGGCGCCGCTGACACGGACCCGATTGTCTGTGGGCCACCAAGCTTGACGACGGGGTGCCCTGGTAAAAACGGCATCAGGTGCCGTGCAACGCCGATGGGTCCCACGCCGGGTCCACCACCGCCATGGGGAATACAAAACGTCTTATGGAGATTGAGGTGGCAGACATCGGCTCCAATATCGCCGAGACGGCAGAGGCCGACCATGGCATTCATATTGGCTCCGTCGATATACACCTGTCCCCCGTGGGTATGGACGATTTGGCAAATGCGCCGCACGCTGGCCTCAAACACGCCATGGGTCGAGGGATAGGTCAGCATCAGGGCCGCCAATCGGTCTCGGTATTCAGCCGCTTTGGTTTCCAGATCCGCGACATCCACATTGCCGTTGCGATCGCACGCGACGACGACCACGGTCATGCCGACCATGGCGGCGGTGGCCGGATTTGTCCCGTGGGCTGAGACAGGGATCAAACAGACATCCCGGTGTCCCTCACCCTTTGACCGATGGAACGCCCGGATCACCATCAAGCCGGAGTATTCGCCCTGTGAGCCCGCATTCGGTTGAAGCGAAAAGGCCGAAAATCCTGCGATCTCGGCCAACCAACCTTCCAGTTGACGGAACAGGGTTTGATAGCCACGGGTTTGGTCAACCGGGGCAAACGGATGCAGACGGGCAAACTCGGGCCAGGTGACGGGCAGCATTTCTGATGTCGCATTGAGCTTCATCGTGCAGGAACCCAGCGGGATCATTGAGTGCACGAGTGAGAGATCGCGCGCCTGCAGCCGGTAGAGGTAGCGGAGCATTTCGTGTTCAGAGTGATAGCGGTGGAATACCTCATGCGTGAGATATGGACTGCTTCTCATCAGTGGAGCGGGGTATTTCAGATCAACAGAGGAAGCAAGGTCCGAGAGGCAGAACGGCAACTGGTCATGGCCGACGAAGATCTGTAGGAGGCGATGTATCTCCTGCTCGGAGCTGACTTCGTCGAGCGACAAGCCGATGGAGCCGTCCTCATACTGTCGGAAATTGATTCCTTGTGTCTCTGCCCTCGCAACGATCTGCTCGGCCTGGGACTTGGAAACTGGGAGTCGAATCGTATCGAAAAAGACCTTAGGCAACACCTCGAATCCAAGGCGACGCAGGCCCTCCGCGAGCAACAACGTCAGGCCATGGATCCGTTCCGCGATGCGACGCAGCCCATCCGGCCCGTGGTAGACCGCAAACATGGCGGCCATCACCGCCAGCAAGACCTGAGCGGTGCAGATGTTACTCGTGGCCTTTTCCCGTCTGATGTGTTGCTCTCGAGTTTGAAGTGAGAGCCGGATGGCCGGTTTGCCGGTGACATCTTTGGAGACGCCGACGAGTCGACCAGGCATCTGCCGCTTGAACTCTTCTTTGGTCGCCAGAAACGCGGCATGGGGTCCACCGAAGCCGATGGGGACGCCGAACCGTTGAGTCGAGCCGACAGCAATATCGGCGCCGAATTCTCCGGGTGAACGGAGTATCGTGAGGGCGAGGAGATCGGTGGATACGACGACCAGAACTCCGGCCTCATGAGCCTGGGTCACCAACGCACTGAAATCACCCACGTACCCGTCCGTGGCCGGGTACTGCAGAAGGATGCCGCACAGCTCTGGACGGGCACAATCAGCGGCTGATGGGACTCCGGTCTTGAGGACGATGCCCAGGGGTTCAGCCCTTGTCCGTAGCACCGCGAGAGTTTGTGGATGGCAGTCGTGTGAGGCGAAGAACTCATGGCGTTCCTGACCGTCATGGCGGGCGATCGCGTAGCACATCGCCATCGCCTCTGCGGCCGCCGTTGCTTCATCCAGCAGGGACGCATTGGCCAGCGGAAGACCGGTCAGGTCCCTGACCATGGTCTGAAAGGTGACAAGCGCTTCCAATCGACCTTGTGAGATTTCAGCTTGGTATGGAGTGTACTGCGTATACCAAGCCGGATTCTCGAGAATGTTCCGTTGAATCACCCCAGGCGTGACACAGTCGTAGTATCCCATGCCGATCAGCGACCGATAGACCTTGTTCTGAGCTGCGATTCCCTGGAGTCGCGTGAGAACGGCTTGCTCGCCCTCACCGTTGGGAATGTCCAAGGCTTGCCGAAGACGAATATCAGGTGGAACGGTCGTATCGACTAATGTATCGAGCGACTGGTGGCCTAAAGTAGCCAGCATCTCTTGAATATCTGCATCGGTTGGACCAAGGTGTCGATGCACAAAGTCATCCGTCGGTTGAAGCCATGTCGGACTGTTCATGAAGTCATCCATCCTCTGTTCGGTTTTTGAGACCGCCACGAGTGCACGACGCACCCTTCGCCGCGTTGACCGCGCAGCCTACCATGGGATCGTCACATTTCCAAGCGACCTGAGCCGCTCCTTAATGGAGAAAGTTCATAACCATGATGAGCGCTGAGCGATCAGGTATGAGGCCCGTGGTTACCCTCCGGAACTACTTGGTTCATTCCACAGGGAGATGAATGTGCATGGCCTCGCTCTTTCGTTGCTTTTCTGAGAATTCACGCTATGGTGAGGTGATCAATCGAGTTCGGAGCGTTGACCATGACCGCCACAAGTCGAAGCTCCAGTCAGGATTCTGGAAAGCCATCCACTGATCGTTCCTTTAAGGGAACAGCCCTCATGATCACGCTGACTCTCGGCCTCCTGGCCATAGGCGGATACGTGATCTTCAACGGCCCCGGGCTCCCGACCACGTTCTTGACACCCCATAGTCAACGGACTGCATCGCTGACGGAGCATCAGTCGAACTCCAGGCCTGGGGATATGCGCCTCACTCGTGAAGGAATCGATCGGCTTCTCGGAGCTCTCGACGAGGCCGTTCGGAGAAAAGATGTCGAGGGGGTCCTCCGTCATATTTCGTATGACGCAACGATCACCATCCATCTGAAGCAAGGTCCACAACAGCAAACGGCTTTGCTGACCAGGGACGACTATCGCAAGACGCTCGCCATGGCGTTCGCCTTCCCAAGCGACCACGACTTCACGCGTACGAATACGTCGGTCTCGTTGGCTGCGGATGAACGAAGTGCCAAGGTGTCCTTCAAGTCCATTGAGACCCTCAGACCGGCCAATCACGAATTCAAGGCAGAAGGCGAAGAGACCCTAGTGTTTACGATCCGTGATGGGAAACCTATGATTACCTCTGTGGAACAGACCTTCCCCGGCGACTCCACCTAGCCCGCATTATTCATGAGCGCTTTTAGTGCAACCACCGATACGCCGCTGCGACAAGCCTGGCTGCGGTTGCGCTGCAGCTAGGCGGGCAGGCTCGCCCCTCGTGACCTCGACATACTGTTTCAAGTATGCCTCGGTCCCTCGGCGCTCCGCGTACCCGTCTCGCATAGCGTCTTGGTGGTTTCATGACAAACCGTCATGAATAATGTGGGCTAGCTGTGCTGCTACCCCCCTCATCCCCGTGAGGCAAAGCCCTGTCATCCTCTGCCCTCTTGCCTATGTCGAGCCTGTCGACGCAGGTGAATCAGGCTTTCCGCCGGCTTTCTTGAGCTCCAAGATTCATGGTGCGTCGTTTGGTATAATCAGCTCCCTGATCAATCTTTGTAGGAGTAGGTATGCGGGTGCTTGTCCTCGAAGACGAGACCAAAGTCGGTTGCTTCATCAAGCGGGCATTGGAAGAAGAAAGCTACGCCGTCGATCTCTGTGAAGACGGGGCGAAGGGGTTGGAGATGGCATTGGCGACCGACTATGATCTCCTGGTTGTTGATGTCATGTTGCCGGGCATGTCCGGGTTGGATGTGCTCAAGAATATTCGTCGTGAACGGATCCAAACGCCGGTGCTGATTCTGTCTGCTCAATCGCAGATCGATCAGAGAGTCAAAGGGCTGGATGCCGGTGCCGATGACTATCTCACGAAGCCTTTTGCCATCGATGAGCTGTTGGCACGGGTTCGTGCCTTACTGCGCCGTGGCGCAACGGAAAGTCCGGGAGTGCTTCAGGTCGACGACTTGTTGCTCAATCCGGCGACGCGTGAGGTGACACGAGGCGGGCAACGCATCGATCTGACGCTGAAGGAGTATGCCTTGCTGGAATATCTGATGCGTCATACCGGCCGGGTCCTCACCAGACCGATGATCTCCGAGCACGTCTGGAATCAGGACTTCGATACGTTTACGAATGTCATCGACGTCTATGTGAACTATCTCCGGAACAAGATCGACCGAGGTCGGACGAAGAAATTGATCCATACCATCCGGGGAAGCGGATATATGCTGAAGGTCGACTAGCAGGATGCGGAGACATGTGGCCCCAGCCCACATCGCGACTCTCGTTCGCGTTCATCGGTCAGGAGGTGGCTGATGCCGCTACGTGTCCGGTTGACCCTCTGGTATGGGACCGTGCTTGCCCTGGTCTTGATCGTGTTTTCAGTGGTTCTTTATGCCATTACGGCAAGAAATCTCCGCGATACCGTTGATGAATCGTTGGAGGACACGGCGACGACGGCCGTGCGCTTGCTCGAAACGAACGGATTTCTTCCTCTGATCGATGAAGACGTACTGCTCTCTCAGTTTCCGGAGCTGACGCGAATCGATAAGTTCTTTCAGATCTTCAGCCCTTCCGGCACCATCACGATTCGATCTCCGAACATCAAACAACACGAGGTTCCACTGAGCCGGACGGCCCTTGACGCCGCGTTTGCCGGACAGAGCATTTATGAGTCGGCCAAGTATCCCAAGGAGCCTCCCTTGCGGTTGATTTCCATGCCGATCATGTATCGAGGCAATCTGTTGTATATCGTGCAGGTTGGGACCTCGATGGAGTCAGTCGGAGAGACGCTCCATCGATTCCTCGTCCTTGTTCTGGTGGCGATCCCTATTGCGTTGTCCGTGTCGCTCGCTGGGGGCTGGTTCCTGGCTGGGCGGGCCCTCCGCCCGGTCGATAGGATTACGCTGGCTGCACAGCGGATTGCCGCAGGAGATCTCAGTCAGCGACTCAGTATGCATGGGGCTCACGATGAGATCGGGCGTCTTGCGGCCACCTTCAACAATATGATCGGCCGATTGGATGCTTCGTTCCGCCAAATCCGTCAATTTACCAGCGACGCGTCGCACGAGTTGAGAACGCCCCTGACCGTGATGAAGGGCGAAACAGATCTGGTGCTCAGGAAATCTCGCCCGCTCGAGGATTACAAAGCGGTGCTGGAGAGCAACCTCGAAGAGATTGATCGGATGACCCGCATCGTGGATGAACTGTTGTTCCTCTCCCGTGCCGATATGGGGGAGGTGAAGGTCGAGTCCATGCCGGTGGCCCTACAGTCGTTAGTGGAAGACGTCCATCGCCAGGCGACTTTGCTGGGACATGAGCGGAATATCGAAGTGGTGCTTGGAACGGTCATGCCGGTCATTGTTCAAGGGGACGACCTGCGGCTTCGTGAATTGCTGTTGAATCTCGTTGAGAATGCGATGAAGTATTCGAACTCCGGCGGAAAAGTTGAAATCTCGTTATTGAAAGACGGACAAGAAGCCCGGCTTTCCATCACCGATCATGGGATTGGCATCGCCGAGGCTGACCACAAGAAGATCTTCCAACGCTTTTTCCGCACGGATGTGGCTCGCGCCCATACCAAGAAGGGAACAGGACTTGGGCTTGCCATCTGCGCCTGGATCGCAGATCTTCATAAGGGGCGGGTTGAGGTCAAGAGTGCGCTTGGCCAGGGATCGACTTTCACGGTTGTGCTGCCGCTTGCGGCTCTTCCAGCTTAGCCACGTTTAATCCTCGATTAATCTCCCTCTCATCACCGGTTGGTAGTTCTAGTACTCGATATCGAACAGCCGGCTGTGCAGTGAAAAGTTCGAAGAGCCTTGAGCACGTGATCCGCAGCGTGATGAAGGAGGGAATCATGTCATCACATCCCCGTCGTACCATCAGCTCTATTCTCGGAATCTGCCTGGTGAGTGGCGCGTTGCTCTGGAGCGACCACTCACCGACCGTGTCCTCTGCATTCACGGCTCTGTCACAGGGTACTCCGGCTGGTGCCGTTGTTTCACCGGTGCCAGGCTTTACAGACGTTGCGAAGCGAGTCACTCCAGCGGTCGTGAACATTACGACGGTCATGACGGAGAATGTGGCCGACGGTTCCCCTGTCCCAGACGAGCTACGAGAGCGAATGGAGGAATTCTTTGGGAAACCATTCGGACCTCGTGGTCGACGACCTGGAGACCCTTTTGACCATCGAGCACCTCGGAGAGGGCAAGGGTCTGGTGTCATCATTTCACCGGACGGCTATATCGTGACCAATAATCATGTGATTGCTCAGGCACGTGAGGTGAGCGTCACACTTCCCGACAAGCGGGAATTTAGGGGCAAGATCATCGGAGTGGATCCAAAGAGTGACCTCGCCGTAGTCAAGATCGACGCCGGCCATCTTCCCACCATGACCTGGGGTGATGCATCGAGTCTACAGGTCGGTGAGTATGTCTTGGCGGTAGGTAACCCCTTTGGGCTCAATTCCACTGTGACACTTGGAATCGTGAGCGCGGTGGGTCGTGGCCAAATGGGCATCACCCAGTACGAAGATTTTATTCAGACGGATGCTGCCATTAATCCGGGCAACTCAGGCGGTGCACTGGTGAATACCAAAGGGGAGCTGGTGGGCATCAACACGGCGATCTTTTCCCAGACGGGAGGGTATCAGGGGGTCGGGTTTGCCGTGTCGACCACGATGGCCAAGCCGATATATGAGAGTCTGATAAAGTCCGGGAAGGTTGTGCGCGGATATCTGGGGATTGAGCTTCAGGGATTGAACCAGGATCTCGTCACGGCATTCGGCCTCAAGGATGCGAAAGGCGCGTTGATCAGTGATGTGAAAGCAGGGAGTCCTGCGGACCAGGCTGGTCTCAAGCAGGGGGATGTGATCGTCAGCTATCACGGTACTTCCGTAGAAGATGGTGTCGCGTTACAACGACTTGTCACAAGGACCACCGTTGGTGCCAGAGTGACACTCATCGTCATTCGTGATGGACATGAACGTGAGGTGACCGTCAGGGTCGGTGAGCAGCCGGACGACTCTAAAGTTGCGAAGGTGCAACACGGAGATGCAGACGATGCTCTGTGGGGCCTTGTGGTTGAGGAGCTAGATCACGACCGGGCAAGACAGCTTGGATTCCAGGGAACGCAGGGTGTTGTGGTGACAAGGGTTGATCCAGACAGCGGTGCTGAGAGGGCCGGTCTTTCTGCTGGAGACGTAATCCAAGAAATGAATCGGCGACCGATCAAGTCTGTCAAAGATTTTGAAAAGGCTTTCGCAGATCTCAAGAAAGGAGCCAGCGTCCTGATTCTGATCACTCGGCGAGGAAATTCATTGTTCGTATCCGTCAAAGTGTAGAATTATGCTGTGTTTGAAGGCAGGGGGGAGGCAACATCCTGTTTCTCCCTGCCTGTGGCTCCGTTTCAAGATCTTTTAATCGAAGACCACGGTTTTTCTCCCGTACACCAGGACTCGGCGCTCAACGTGGCGACGAACAGCTCTTGCCAGCACGACTTCCTCAAGATCCCGCCCTTTCCGAACGAGATCCTCCACCGTATCCCGATGTCCCACGCGAATTACGTCTTGTTCGATGATCGGTCCTTCGTCCAGGTCTTGGGTCGCGTAATGGGCGGTCGCTCCAATGATCTTCACGCCACGGTCGTATGCCTGTCGGTAGGGGTTGGCTCCGATAAAGGCCGGAAGAAAGGAATGGTGGATGTTGATGACGGGGCAGCCGACCTGAGCTAGAAAATCAGCGCTGAGGATCTGCATATAGCGAGCCATGACCACCAGCTCGACGTGATGTTCCTTCAGCAGGGCTGCGACCTGTTGCTCCTGCTGTGGTTTGGTTTCCTTCGTGACGGGATAGACGGTATAGGGAATATTGAAAAGCTGAGCCCAGCCCGCGCAGGTGTCATGGTTCGAAATGATGATGGGAATGTCGATATGCAGCTCGTCTCGACGGTGCCGTTGGAGAAGGTCGGCCAGACAGTGATCCTGTTTCGAGACCATGAGACCGACACGAGGCCGCTGGTTGGACGAATACACTTCGTAGTGCATCTCGTACACTTTCGCGATCGGCTCAAAGGCGGACGGAATATCGCCGGGAGGCAGCTGAAGTCCATCCGTGGCAAACTCCATTCTCATGAGAAACGCGTTTGTTTCTTCGTCGGTATGGTGGTCGGAGTCGAGAATATTGCCGCCGAAATCGTGAATGAACCCCGACACGCGTGCGACAATGCCTTTGCGGTCTTTGCACCGAATCAGGAGAACGATCGAATCTTTTTTCCGTGCAGCCATGAGTGTGTACTCTCTCTGGAGTCGTAACGATCAGGGTATGACAGGGGCAGCAAGGTGCCGCACTCAGTGAGCCGTCGAGGTGACGATGTGTCCGACGAGATCGAATCCCGCCGCGTCGGTGATCTGGACTCTATAGAAGTCACCGGGTGCCGGATCGGAGGCCTTGGAAGCGGTATCGGCTGAGTCCTCGTCAACATAGACGACGCCGTCGATTTCAGGTGCGAGCCCTTCGTGACGCCCTTCGAGGACGCCCTCCGTCTCTTCGGATCGCCCGTCAATCAGGACATCAAGAATTGAGCCGATCTTCGCCGTCCCCTTCGACGCAGCAATCGTTTCCTGGATAGAGAGGATTGCATTGCGGCGGTCATCCATCACGTCCCGCTCAATTTTGTCGTCTAACTGCGCTGCCGGAGTGCCGTCCTCATCCGAGTAGACAAACACCGCGACTCGGTCGAACTCAGCCTGTTCCACATAGTCCCGCAGCTCAGTGAAGGCGGCGTCGGTCTCTCCTGGGAAGCCGACGATGAAGGCCGTCCGGAAAGTGACTCCGTGAATGCGCGTGCGGATGCGATCCACGAGACTCTCGATGACGGCTCGATTTCCTAGGCGATGCATGCGGGTGAGCATCCGGTCATTGATATGCTGGAGCGGCATATCAATATACTTGACGATCTTTTCTTCCCCTGCATAGAGATCGAGGAGATCATCGGTGATCTGTTGAGGATAGAGGTAAAACGGCCGGATCCAGTGCAGGCCATCCACCTTGACCAATTCACGAAGAAGCGACAGAAGCCCTTGGCGAAGGCCAAGATCGACCCCATAGTTGATGGTGTCTTGCGAGATGAGGTTGATCTCTTTCACTCCTTCCGCAGCGAGCCGGCGTGCTTCTGCCACGATAGAGTCCACCGGTCGACTGCGCTGTTTGCCGCGCATCAACGGGATCGCGCAGAACGTACAATTGCGATTGCAACCTTCGGCGATTTTCACATAGGCGCTGTGCTGCGCACCGAGTCTCAACCGAGGGGCTAACTCATCGTAGAGATAGGGAGGCTGACTGATCCAGAGGCGGCGTTGTCGCTTCTTGGGCGCTAGTAGCGCTCGACAGATCTCGGCAATCTTTCCGAATTCTCCCGTCCCTACGACACCATCCAATTCCGGCAACTCTTTCAGCAGGTCTCCTTGATAGCGCTGAGCCAAGCAACCGGCTGCGATCAGGACGCGGCACGTTCCTGTTTTCTTCAGATGGCCATGTTCGAGGATCGTGTTGATTGATTCCTGTTTCGCTTCCTCGATGAAGCCACAGGTATTGACGATCACCACTTCGGCTTGTGTTGGATCGCCGGTGAGTTCAAACCCTTCCGTGACCAATGTCCCGAGCATAATCTCTGAATCGACCTGATTCTTCGAGCAGCCCAGGTTGACGAAACCGATGGTCGTTGCCGATTGATTGACTCGAGTGGCCTTGGTGGAACGCGCACGCTTTGGAAGAATCAAGGGTTGTGACATGGCAGGCAGTCTACGGGAGGGTGAAAAAGGCTGTCAATGAGCCCCTTGCGGAAGGTCGAACAATTCCCCTAGAGTGCGCATCATGATTCGCACCTTTCAAGGCATCAAACCCACGGTTCCGAAGTCCTGTTTTGTCGAAACGACGGCGGTTGTGATTGGTGACGTCGTCATGGGGGAAGAGTGCAGTGTCTGGTTCAATGCCGTAATCCGAGGTGATGTGCACTACATTCGGATCGGTAAGCGGACCAATGTGCAGGACCTCTGCATGCTCCACGTCACACATGACACGCATCCTTTGATCATTGGCAATGAGGTCACAATCGGTCACAACGTGGTCCTGCACGGCTGTACCATTCATGACCGTGTGTTGGTGGGAATGGGTGCCATCATCATGGATGGAGCCATGGTCGGTGAGGATTCGGTGGTGGGGGCCGGAGCCTTGGTTGTTGAAGGGACGGTTGTGCCGCCGAAGAGTCTCATTCTCGGGTCACCTGCGAAGGTCAAGCGACTGGTCACCGAGGAAGAATTAGCCTGGATCAAGGAATCGGCTGGAAACTATGTGCGATATGCCAGGCAGTACATGGGTGATCCGACCAAGAAGACCGGCTTTGAACTCTGATTAATCACGATCGTCGATCTGCTTACCTCTCACCTCTTCCTTCTTACCAACCTTGATGAAGCAGATTGGATCTCCCACAAGTGCCGTAGGATAAGATTTTCGCGATACCTGATACGGAACCCTGTGCCGATGGCACCAGTTTGCAACCCAGACCACTTCTTCCGTTGAGGTCGTCACCAGACCAGGGAGCGTCAATTTCGGCATGCATCGATCGACGATCGTTTGTACGATCCGCCGTTCCTTCTGAAATGTGACAGGATTGAACGTGACAGGATCGGCGTTGCCATACGACAGTGGAGAGAGGTGCGGAAATCGTTCTGGATCATTCAGCACACTGACCATCCAGAGATGGTCGAATCGCCCTCGTGCTGAGGAGGCATCGCGAGCAAGGAAGCGAACCGATAGTGCCCGACAAGCGCGATTGAGCACCGCTACTTCAGACCGCCGGAGGTTATAGGGCTCTACATCCCGTTCACGATCGATAGCTTCCGCGATCAACGCCGGGAGTTCCGCTACACCAGCGCCGATGTAGAGACTCCGACCGCCACGCGGCAACGTAGGGACGAGAGCTTCGGCCACCTGCGTCCCCAACTTCCGGGACGGTTCCCGCTTCGCTCGCCAGAACTCGTCACCCCCTTCGTAACAGTAGACGGACTCCAGACGCTTGTAATCAAGGTGAGCGAATATCTCGGCGATCGTCTGTCGAGTTGAACCAGAAAGTCCTCTTCTCATGGTTGACCGGCTAATTCAATGACGGTGGCCATGAGGCCGTCGGCGACGGCAGCGATAAAATCGAGGTTTAATGTATCAAGGGTGTCCGTCGGTTGATGGTAATGGGGGTTTCGGAAGTTAGCAGTATCCGTAAGCATAACAGCGGGGAACCCGTGCTCCCAGAACGAGGTGTGGTCGCTCCGTCTGGTGTCCGGGAGCTTTTCTCCGTTGCCTGGGACGATCAGCGGAACAGTGGGAAGGTGCGGCTTCATGGCTTTGGCAACAGAGCCTGTTAGATGATGTGACCGTTCGTTGCCGATGAGGGCCAGAAAATTTCCCGTTGTGGGCACTGCGATCGGGACACCGGGCGGGATTTTCTGTGAATTGGGTTGATGGCTCGCATAGCCGACACATTCCAACACGAGGGCTCCATGGATGGGTTCGCCATTCTTTCGTAACAGAGAGGCATACGCCTGGCTACCGAGCAGGTTTTCCTCCTCTAGGTTAAAGGCGATAAATCGGATCGGTCTGGCCAATGTCGTGGCTTTCACCTGACGAGCCATCTGGAGCATCACGGCGAGAGCGCTGGCATTATCGTCAGCGCCGGGAGATCCTTCGACAGTATCGAAGTGCGCGGCGAGGATCAGCGGCGGTGCTGATTGGAATGATCTCTTTTCAGGAAGTGCTGTTCCGATCACATTGTGGAACGTGTCCCCCAAGGCCAGAAAAGGTTGCGTGGTTACGGTCAGGCTCGCTTCAGAGAAACGATGGTGCAGGTAGGATTCCGTCTGTCGTAAACGGTTCGGTGAGGTGATGGGATGGCGCTCTCCCACCAGGGCCTGAAGATCTTCTCTGAGTCGATTCCGATCGATGGGCACAAAACTGGTTTCCAATTTCGGGACAGTTAGGTCACGATTTCAGTGCCGATTCCCCTCCGCGTGAAGATTTCAAGGAGGACCGCGTGCGGAATACGTCCATCAATAATGTGAGCTTTTCCGACCCCTTCACCCAAGGCGTCCAAGCACGCATGGACTTTGGGGATCATTCCCTCTGTAATCGTCCCCTTCTTCATCATCCGCTGCACATCTTTGCGGGATACAGTCGAGAGGTGGCGCCCGTTGGCGTCGCGAATGCCTTTGATATCGGTCATCATCAACAGCTTTTCCGCCCGCAACGCCCCGGCTATGGCTCCCGCGACAAGATCGGCGTTGATGTTGTAGGTATTGCCCTCACGATCCGTGCCGATGGGCGCGATGATCGGGATATAGTGGTCTTCCTGGAGGTTCCGTAACAGGCCGGGATCGACCTTTTCAATATCCCCTACCAATCCGAAATCGCCTTTCGCATCTTCCTCATCCAGGTCGCGATCGAGACTTTCCGCCCACGCTTTGGCTGTCAGCGGTTTGCTGAGGATGAGCCCTCCGTCCTTTCCGCTCAAGCCCACAGCGCTGCCTCCGTGCCGGGTGATCAGATCAGTCAGTTCCATGTTGATTTTCCCGGCCAGGACCATCTCCACGATTTCCATCGTGGCGGCGTCGGTGATCCGGACACCATGGCGGAACTTCGCTTGAATGCCCAGTCGGTCGAGCATCTTGTCGATTTGCGGCCCGCCGCCATGAATGATGACCGGGTTGATGCCGACATACTTCAGCAGGACGATATCTTGCGCAAAGCGCTCCTTGAGCGATGCGTCCGTCATCGCATGGCCGCCATACTTCACGACCACGGTCTTGCCGCGAAACGTTCGGATGTACGGCAAGGCTTCGATCAAGACATCGGCTTTTTTGATGAGTTTATTCATACTGAACTCCCAGCAATCAGCTGATAGCTTTCAGCTATCAGAGAATATATCGGCTCAGATCTTGGTCCTTGACGATGTCCTTCAACCGATCCCGGACGTAGGCGGCAGTGATGTTGATCCGCTTGTCCGGCCACCTGGGCCCCTCAAAAGAAATTTCTTCCAACAACCGTTCCATGATGGTGAAGAGGCGACGGGCACCGATATTTTCGGTTCGTTCATTCACTTGGACGGCGATCTCCGCGATCTCCTCCAGACCATCCTCGGCGAATTCGATGGCTAGCCCTTCCGTGGCCAGCAAGGCCTGATATTGACGGACCAACGCCCCCTTTGGTTCCGTGAGAATGCGGACGAAATCCTCTTTCGACAAGGGACTGAGCTCAACGCGGATCGGAAAGCGCCCTTGGAGCTCTGGAATGAGATCGGACGGTTTGGCCACATGGAAGGCCCCGGCGGCGATAAAGAGGATGTGATCTGTTACGACCGGGCCATGTTTTGTGTTGACGGTGCAGCCTTCTACGATGGGAAGTAAATCTCGTTGCACCCCCTCTCGGGACACATCAGGTCCCGACGTGCGCTCGCGACCGGCGATCTTATCGATCTCGTCCAGAAACACGATCCCCGTTTGTTCCACCTTGTTGATCGCTTCACGCGTGGTGTCGTCCATGTCGATCAACTTCTGGGCTTCCTCCTGCGTCAGGTGCTTCAGCGCTTCAGGTACCTTCATGAGCCGCTTCTTTTTCTTACCCTGGAACATCCCACCCAGCATGTCGCGGAGATTGTTCTCGAGGTCATCCAACCCGCCCACATTGGAGATGACGCCGACCGGCACTCCCCGCTCCTTAACTTCCATTTCCACGGTTCGTTCATCCATCTTGCCTTCTCGCAGTTGGAGACGGAGTTTCGACCGGGTTGCTTCGTTGGAGTCAGGAGGGGTTTGGGCAGCTGCCTCCGTCGTGCTGTCTACAAATCCAGGCCGAGGTGGGGGAGGAGGCAAGAGGAGATCGAGCAGACGATCTTCGGCTTGCTGTTCAGCCTTTTGTTGGACGAACGCCAGACGTTGGGTCTTGACCATATTGATCGCGAGCTCGGTGAGGTCACGAATGATTGATTCCACATCGCGCCCCACATAGCCTACTTCGGTAAATTTCGACGCTTCGACCTTGATGAACGGGGCCTCGGCCAGCTTGGCCAGCCGTCGGGCGATCTCCGTTTTTCCCACACCGGTTGGCCCGATCATGATGATGTTCTTCGGCATGACCTCATCGCGAAGGTCGGGGGAGAGTTGTTGGCGACGCCAGCGGTTGCGAAGGGCGATGGCGACCATGCGCTTCGCGTCTTTCTGTCCGATGACATAGCGGTTCAATTCTTCAACGATCTGAGGTGGAGTGAGGCTATTCAGATTCAGAGCGACGGGCTCAGTGGTGAGCGGCTTCATCATTGTGGATTATCCTCGAAGTTCTTCAACAAGAATCTGTTGGTTTGTGTAGATGTCAATGGACCCTGCGATGGTCAGGGCTTCGGTGACGATCACCGGGGCTTCCAGTTGTGAGTGGCGGAGCAATCCTCTGGCTGCTGCCAGCGCATAGGGGCCACCCGACCCGATGGCTAGGATGCCGTCTTCCGGCTCGACGACGTCGCCGGTCCCGGTAATGATGAACGACTGCTCGCGCCCGGCGACGGCCAGGAGCGCTTCCAGGCGGCGAAGTACGCGATCCGTCCGCCAATCTTTTGCCAGCTCGACCGCGGCCCTCGTGAGATTCCCTCGGTACTCTTCCAGTTTGCTCTCGAATTTTTCGAAGAGCGTGAACGCGTCCGCCGTGGCTCCCGCAAATCCAGCCAAGATCTGGTCGTGATGCAAACGCCGAATCTTCTTGGCATTGTGCTTCATGACTGTGGTGCCGACAGTGACTTGGCCGTCACAGCCCATGGCGACCCGTCCGTCGCGACGGACACAGAGAACGGTCGTTGACCGGATTTTCATGATGACTTGGGATCCTTTCCATGTGGCAGGCGAGTCGCCTGTGCTCGAGGATGGGCCCGGTCGTAGACTGCGAGCAGTTGGTCTATCGCCACATGCGTATATTTTTGCGTGGTGCTCAGGGAGGCATGGCCGAGTAGCTCCTGGATCGATCGGAGATCGGCTCCTTCGTCGAGAAGGTGGGTGGCGTATGAATGCCGGAGGGCATGGGGACTGACCGATCCACTCACGAGACGGCTGGAGTACCGGGCGACCATCTTGGCGACGCTTCTGGTGGTCAACCGTCCACCACGATGATTCATGAACATCGGAGACGACGGATGACGATTGCCAGGAGTCGGCTTCAAGGACCGGCGATACTCGCGGATGGCTTGCAGCGCTACATCGCCGATTGGGACCAGCCGTTCCTTCCTACCTTTCCCTTTTAAACTCACGATGCCGTCTGCTTCGTCCAGGTCGTTGAGATTGATCCCGGCGGCTTCGCTCACCCGCGCGCCGGTTGAATACATCGTTTCCAACAGGGCACGGTCACGGAGCGAGAGAGGCGAGGGGCCAGTGGGAAATGCCATGAGGGCTGCCGCGTCATCCTTGGTCAGCACACGAGGGAGACGTTTGGGCAGTCTCGGGCTCCTCAGCGTTTCCGTCGGATTGGTTTTCACGAGCGCTTCACGAAGAAGGAAGCGAAAGAAACTGCGCAGGCTCGCCAGCTTTCTCGCCAGGGTCGCTACCTTCTCGCCTTGGCGATCCAGCGAGTGGAGATGGGCCCGAATCTCGTCACTGGTGATCGAGTCAACCGGAATGGATGAGCTCCCCTTCCTTGTGCTTCTGAGGAACCTGGTGAACTGCTGAAGGTCTGAGCGATAGTTACGGATCGTCTCAGGGGACGCATTGCGTTCGACCTGGAGGTACATTACGAAAGCCTTGATTGCGTCTTCCATACGTCAAAATCCTCAAGGGCTCGCTGGCTCAGTGCACGACGCTTCTTCTCCTTGTCCCTCGGGGAATTCGCCAAGGGAGGGAACAGGCCAAAATTGGTGTTCATCGGTTGGAAGTGGCGAGGATCCGATGAGGCCACGTGGGACACGAGGCATCCATGCGCCGTCGTGGGTGGCGGTGTGATCAAGGGTTGCTCGGTGAGGGCCCGCGCGGCGTTGATGCCGGCGAGGCCACCCATGGCAGCTGACTCCGTATAGCCTTCCACGCCGACCAGCTGGCCGGCAAAGAAGAGAGAGGCGCGGGCTTTGAATTGCAAGGTGTTCAGTAGCAACTGAGGCGAATTGATAAACGTGTTGCGATGGAGACTGCCATAGCGGAGAAACTCTGCCTGCTCAAGCCCGGGGATCATTCGAAAGACACGTTTCTGTTCCGGATAGGTCAGTTTGGTTTGGAAGCCCACCAAGTTATAGCAGGTGCGATGGATATTCTCAGTGCGCAATTGTACGACTGCTGCCGGTTCGATCCCGGTTCGTGGATCCTTCAGGCCGACTGGTTTCATCGGACCGAACTGCATCGTCTGACGGCCACGTTCAGCCAGCACTTCAATCGGCACACAGGCCTCAAAATAGGGCGTCTTCTCAAATTCTTTCGGCTGCACTTTTTCGGCTGCCATCAAGGTATCGTAGAACGCATTGTACTGCTCTGCCGTCATGGGGCAATTTAAATAGTCATCCCCGCCCTTGTCGTAGCGAGAGGCGCGAAAGACGATGTCCATATTAATTGAGTCGGCATCGACGATCGGTGAGATGGCATCATAAAAGTACAGATGCTGCGACTTCGTCGCAGCGCGGATGGCTTGGGAGAGTTTATCTGAGGTTAACGGTCCAGTTGCAATGATGCAGAGGCAATCGGTAGGAATCTCTGCAATCTCCTCATGGAGAATGCGGATGTTCGGATGGCCTTCGAGCTCGCGGGTGATGTGTTGGGAGAATTGATCACGATCAACAGCCAGCGCCGATCCTGCCGGCACTTTGGCTTGTTCGGCTGCTGAGATGATCAGCGAATTCAGCCGTCGCATCTCTTCTTTCAAAATGCCGGGTGCATTCAGCGGATCGAGCGATCCCAGCGAATTCGAGCAGACGAGTTCGGCCAAGCCACCCGTCTTGTGCGCCTTCGTCATCTCTTTCGGACGCATCTCGTAGAGCGTGACCTTGGCGCCACGATTCGCTGCTTGCCAAGCCGCTTCCGACCCAGCCAGACCCCCGCCTACGATGACAATGTCGTCACGCATGTGATTGGAACATCCAATAGTTGGAGAGTGAAAGCGCATTGTACGAATCGATTTTTTGCTCTGTCAAGGAAAAGGGCTGGTGAAAGCGTGTTGTGCATGAGGCGTCTATTTCTGGTGAGTCCTTCAATACAGAACAGCTTATCTAAGATAGGCATGGAACCGAGTGCATGATCCCTCCACAACTCGCAGTACCCTGATGTTTTGGCTGGAGATTAAGCCAGGTGGAGCTGTAGAAGGCATGAACAGGGAGTTGCCATGGTTGATCGGCCATACGGGGTGCTACTCGTGGGGGGAGTGCTTTATCTATGGAAAGAGAAATTTCATCAGCTGGGTGCTGAGTTGGGAAGGCGACCTCCGCGTTGACTGCCCCCAAGACACAGTGCTAGAGTTTGTCTGCTTTTCAATCTACTCGCGGTCGGGCGATTAGCTCAGTGGTAGAGCGCTTCCTTCACACGGAAGAGGCCACAGGTTCGATACCTGTATCGCCCACCATCTCTTTCTTCTTGATTCCCTTAAGGGCACTCTGCCTGTCAAACCGCTCGATTCCTGGACAGAAACCGGGTTGTCGGCTAGACTTCAGTTTGTCTTTTGTGGCGTGTCTGGTTCGAGATTCCAGTACTAGGCGTCGAAACAAGCGAGGTCATGTATGAGAGGAACTGTGATGAGTATCGGAGTTCTCACACTGCTGCTGGCAACTGGGTGCAGCACGACACACCAACAGAGTGCCGGGACGAATGATCGGGAATATGTTCCCCCGACGAGTATTTATAACATCCTGGACAGCACCGCCTTGGTCTATTCCACCCCCGCTGCGGGATCGGCTATCAATGACCATCCACTTCGATGGTTGGGCTTCCTGACGCACCCGCTCGGACACGCGTTCGATTACGGGCTTAATCGTCCGATCTATCGAGTTGGCGGCAGCTCTCCCTATCTCCATGGGTACACCGCGGAAGATAGTATGTTGGACTCTCAACGCCAGTAGCTGAACGAGTCTGTTCGCTAGGAAGTGAGGCCCGCTTTTCATCTCGAAGAGCGGGCTTTTTTGTTTCCGCGTCGCTCGAATCCGGTCAAGTCGTGCTATTGTTAGCGCCCGATGCGTCCCTTCCTGAGTTCGATCCGATACTGGCTTTCTGCTGGCCTGCTCGTGCCTGGGGGGCTCGCCTTGGGGTGTGCGGGCTCAGATGCCCCTGTACGGCCTCCCCTTCCCCCCTCCAAGAGCGATCTTGTGCTCTTGGCCTCGACGGCCCTCTGTGAGCGCAAAGCGAACTTCTTGCTCAAATATCCCTCCGCAGCGCAGTTCTCGAGAGACTGGGGCAGCGGTCAGGAACTCACCATTACTGGGGCGCGCAGTGCCTCGCACGGAGACGAATCCTATTTTTTCGACGAAGACGGTGTGTTGGTTGGGGCGCTCTTTACGTTTCCTCAAGGCCTCGACCTGGCCCCTTATTCGGTGCTGCGTGATACACTCTCCCGGCTGAAACCTGCCCTCGAGTTTTATTTGAATGTCGCCCAATTGGAAACAAGAACGAACATGGAGAGCAGCTCGCTTCTGGAGACCGGTGATGAAAAAAGCACGACGCAATATCTCGTGACCGGATTGCGCGACCGTCCGATCTTGCTCCAAGCCTCCTTTACCATCGACCCCTATGTGAGACTCTTTTCTCCCTACCGACGAGAATTTCTTGACCGACTTCGTCAGCCGGCTGGGGGTACCGGAGGTCAGACTCTGGAGAGTCAGGGCACCGAAGATAAGGAACCGTTTCCCTCGTTGCAGCAATTCGCACGGGGGCAAACGGCGCAGCTCGCCTACTGCGGTGAGAAAAACTATGACATTGCCGCAGATGCGTACCAGCGAGCTATTAGGAGTGGGTTCACGAACAAGGTCTGGTTGGCCGAAGCGCGGCATAAACTCGGCGTGGCCTTACTGATCAAAGGGCAGGTGGAACAGGCGAAAGCCGAGTTGCTCCAGTCACTCACGCTCAGGCCAAATGTTCCGGAGGTGCTGAATAACCTGGGTACGGTTCAGATCAAACTTGGCGACAAGGCTGCCGGATTGAATTTGTTTGAGCGAGCGATCGTCCTGCGCCCCAACTATGCGCTGGCCCGTTACAACCTGGCCGAGGCTTCTGAGGCAACGAATCCCAAACGTGCACTCTCGGAATACGAAACCTATGTCGCGATCGTCGAAGGCATTCCAGAGGAAGCGGACCGGATCATTCATGCGAAAGAACGTATCAAGGCGTTGAAGCGGTAGAGCGGTTTCCGCTGGTAAGCAGTTTTACAGGTCGCGGAACGGGTTGTCGGATCCGATGAGAGGAAAGACTCCGAGCTCAGCTTCGAGCTTGTTCTTCCTGTTCCTGAAGGGTTTTGCACTCGATGCAGAGCGTGGTAACCGGGCGGGCTTTAAGCCGTTTGTACGGAATCTCCCCACCGCACCTTTCGCAAATTCCATAGGTCTCGGTATTCAGTCTCTCGAGCGCCTCGTCGATTTTCTTCAACAACTTCCGTTCCCGGTCGCGAATGCGCATGGAGAAGCCCTGATCGACCTCGGCGGAAGCTTGATCGCTGACATCAGGAAGTGCTTCGGGGTTCTCGCGGTGTGTCAGTACCTCACCTGTCTCACTGAGGATTGCCGCACGTTGCCGCTCAAGGTCCTGACGGATGTCGGGATACTTGGCGCTCTCGGAACCGGTTGCTTGAGGCGTGTCCGAAGCAGGTTGCTTCTTGGATGGAGGTGTTTTCATGACTAGGACTCGCTATGGGATAAATTGGATATATTGATGTATACGGAAACTATATCAACCTCTAGGAGAAGGGGTCAATGCAGGCTCGTTAGGTATCCAAGGGCTATAGATCTCGGCGCCCCTCGATCGATTTGAGAAGAGTCACTTCGTCGGCGTACTCGATATCCATACCGACCGGAATACCGTAGGCGATACGCGACACGCGGACGCCGAACGGCTTGAGCATTCGGGTGAGATAGATGGCTGTGGCCTCTCCTTCGATGGTGGGATTCGTTGCCAGGATGACTTCTTCGATCCCACCAAGTTTGACCCGCTCACTGAGTTCCTCGGCTCGGATGTCTCCGGGGCCTACACCATCCAGGGGAGAGAGCGCCCCTAATAGGACATGATAGAGCCCACGATAGGCCCCAGCCCGTTCAACGGCATAGAGGGTACTGGGTTCCTCAACCACGAAAATTTTGCTGCGATCGCGTTTCGGGTCACGGCAAAACTCGCACAGCTCCCCTTCTGCGATATTTCGGCATTGACTACAAAACGCCAACCCATCTTTGACCGCTCGTATGGCATCGGCAAGCCGTAAGGCGTCCTCCCGCTCCAGCTTCATGAGGTGAAAGGCCAGCCGTTGTGCGCTCTTATGACCAATCCCAGGGAGCCGGACCAGTTCTTTGATAAGTCTCGCCAGTAGGCCCTGCTGATCGACGGCCATCGTTAGAACAGACCCGGGATCTTCATCCCGCCCGTCAAGGCTTTCATCTCACTTTCCATCAATTCCTTGGCTTTACGGAGCGCCTCGTTTGTCGCGGCCACGACCAGATCCTGGAGCATGTCGACATCGCCGCTCTTGACGATCTCTGGATCAATGGCCACGCTGACGACCTGCATGGCCCCATTCGCTGTGACGGTGACAATCCCGCCGCCCGCTGTTCCACTGGCGGTTTTGGACGCCGCCTGCTCTTGGATTTTGGCCATCTGCTCTTGCATAACCTGAGCCTGTTTGAGGATGTTGTTCATATTGCCGAAGGGATTCTTCATTCGCTTGCCTCCTGTTGGGCGATGCTGCGGACTTCTGCTAACTCCACGCCGAATATCTCGAGCGCCTGCTTCACCGTTGGATTTGTCTTTGCCTGTTCAAACAACGCCGCCCGATGTTCCTGTTCCTTGGCTGCCCGTGCTTGGGCCATCGTCGGTCCTTGAGGATGGGTCTCCGTTAACTCGATAATTCTGACACGGATAGGCGGTCCCACTTGCCGTTCACATAACTGCGAGATCACTCTGGTATTTTCTTCCTTCTCAAGTCGAGCTCTGGCCACCGTGGCCTGCTTGGAAAATCCGATCGTGACAACCCCGCCTTCCAATCCAACGAAGCGACCAGCCTCCAGGAACGGGGCAATGTTTGGATACGACGCCGCAATCTCTTCTTGGACCAATTCCCACCGCAATGTTGATGGTTGAGGAGAAATCAGAGCGGACTCGGTGGCTGGGGCGGCAGCCGTTGACTCGACTATGGGTTTCGGAGAAGGGTCGGGCGAGGGGACCGGTCGCTCAACCTTTTCTACTTTAGGCGCAGGGGGTGGCTGGCTGGTCTGTTTCCGGGTTGGTGAAGCGGCTGGCGTGTTTTTGTGCCCTTCTGATGCACCCAAGGGTTTATGGCCTGGGGACGGGGATATCTGCTGTGGAGAAATGGAGTCACTCGGGCGCAGGCGCAGCAGTCGTGTCGCTCGCACGGCTGCGGTTTCCATCACAAAACGGGGGTGGGTGCTGAAGCGCAATGAATCTTCTGCCTGAATGAAGATGGCCAGTAGTTCCTGGATTTGTTCAGGCGTCACCGTCTTGGCATCCGACGAAAGCTGATTGAGATCTTCTTCCGAAGTCTCAATCAAACTTTTGAGCTCGGTCGTGCTGGGAACGACGGCTGCCACGAGCAGATTACGGATGTGTTCCACGATGTCCGCACAGAACGCCCGCAAGTCATGTCCTCTATCCAGGAGGTTGGCCAGGCTGGCAAGAGCCGCAGGGCTGTCTTGGGTCAAAATGGCTCGAATGAGTTCCTGCACCAGTTCTTGAGGGACGGCTCCCAGCAGCAGTTCGAGATCCGCGTGGCTGATGGCCTTGCCGCTGTAGGCAATCGCTTGATCCAGCAAGCTCAAGGCATCGCGCATACTGCCTTCACTGGCACGGGCCAGGGCCAGGAAGCTTCGTTCCTCCAGTGTCAACTGATCTTGAGTTGCCACGTGTTGAAGTCGTTGGACAATTTCGGACCTGGCAATCCGGCGGAAGTTGTAGTGCTGGCACCGTGAGAGGATCGTCACGGGAATCTTATGGATTTCTGTTGTTGCAAAAACGAACACTGCGTGAGTCGGTGGTTCCTCGAGCGTCTTCAATAGGGCATTGAAGGCAGAATTAGAGAGCATATGGACTTCATCGATAATATAGACTCGGAACTGACCACGAAAGGGCGCGAACTTGACGTTCTCCCGGATCTCTCGGACATCGTCCACGCTGGTGTTGGATGCGCCGTCGATCTCGATGACATCCACCGAATTTCCCAGCGCGATTTCACGACAATTCTCGCAGGTGTCACAGGGGTGGCTGGTGGGTCCTTGTGCACAATTGAGTGCTTTGGCAAAGATTCGGGCCACGGTCGTTTTTCCAACGCCTCGCGTACCGGAAAATAGGTACGCATGCGCCACCCGTTTGGTGGAAACCGCATTCATGAGGGTCTGAACAACGTGAGGCTGCCCGATCACATCATCAAAAGTGCCGGGTCGATATTTTCGCGCGGAGACTTGATAGTCCATGTTGCGTCGTTCGTTAGCGTGAAGCGTATCTCGTCTAATAGTCCAAACGCTTCACGAATGACACTTCACGAGATACGGCATCGAAAGAGTGGGGCCAGGTGATCCTGCGGCACACAGAACTGGCTGCTTACCGTTGCTTCCTTCCGGATCTAGCGGGGTTCACAGGGTTCTATTGCACAGGGCCCAGCCCCTGTTCTCGAATCTGAATCCACTTCAAACAGTCCGCACTCGAAGTATGCCCGTTCGCCCTCACGAATGACCCTACGTAGTTAAGGAACGACCGGTACATACGAGGTGCGGTATGGCGGAGAGGGTGGGATTCGAACCCACGGTCCCGTTGCCGAGACGCATGCTTTCCAAGCATGTCGATTCGTCCACTCTCGCACCTCTCCGCATCGAGAAGTGCAAAGGTCGGCATCTTAGCATGCGTGTAGAACAGCAGCAAGGCGACCGAAGGTGCCATTGGGCCAGGTCTTTGTGTGTGTGAAGCGTTTGCTGGATGCCGCAGCGGTGAACAACGCCTGCGCTAGATTAAGGGCAGGCAGCAAAGGCAACGGGTAGGGCATCACCATTACCAGATCGGGCCATTCATACTAGGTATGGAATACCCTCGGTCGTATGGGTTGACACTTGTATGGGTCCGACGGTACAACGCTATACAACATCGCGTGTTTAGGCTGTCTTGATTACTAACTAGAAACAGCTCCCGCGGCGTCCTCCACGTGCGAGAGTGGCGGAACTGGCAGACGCGCGAGACTTAGGATCTCGTGGGTAACCGTGGGGGTTCAAGTCCCCCCTCTCGCACCACCATTCCGAATCCCCTTAAGCTGGATGGGAGCCAGATTTTGACGATGAAGATGGAAGTCACTGAGCTAGGACCGATGAAACGTGCCTTGAAGATCGAGGTGCCAGCCGCCGAGGTCACCCAACAATTTTCGCGGGCATATGTGGAACTGAATCGGCAGGTTCACGTTCCTGGTTTTCGACCGGGGAAGGCCCCATTGGCAATCTTGGAAAAGCGGTACGCCAAGACTGTCGAAGAAGATGTCATTCGAAAACTGGTTCCGGATTTTTATGATCGAGCGATTAAAGAAGCGGGAATCCATCCGGTCGTGGTGGATATACCTCCTCTGGATCGCGTCAAGATCAAAAAAGATTCCCCGTTTACGTTTACGGCGACGGTCGAAATCAAGCCGACCATCGAACTTCGTGACTATAAGTCCCCCAGTCCTATGTCTCTGCAAGCCGACAAACGTACAGTCGCCGAAGAACAAGTGGACCGTGCCCTCGAGGTATTTCGAGAACAACAGGCTCGATTGGATGCAGCTCCAACTGGTACCGTGTTGGCTGATGGAGATTATGCCGTTGTCGATCTGGAGGGATTTTTAGACGGAGCGGCTCTTGAAGGGACGAAAAAAGAAGGCCAACTGCATCGCGTGGGTTCGAAGGCCTCCCTGCTGGGGATTGAAATAGACGCGCACTTGCTGGGGAAGCAAGAAGGTGAGGTGGTGGATATTCCGCAAACCTATCCAGTAAGCCACCCGGATCACCGAGTTGCGGGAAAGGTGGTTCAATTCCGCCTCGAAATCAAGGGAGTCAAGCGCAAGACGCTTCCAGCTCTTGACGATGAATTTGCGAAAGACTGTGGACCGTACGCCTCCATCCAAGACTTACGAGAAAAACTGCGTGGTGAAATGGAAAAGGCGCTCAAGAGAGATATCGAAGAATCCTACAAAGACACCCTTCTCAAACGCCTCGTTGAGACCCATCATTTTGATCTTCCCGACACACTTGTAGAACGAGAGCTCACCACGATCGTACGACAGCAACTGCAGGCACAGCAGCGTGGAAAAGTCACCGATTCCCTTCCTGAACCAGCTGCGGAGGAACTAAAGGCAATCCGTGAAGAGCATCGTGAAGAAGCAAATCGGCGTGTCAAAGCGGGACTGATTCTCGAAGCCATTGCAGAGAAAGAAAACTTGTCAGTGAGTCAGGATGATCTAAACCACGAAGTCACTCGATTAGCCAAGGAACTTCGGGTTCCGATCGCCGATCTTGTCAAAATGATTCAGGCGGGCGGTCAGGATTCCATTGAGGAATTGCGTGCGCGGATCTTGGTCGACAAGGCGCTGGATCTTGTCTATCGTCAAGCAGTCATTCAGGGATAGGTTGTCGCTCGATCATCTTGTGTGTTTCGCACCGACACTCTTTGAGGAAAGGAAGCAAACGACATGTTGGTTCCGATCGTAGTCGAGCAAACTAATCGAGGCGAACGCGCCTATGACATCTATTCTCGTCTCCTCAAGGATCGTATCATTTTCCTTGGGGCCCCCATTGATGATGTGTTTGCCAATCTGGTAATCGCGCAGTTGCTCTTCCTTGAAGCTGAAGATCCTGAAAAGGACATTAATCTCTATGTAAATTCGCCGGGAGGAAGTGTGACGGCCGGATTGGGCATCTATGACACGATGCAATACGTGAAACCACCGATCAACACGATTTGCCTCGGTCAGGCGGCGAGTATGGGAGCGCTGTTACTTACCGCTGGAACGAAAGGAAAGCGGTTTGCCCTACCCAATGCCCGGGTGATGATTCATCAACCCCTAGGCGGGTTTCAAGGACAAGCGACAGAAATCGACATTCACGCCAGGGAAATTCTAAAGATTCGTGAACGTCTCAACGAGATTATGGCCAAGCACACCGGGCAACCGATCGAAAAGATCGCCCATGACACCGAGCGAGATTATTTCATGTCAGGTGAAGAGGCGAAACGCTATGGCCTCATTGATGAGGTCATTACAAGGCCACCCAAGTTTCTGAAGGTGGGTGAGTCCGGAGACGGGGCAAAGGGTAAGTAACACAGGAGGGCACATGGCTAAGCAGGAAAAGATGGACCGACACTTGCGGTGTTCTTTTTGTGGCAAGAGCCGTGATGAGGTCCGGAAGCTGATTGCCGGGCCGACGGTCTATATCTGTGATGAATGTGTCAACCTCTGCAATGACATCATCGCCGAGGATTGGGAAGAAGCCAAAGAAGAAATTTCCTCGAAGCTGAAGAAGCCTGCCGAAATCAAACATCACCTTGATCAGTATGTCATTGGCCAGGAACGTGCCAAGCGTATCCTGTCTGTCGCCGTGCACAACCACTATAAGCGTATCTCCTCGAAGGAAAAAGGGGTGGATGATATCGAGCTTCAAAAGGGCAATATTCTCATGGTGGGCCCAACCGGAACGGGGAAAACCCTGTTGGCCCAAACATTGGCAAAGTTTCTCGATGTTCCCTTTACACTTGCGGATGCCACGACGCTAACTGAAGCCGGCTATGTAGGAGAAGATGTTGAGAACATCATTTTAAAACTACTGCAGGCGGCTGACTACGATGTGGAACGGGCCGAACGTGGGATTGTGTACATTGATGAAATCGATAAGATCAGCCGAAAAAGCGACAGCCCGTCGATTACTCGCGATGTTTCAGGTGAAGGGGTTCAGCAGGCATTGCTGAAACTGATCGAGGGGACCGTTGCGAACGTTCCTCCCCAAGGAGGGAGAAAGCACCCGCATCAAGAATTTATTCAAGTGAATACAAGCAATATCCTATTCATCTGCGGTGGAGCATTCGTGGGTTTGGAGCAGATCATCGAACAGCGCCTGAATCAAAAGTCAATGGGTTTCGGCGCTGAAATCCGTGGAAAGAGTGACGTGCGATTAGGTGATCTGCTGGCCAAAGTCCAACCTGAGGATTTCTTGAAGTACGGCCTGATCCCAGAGTTTGTCGGGCGGTTGCCCGTCGTGGCTACATTAGAGGAGCTGGATGAACGAGCTCTTATTCGGATCCTGACCGAACCACGCAACGCCCTCACGAAGCAATATGAGAAGTTGCTGTCGTTCGAGAAGGTCAAGCTCCGATTTACGGAAGGAGCCCTGGGTGCTGCTGCACGAAAAGCCTATTCTCAACGGACAGGGGCTCGGGGTCTCCGAGCAATTTTGGAAGAGGTGATGTTGGATGTCATGTATGATGCCCCTTCTCAAAAAGACATCATGGAAGTGGTGATTACAGAAGATGCGATTGTGGGGAAGAACCCACCGATACGTATCTTTGAACAGGAACAAGATGCAAAGACAGCGTAAGTGATTGATAAATAAAACTCGTTTGTTGCCGGAAAAGACTGATTGTAAACCGAGGTTATTCGAAGTCTTTTCCGGCTGGCTCAGTTATCTCTATCCTCATCCGACACGCCTCTCTTTCCTCGACAAGTAGAAACGCCGAGCTATACTTAACACGTGTGACCCAGTGAAGGGAGAACGTGTGAAGTATTCAGTACTGACAAGCCTTCGCCACAAAGGCAAAGTGCTCCAGGTTGATGTGGAACGGGAAATGGTGACGCTATTGGGTGGAAACGGGGATGTTATTGGGAGTTTGTCATGGGATGTTGTGATCGATCAAGTTCTTGCCTATCGTAGGATACCAGTTCAGAAGGAAGTTCGGGTGGAACCGAGGATTTCCCTCACATTTAGAGTGCGCTACAACACGCCAGAAGGGCAGCAATTCGAGAGTCGTGCTGGTGGTATTGGCGGCGGCGGACTATTTATTGAAAGCCACAGTCCCCTTCCCGTCGGAACTAAATTGGCCATGGAATTTTCGCTTCCTCAAAAACCAGATCACTGGCTTCCGGCCAAGGGAACTGTCGCTTGGGTGTGTCCAAAGGCTGATCAATACACCTTCAGTCCAGGAATGGGAGTGCGATTTACCGAAGTAGAAGAGAGAGTACGTGATCAAATTCATGAAGTTGTGAAAGCAACCCAGGTGACGAGTCAAGCAGCCTAACTCCCTGTACGAGTCGAGCCATCAGGACAACATCGTCTCTATATGAAGATTCCTGTTATTTCTACTGCAGGGCATCGTGGTAAGTCGTTGATCATTGATGCTCAGCAAGAAACGATTCATGTGCATGACATGTCAGGTCAGTTGCTTGGCAATGTATCGTGGGGTTCACTTATCGAACGAGTACTGGCAACTAATGAGGATGCTCGGTTCGCTCATTGTCGCACACAACCGCGAGCCCCTCTCGCCCTGAAGGTCCGCTATACCACTCCAGAGGGAAAGCAGTTCGATAGCCTGACGGGAGGAATTGGAGGGGGAGGGCTCTTTATCGAAAGCGGTGCCCCGCTAAGTCCTGGTACCGACCTCACGGTTGAGTTTGCACTCCCGGATCGCCCCACAGAGAAACTTAGAGCCAAGGCGAAGGTTGCCTGGGCTCGTCATAAGCCGGAACGATACCTCCTCTTTCCCGGCATGGGCATTCAGTTCATGGATTTAGATGAGAAGATAC
>CABVSA010000041.1 GCA_902500805.1 uncultured Nitrospira sp. | reverse complement strand
TGGAGAACTTACCATCTCGGTTCGCAGCCATGGCCAAGACATGTGCTGCTGTAACCGCACCCTGTCCGCCTAAGCCCGACATCCGGATGTTCAATCGTCTTTTAATCATGTCTGCCTCCGGTCTAAACTATGCAGAAGCTTGTCCTGCTAGTTGCTTGGCTGCTGCTTTCCGCTCTTTATCCTTGGCTGCCAATTCGGCTAGCAATTGTTTAGCTGGTTCGCTGATGTACTCCTTGTACGCAAACCGTTCTGCTGGTTTTTCCGAATCGCGCATTTCCTGTAACCCCTCCATGCTGTTCTTGCCAATTTCAAGAATGCATGGCGTATAAAGCTGGAGATAGGTCGGGCCGATTTCTCGGGCGACATGCACTGCATTTCGGATGACCTTTTCAACGAGCGATGGCTTGCTGACTGTGCAATTGACAACATAATGGCACCCGGACTCGCGGGCGATCTCAGGTAGCCGTACCTTATCGAATAGCTTACCAACCGGAGCCATCTTTGCTACAAACCCTTTCTGCATCAGCCCACTTTCTTGGCCGCCAGTGTTGGCGTAGAGTTCGTTATCGAAGCAGATCGTGGTGAACTTTTCCTGACGGAACCAGGCCTGTAAGGTCATATCCAAGCCGATGTCGACGGTGGCTCCGTCACCAGCAAGGACTACGACATCTTTCACTCTGCCGGGGAATCGAACACTGAGCGCACGTTTCAGGCCGGATGCGATTGCGTTCTGATTGCCGAACAGCGAATGGATGTTATGGACGGCAACCATCGGGAAGACCAAGCTTGTACAGCCGGTGGACCCGACCATTACCGTATCTTCTGGATTCGGCAGCGAAGCTAAAATGTATCGGAAGGCCATTGATTCTGGACACCCAGCACATAGTGAGTGCTGTTCAATCAGTTCCTTTGAAGTTCCGATATCTTTCCACCCACGATCTTCTTTGCCGTAGGTTGCACTCTTCACAAGGTCTTGATAGTCAGACGGCATGATGTCGTATAAGGCTTCGGAGATTTGTATACGCTCTTTGCTCATATATCCTCCTCAGTATCGCTTGTTAGGGCGCACAGGTTCGAAGTTCAAGGGTCTCAGCTTCCACGACCAGCCATGGAGAAGGTTTTCATCCCTAGGGCGGTCTTGATTTCCGATACGATAATTTCTGGCGGCATGGTCATTCCGCCGCAGACGTGCGGGCCCGCATGGACACGCTGGGAGTTCGGAACTGTAGCGCGAATTTCTTTGGCCAGCCATCCGGTCACATTGAACTCAGGTACAAAGATGTGTTTTGCGTTCTTGGTAGCCTGTCGAATCTCTTCCTCGGGCCACGGGCGGAGTGCCTTCACCTTTACAAGGCCGCATCGCACGCCTTCGTCTTCCAGCATGCGGATGGCCTCACGGCCTTGTGAAACAGCCGTACCTGAAGCCACAATTACGATGTCCGCGTCCGTATTCTCCGTATCGATCAGGCCATTCAACCAATGGATCGTGTGCTTACGTGAACGTTCAACAGCGGCCCAGATTTCCTGCTGCCAGCTGGCATGTGTTGCGTAGCTGATGTAGTTGCTCTTCATCACGAACGGATCACGCATCATGCGCACGGGAGGACATTCCATATCCATACATGGCACGGGTGATCGATAGGGGTCATACGGTGGAAGGCACATGTCCGCGGGTGTGAGGTTCACCACGTCCTTTGTATGCGTGACAAAAAATCCGTCACAACATAGAGCGAGTGGGAGGTGGACATCAGGCTCTTCAGACACGATGTACCCCTTCAGGATCCAATCGAAAAAGTCTTGAGCAGTTTCCGCATGCCACACCAACATACCAGTATTCAGAAGATACGCAATTTCAAGAGTATCCGGTTGAATTGACAGCGGTGAGTTGATCCCTCGACACGTCACAATCATTTGAATCGGCAACCGGGCACCAGACCACATCGGAAAATTTTCCATGGCTCGCATGGTGCCAGGGCCTGCTGTTGTTGTAAACACGCGGGCTCCACCGAATGCAGCTCCTGCACATTGCGACATCACGGCAAACTCGCTCTCTCCACGGAAGTAGTCTCCGATATAGCCTTCGGCGAATAATTCGCCGATTAATGCCGCAGCTTCACTCTGCGGCGTGATTGGGTAGGCGATCATGACATCGCAGCTTGCCCGACGGATGGCTTCTTTGATGACTTCGCTACCTGTATAGAAGGAAGGCGTCCGCGGCGCCTCGTTCATCATTTTCCAGGTATCTGTATAGGTCTGGCCTTTTTTATTTTTGGTTCCAATGATTGAGTGTGTATCCGCCATAAGTTCAGCCTCCTTGTCGTACTATCGTTCGAAGGGGCAAGCAGTTAACTTGAAGCCCCGTTCTTGGCTGATGTCAGCCGTGGTTGGACCGTCCCTTTCAATCGTTTTACAGTATCGGCTAATCTCATAATCTTCTCGACCGAGGCATCGCGGAATGAGAGCATTGCGTCTTCATGACCCGCCTGGGCACACATGGCGATGGTATAGCAGGAGGTGCCTCCACGAATGATCTTGAGTGATAGATTGGCCTGGTGGCAATGGACGCCGATGAACATGCAACAATCGATTTTATTATGCCAGATTGTCAAATTCGGGTGATTCGGGTTGATCTCAACTTCTGGATTGATCTTGGGATATTTGGGCCGATAGTCTGGCATAGGAATCAGCATCGGTTTTTGCCCTGGCTGGACGCATTCCTTAAGAGTATTAAAGAGATGGCGAACAGCCGTGGCTTTCTTAGCAGCCTTCTCATTCCACGCCCATAGAACGAGCGGTCCTGGGAAGATAGTTGGAACCTTGGCCATCAAAAATTGGCGAGCAGCCTCTTCATAGGCCTTATCTTCTGAAGTGATGACACCATTAATATGAGCTTCTCCTGGATTGGGCAAGCGAATTCCCATACTTGCTGCAGCCGGGGGAAGAAAGTGTTCGGGGCCTGGAAGCACACGATAGTCACTCATCGCAACCTACACTCCGAATGAAAATAAAGGTTTATGAAAAAACACCATTTTTTATGCACGTGGTTCGCTTAACCACTTTAAGCTCTTTCCTACCCCTCCGCAAGACCACAGAAGCCCCACGGGAAGGAGATTTCGGGGCACTGCCGAGTCAGATGATTTAGGTCTTTTGCCCTTTCTAGTCACAAATTGGGAGGACACGATAACACTAGCGAGGACAGTTCATTATAGGTGTCGATCATTTAGATTGTCAACGAAGGCTCGGCGAGAGCACGAAGGGGCTAATCCTCCGAGAATGAAGAATGATTCGCCTCGGGCATATCCTCTATGGCAGTTGATTGCAGGCTATCATCGATCCGAGTTTGCAGGCCTGAGAAAAGTCGGTCTTGGCAGAATTCCCCAGCAACGCATCTTGGTAGAGTTGGGCCCTTGCCTGCAAGGCGCGCGTATCTGATGGGTCAACTCTTAAGATTGTACTGAGATCCTCAATTGCGAGGGCTGGTTGCTTCAAGTGCTGATAGATTGTGCTTCTGAGAAAATATGATTCCCTTTGGTAGGGAATCCAGCTGTCGTGCAGGTGGGCCGGGAGGCACTTTTGTAAGAAGGCGAGGGCAGCGGACAACTGTCCGAGAGCCACTAGTTTTCTAGCCTCTGCAGTATATAAGGTGATCAGCCGGAGTCTTGCAAGATCAAAGAAGGGGTCCAATTCCAGTACTCGCTCGAACGAACGCATGGCTTCGTGATGACGATTCAGCCACGTATCGACATCACCTTTGCCAAGAAGAGCCCAGGTGTTGTGGGGGGCAATAAGGAGTGCACGGTCAAAATCCATTCGCGCATTGTCGATATACTCAGAGTATCCACTTGGCCGAGTCTTGTTCGAATGGGCAACGGATGCGAGGCTCAGATAGGTTTGGCCGCGGAGAATCAGTGGGCTGATAGACTGGGGCGTCAGTACAGCTGCCCGAGAGGTCAACTGGAGCCTTAGGGGGAGATCCTGAAGCGCCATCGCTCTCTCGATCAAAGTCCTGGCTTGCGCTTGAGTTTTATTATGAAGGCTGACGGGTTCGACCATTAGGGTTCGCACTCCCGCTGGTGAGACTCTAAGAGTTTCAAGCTGGGCCTTGAGCGAGGCATTTTCTTTTTGAAGGTGATGATAGTGTTCGGAGAGGCGCTGTTCCGAGTGCCATTTTCGAACCGCTGCCTTGAGGCTATCCAGATCGACGATCGCGCGGATCCGGACATAAAAGTTAGGATGGTCATTTGCGAAGGTGCGACGAGACTCAAGTATTTCAGTCTTCGTGATCGCCCCAGCGATAGTCCGGATCTCCAACGAGCTCATCTGGAGGCTCGTTCCGGCCTCGGTTTTCTCTCTATCTAGAAAAGTAGATTCAATGTATAGCCCAGCTTCCTCCACTGCCTTACGTTGGGCTCGCTGGAGCACCCGCTCCTCTGCTGTAGCAAGGGTGTCGCTATCGCCCATTGCATAATGTGCTTCGGCTACGACAGCGGTTTCCATGGCGGCTATAGGATGAGACCACGTCAGCAGGGAGATCGTAACGAGAGAAGGTAGGTTTAACATCCAATGGAAATTCATAGTCGAACTATACAGCTTGCTTGTGCAACTGGACAATGCACCAAAAGGAGGAAGGTAAGGGGCAATTTGGAGAAGTATTCTTCTAAGGGGGATTAGTCGTGAGAGGATGGGAAAACTTGCGTAAACGGATGAATTTCAACGCGTTCGAAGACGCCGTGAATGGTATAGGGGTCCTGACGCGCAAACGTCTCGGCATCCGCCCTTGAATCAAATTCCAAGACGAGCAAACTTCCTGTCTTATCGGTCAATGGACCAGCCAGGATCACCCGCCCTTGTCTATCAAGCCGTTCAAGGTTGACGAGATGGGCGGTGCGATGCACTTTCCGCTTTGCTTCTCCGTCTGGCCCGTCATGCCCAATGATGACAAATTTCATAGTGATCAGGAGAGACAGAAAGGATTTCAGATTTCGGAGGGGTCTTCTTCGATGGGACGACGATCTTTATAGCCGTTGGTAACCTCGTGCCACCAGCGGACTTCTTTTTCACCCAGTTTCCAGCACAGGTAGACGACTCGACCCTCCCGGATATGCGGAAAGTCGCAGAGCCCCAGATCAATGTCCTTTACAACGACGCCCAGCTCGTGGATGGCCTGGAGGTGAGTGCTGATGTCCAGAAGACTTTTCACGTAAGGTCTTCCCACCGCTGTGCCGCCTCCAAAGGCCGCGTTGGCAGAGGCCCTACTCACTTCCTCGCGGGTTCTTACGAGCACTTCTTTCCCTTCTTGAACGGTCGAGAGGTGATTCTGGAGTTGTGGGATAAGGTGATTCGCCTCTGAGAGAGAGAAGACCCGTTCCGGAGTGATCTCGTTTTCTCCATGTGCCATAAAGTCGCCTTAGTTATCTGTGTAGCATACTTCTGATCTTATGAACAACTTGGGTCGGATGGCGTATTGATATGGTGACGTGCGGATCCGGCGACAAAATTCCATATGCCGGTTGACAACTGGAGGGTGCATAGGTATCATCACACTAGCATTGGGTTGGGCTGACCTTCTCCATCGAATAATTCAATTCCGGAACCTGTCTCAATTTAAATCCTAAGCGTCATTCGGTGTAGTGGGGTTCAGGTGTGCAGTTCAAATTAATAGTGTCTGAGTTGTATTGCATGAAACTAATAACGACGGGATTCTTCCATCGCAAGTAGCGAGCGACTTCCTCAGGTTTTTCCACCCAAAACAGACTCAAGACTCAAAGTAGACCACAAAAGACAAAAACACGTTTGCATGGCCAAATCAGGTTACGCGAATTCTTCCATTAAACGATAACCGAGCCAAGGCTCGAGAGGAGTCGTATGTCAGTAGCTAGGGGGGAAGTAATGCATCTTGCCGAACTGAAGCAGAAATCCATTGCCGATCTGAATGATGTGGCGAGAGAACTGAAGATTGAAGGAGCTGCTAACTTAAGAAAGCAGGAGCTCATTTTTGCGATCCTTCAGGCCCAAACTGAAAAAAATGGAGTGGTCTTTGGAGAGGGAGTATTAGAAACGTTACCTGATGGGTTCGGCTTTCTTCGGGCACCCGACTCTAATTATCTCCCCGGGCCTGACGACATTTATATCTCTCCATCGCAGATTCGGCGGTTTAATCTTCGTACTGGCGACATTGTCTCGGGTCAAATCCGTCCCCCTAAGGAGAGTGAGCGGTATTTTGCCTTGCTTAAGGTGGAAAAGGTTAACTATGAAGATCCTGAGGTTGCACGGGATAAGATCCTGTTCGATAACCTGACCCCGCTGTATCCAGAGGAGCGGATCAATCTGGAATTTGACCGAGAGGAGTACTGCACTCGTGTCATGGATCTGACGACTCCGATCGGCAAGGGCCAACGCGGATTGATCGTGGCCGCGCCACGTACCGGTAAGACGATGTTGTTACAGGCCATTGCCCGAGCGATCCTCAAAAACCACAAGGAAGTGACGCTGATTGTGCTCCTGATCGATGAACGGCCGGAAGAGGTGACTGATTGGCAGCGCCAGGTCAAGGCTGAGGTCATCAGCTCCACCTTTGATGAACCGGCTCAGCGGCATGCTCAGGTCGCCGAAATGGTACTCGAGAAAGCCAAGCGTTTGGTTGAACACAAGAAAGACGTCGTTATTTTGCTGGATAGTATCACGCGGCTTGCTCGTGCCTACAATACCATCGCGCCTCCCAGCGGTAAGGTGCTCTCCGGAGGGTTGGATTCCAACGCATTGCAGCGGCCGAAACGCTTCTTTGGTGCGGCTCGGAACATTGAGAACGGCGGAAGCTTGACGATTATGGCAACGGCATTGGTCGATACAGGCAGTCGTATGGACGACGTCATCTTCGAGGAGTTTAAAGGAACTGGCAATATGGAAGTGCACTTGGATCGCCGTCTGGCCGATAAGCGGCTCTTCCCGGCGATTGATATCAGTCAGTCTGGTACGCGGAAAGAAGAGTTGTTGGTGGATAAGGATCGGCTGAACAAGATGTGGATTCTGCGCAAAGTCCTTAGTCCATTGGGGACGATGGAAGCGATGGAATTCCTCATGGACAAGATCGGTGGAACCAAAAACAATCAAGAGTTTTTGCAGTCTATGAATCGCTAAGGATGCGCTTGTATCTGGTATGGTCTTCAGATACAGTATGCCACCTTGGCGTATAGTTTACTAAGGTTAGCAATTCTTCGGTAAGGAGTCGCAGGTCATGCAGAAGGGTATTCATCCAGTCTATCGAGAGGCGACCATTCACTGCGCGTGCGGGAATTCATTCAAGACCCGTACGACGATTGGTGACATCAGTGTCGATATCTGTTCCAATTGCCATCCGTTCTTCACGGGAACGCAGAAGATTGTCGATACGGAAGGGCGGGTTGAGCGGTTCAAGAAGAAGTACGCGAAGAAGGGTAAGTAGCGCACCACTTGGGTAAAAAAAGGACCCTGCTTCGTGTCTGAAGCAGGGTCCTTTTTTTGTGGCCAATGGGGAATAGGCTAGACAATGGAAGTCGTACTACTTAAGAAGTGGGAGAGTCTCACGTCACGATTTCACGAGTTGACTGATCAGCTCATGGATCCGTCCGTCATCAGTCAACCGCCGCTCTTGCGGAAGTTGAGCAAAGAACGGACGGAACTTGAACCGGTCGTGACTCTCTTTGACGTGTATCAGGAAAATGTCCGACAACTCGACGACGCCTTGCAGATCCTTAGTGACCCATCGGCAGGGAGTGAGTTGCAAAAAATGGCGTTTGAGGAGCGTGCAGAGCTGGAAAGGCGGCAGAGGGAAATTGAAGGACAGGTCAGGGAATTCTTGATACCGAAAGATCCTCGGGATGAAAAGAGTCTGGTACTCGAGGTTCGGGCTGGGACGGGTGGGGATGAGGCAGCGCTCTTTGCCGGCGAGCTCTTTCGCCTGTACAGTAAATTTGCGGAAAAGAAAGGACTGAAGGTCGATACGGTCGAGGCGTCCGAGACAGGTATTGGTGGGTATAAAAATATCGTTGCATTAATCGAAGGTAAAGGGGCATACAGCCAATTCAAGTATGAGGCCGGTGTTCACCGAGTACAGCGAGTGCCTGTGACGGAAGCGAGTGGTCGCATTCACACCTCTACGGTCACAGTTGCCGTCATGCCAGAGGTTGACGAAGTCGATGTCCAGATTGATTCGAAAGACCTGCGGATAGACACATTTTGCTCATCCGGGGCCGGTGGACAGAGTGTGAATACCACATACTCGGCTGTTCGCATTACCCATCTGCCGACTGGTGTGGTGGTCACGTGTCAAGATGAACGATCGCAGCTCAAGAACCGGACAAAGGCTATGCGGACCTTGCGTGCACGAATTGTCGAAGCTGAACGGGAGAAGCAAGAGACGGAGCTTGCACAGAACAGGAAGTCGCAGGTGGGAAGTGGGGAACGGAGTGAGAAGATCCGAACCTATAATTTCCCGCAAAATCGAGTGACGGATCATCGAGCTGGTGTGACGCTTCACAAGCTCGAATTGGTAATGGAAGGTGATCTCGACGATATTGTTCAGGCGTTGAAGGCGCAACAACAGCAAACTGAAACTGCAAAAGTCTAAGGAGCGACAACCTCTGTCATGTCAGACTCACGGACTGTCGGCAAGCTACTCGTCAACGCACAGCAGACGTTGGAAGATGCAGGGATTGCGAATGCCGTACAGGAGGCACGGTGGCTGCTGGCCTATGCCTTAGAGATGAGGCATCATGAGTTGGCCAGTCGGACGGAACAGTCAGTGACGGCTGAGCGGCTTGCACGTGTCATGGCGGTTGTACGAAGGCGGGAGTCACGGGAGCCGCTTCAGTATATCTTGGGCACGCAAGAGTTTTGTGGGCTCGAATTTTCCGTGACCCCAGCCGTGTTGATCCCCCGTCCGGAAACAGAACTCCTTATTCAGGAAACAGTGAGAGAAGGTGGATTTGCAGCGGGTGCCGTGCTGGTGGATGTCGGGACAGGTTCCGGTTGTGTGGCCGTGACCCTAGCGACCATTCTCGGTGGCATGCGAATTTTTGCGCTGGACTGCTCTCATGATGCGTTGAGTGTTGCGAAGGGAAACGCGGAGCGACACGGAGTGAGTGACAAGATTGTCTGGCTGAAAGGGGACCTCCTCTCTCCGCTGAGGGAATATTCTGTCGCCGGAACTGTGGATGCGATCGTTTCCAATCCTCCATACATAGCTGAATCAGAATGGGCAGGGTTGCAGCCGGAGGTGAGGGATTATGAGCCACGACAGGCCTTGCTTGCAGGGCCGCAAGGGACTGAATTCCATGAACGACTGATCCATGACTCCAAACAATTTCTTGTCCCTGGTGGGTTGCTGGTGATGGAGCTTGGTCAGGGGCAAGCGCCTCTTGTGCGACGGGTGGCAGAAGCCGCAGGGGGCTATACGGGGCTTCAAACCGTTAAGGATGAAGCTGGCATTGAACGGGTGCTGATTGCGCGGCGGGCGTGTGAAGGGCCGAGTCATGGATGAAATTCTCATCAACGGAGGCAATCGGCTTTCTGGTGAAGTGCGTATCAGCGGGGCAAAAAATTCTGCACTTCCCATCTTGGCCTCAACCATTCTCAGTGGTGGAGAATGTGTCATCACCAACCTGCCGAGGGTCGTTGATGTGCTGACGATGGGAAAGCTTCTGGGGATCCTCGGGGCGAAGGTCTCCCATGAGGGCAACCGAGCGGTAATTGAAGCCGACATGATTGCATCAACGGAAGCGCCGTACGATCTCGTCAAGACCATGCGCGCCTCGGTTCTGGTGTTGGGGCCGTTGGTGGCACGATGTGGTGAGGCAAAGGTTTCTCTGCCCGGCGGATGTGCAATCGGCTCCAGGCCAGTGAATCTGCATTTGGCTGGATTGGCAAAGTTAGGGGCTGAGATTTCCATTGAGCATGGCTATATCACGGCGAGAGCCAAGCGTCTGAGAGGCGCACGCATTTACTGCGATACTCCGACGGTGACTGGAACTGAAAACCTCATGATGGCGGCGTCACTGGCTGACGGAGTGACGATGCTTGAGAATGCGGCGAAGGAACCGGAAATCATGGATCTGGCTCACTTTCTCGTCAAGCGCGGTGCACGAATTCATGGGGCGGGCACCGATGTGATCACGATAGAAGGAGTCCCGCAACTTCATGGTGGCGATCATGATGTCATTCCGGATCGTATCGAAGCAGGAACGTACCTTGCTGCAGGGGCCATGACACGCGGGGAGGTCACGGTGACACACTGCCACCCCAGTCATCTTGAGGCGGTCTTGATGAAGCTGCGGGAGGCGGGGGCTGATGTGCAGGAAGAAAAAGACAGGGTGCATCTGAATATGCCGGGCCCCCTAAAAGGGACCGATGTGAAGACTTTGCCGTTCCCAGGATTTCCGACCGATATGCAGGCGCAGATGGTCGCATTGATGAGCCTCGCAGAGGGGACAAGTGTCATTACGGAGACCGTGTTTGAGAGTCGATTTATGCATGTGGAAGAGTTGCGCCGGATGGGTGCTGATATTCGAGTGGAAGGCAACAGACTCGTGGTGACTGGGCGCAAGGCACTGACCGGAGCACCGGTGATGGCATCCGATCTACGTGCCAGTGCCGGCCTTATTGTGGCAGGATTGGCGGCTGATGGGCTGACGCAGGTTCAACGTGTCTATCATCTTGATCGTGGATATGAACGTATTGAAGAGAAGTTGCGGGCTTTAGGCGCAGACATCCAGCGCCGACCGATGACGACAAAGATGCAGTAGAGGTGGTCGATGTTGACGATTGCGCTGTCAAAAGGAAAGCTTATCGAGTCTGCGCTGGACCTCTTCCGGCGGGCCGGCTACACGATTACTGGACTCTCTGCGGACAGCCGTCGGCTGATCTTCATTAGTCCGGAGCACGATATGACGTTTCTGATCGTCCGCCCGAGTGACGTGCCGACCTATGTGGAGTATGGAGGGGCCGATGCTGGAATTGTTGGAAAAGACGTATTGATGGAACAGGAAAGTGATGTATACGAACCATTGGATTTAGGATTCGGAGCGTGTAGAATCGCCGTCGCGGCACTCAAGGGGGAGGCGGCTGGTGTTCGGTTGTCGCCTAAAGTTCGGATTGCAACGAAATACCCACGGATCACCGAACGCTATTTTAATGCGCGCGGGATTCCTGTTGAGATCATCAAACTCTATGGCTCGATTGAGCTGGCTCCGGTCGTCGGATTGGCCGATCGGATTGTTGATTTGGTTGAAACCGGCAGCACCCTCAAGGCTCATGATTTAGTGGAAGTTGAAGTGATTGCCAGATCGACCGCTCGGTTTATCGTCAATCGGGCGAGTCTGCGGCTGAAACAGGAGTCGCTAATGACGTTGATTCGGAGGCTCCGTGCCGTGGTCCCGAGTGAGCGGCCCTTTTCAGGCAACAGTCGTCCAAAGACTCTCCAGACACGCAAGAAAAAGATGGTTCGTTCATGAAAATCGTTACCCAAGCTGATCGGAACTTTCTTCCAGCCTTAAAAAAAGCTTCTCTACGAGGGCGGACCACCGGTGCGGCCGTTGAGAAGACCGTACGCACCATCTTGCAAACCGTCGAGCGAGGTGGAGATAAGGCGGTCTTTCGCTACACGGCACAATTTGACAAGGTGACACTCAAGCCCGACACAGTACGGGTGACGCCGGAGGAGATCAAGAACGCCTATTTCCATATCAGAAAAGATGAAGGTGATGCGCTGCGGTTGGCCGCTGAGCGGGTGACTGCCTTTCATGAGCGGCAACGGTCGAAGACCTGGATGTACCAGGATGGGGATGCGACGTTAGGCCAGGTCATTGGACCGGTCGATGCGGTCGGGGTCTATGTGCCCGGGGGAAAAGCTGTCTATCCGTCTTCCGTTCTCATGTGTGCCATTCCTGCCAAAGTGGCCGGCGTCTCACGCATTGTCATGGTCACCCCGCCGCAGAAAGAGGGGATCAATCCCTACCTGCTGGTTGCGGCTGACATCGCCGGGGTGACGGAGATTTATCGCGTGGGCGGCGTTCAGGCTGTTGCTGCGCTTGCGTATGGGACAAAAACCATCGCAAAGGTCGATAAGATCGTTGGACCAGGGAATATTTATGTGGCGACGGCCAAACGGTTGCTCTACGGCACCGTAGGAATCGACATGGTTGCTGGCCCCAGCGAGCTTCTCGTTGTGGCTGATGATGAGGCGAAGCCGGCGCATGTCGCCGCCGACCTGCTCTGTGAAGCGGAGCATGATGAAGACGCGCAGGTGTTTCTGGTGACCACATCGGAGCGATTGGCGAAAGATGTCTCGAAATTGATCGAGGCTCAATTGAAAGGGCTTCAGAGGGTGAAGATCGCCTCAAAGGCGATTGCGCAACACGCGGTCGCTTTCGTTGTCCCTTCGATGGACGAGGCGATTGCGGTCGCCAATGAAATTGCTCCGGAACACCTTACGCTTTCAGTAGACAATCCATTTGATTATCTGGAGCAGATTCGGCATGCCGGTGCGTTGTTTCTGGGACGCTATACGCCCCCGTCGGTGGCCGATTATATTGCCGGACCGAACCATGTGTTACCGACCGGAGGAACCGCCCGGTTCTTTTCCCCACTGTCTGTCAATGACTATGTGAAGGTCAGCAACATCGTGCATTACACGAAGCAGGCATTGGCCAAAGTCAAAGATCCTTTGATTCGACTCGCTCAGATCGAAGGGTTTGATGCCCACGCAAAGTCGGCTCAGAGCAGGTTTGTATGAAGACGCACGGATCAGCACCTCGACAGGCGAGCGTTCATCGGACGACCAAAGAAACCGATATCCGTGTCGAGTGGGCCCTGGATGGGAGTGGGCAGAGCAAGATCGACACCGGCATTCGTTTCTTTGATCACATGTTAGAGCTCCTGGCCAAGCACGGTTTCTTCGATCTCACGGTGCAGGCAACAGGCGATCTCGATATCGATGAACACCATACGGTGGAAGATGTTGGGATCGTCATGGGAAAGGTCCTACACCAGGCCCTTGGTGAAAAGGCGGGGATCAAGCGCTTTGGGTTTGCTTCGGCGCCGCTCGATGAAACCTTGGCGCAGGTGACCGTCGATCTGAGTGGTCGTCCGTTTCTCGTCTACAATGTGGCATTACCAGACCGGAAGATTAAATCGTTCGATCTTGGCCTCTTCGAAGACTTTTTTCAGGCCTTTGTCACTCACGGAGGCCTGAATTTGCACGTGAACCTCATGTATGGCCGTAACCCACACCACATCATGGAAGCCATCTTCAAGGCGCTTGCCAAAGCGCTCGATCAAGCGACCATGCCGGAAGAGCGATTAGCCGGGAAGGTCCTCTCGACAAAGGGTACATTGTGATGGTGAGGGTGTTTTGTCTTATTATTGCAGTCCCCAAAGCCTTTCTGTAGGCATTGAGACTAGGCGATGCCTCAGCCTAACGGCGTTTTAACTCTTGGCCTTCTCTTCCTTCTCTAAATGTTCTCACCATTCCGCATTGAGCCTAATAGAACTGAAAAGTCTGTACAGTTCGGATACCCAGTTAAATGATTTTGGTTTAGGGGATAGGTAAGTCTGGAGGCAGAGAATCTGCTTGATCATTCACTGCGGGATGAGTAGAGCCATCCGAGCAATCTCAGGGTGCCTCATGGGAGAGGAAGAATCTCAGTGGCAGGATGATCTCAGTTGCGGTATTGTTACAGCTCCCGAATATCTGGAAACGCTATGATTGCCATTATCGATTACGGGATGGGGAATCTGCGGAGTGTCTCCAAAGCCTTTGAGGCTGTGGGGTATCAGGCGGTGATCACTCGCGATGCAAACGTGATTCACCACGCGAGTCATGTTGTGTTGCCAGGTGTCGGAGCCTTTGGGGACTGCATGGCAAATCTAGTCCAATACGAATTGGTTGAACCTATCAAGGCAGCGGTCCGGTCCGGGAAACCATTTTTGGGAATCTGTCTGGGATTCCAACTGCTGTTTTCAGAAAGTGAGGAATTCGGCACGCATGCAGGCCTCGATCTGTTCCAGGGGAGGGTTCGAGCGTTCCCGAGAGAGCAGCGGCTTAAGGTGCCTCACATGGGATGGAATCAGGTTACGATGCAAAGCCCTTGTCCCGTTTTTAATGGCATTGCCGACGGGTCAAACTGGTATTTCGTCCATTCGTATTTTGTGGATCCGGCGGATCGGCAGATCACGGCCACCACAACGAGCTACGGCATCCCCTTTACTTCCAGCATTTGGAAAGACAACGTGGTGGCCTGCCAGTTTCATCCGGAGAAGAGTCAGGCCGTTGGGTTGCAATTGATCCGGAATTTTGGAGGATGGAAGTGAGCGAATCGCCGGTGCTGTTTCGCATGGTGCTAGCGATCATTGTGATGGAATTCACGGGGATAGTTGTGGGCTGCAGCGGGTCAAAAGTTGCGACCAAATCAGCGCCTGAATTGTCTCGATACCAGATTCGTTCCATGGCACTGATACCGTTTGTATCGATCGCAACTCCCCAATCATCAGGTCATGATGACCTCTTTATTCCGGCTCCGGAGAGTATTCGCCGGTCTGATATCTCCATGGGAGTTCCATTGGAAGGACAACCGCATGCTTCCAAGACCATGCTCGTACCGGGACACGCGGCTGAGCAGGTGACGGAGTTATTCTGGAAGCATCTGCGGAATTGGAAAGGGCTTCAGGTGGTATCCCCTGGTGATGTCGTACGAGCTTCATCAGCCGATACGGAGCTTTCAAAATTGGGGGCAGAAAAGGCTGCCGTTGCCGTAGCGAAGCGACTCAAAACGGATGCAGCATTGATCGGGCTTGTGTCGATGTATCAAGAACGGGTGGGCAGTCGGCTCGGGGCTCATCCGCCGGCGATAGTCGGGTTTCAGGCGAAGGTCATTGCGGTCGATGGGCAAGTGCTCTGGGCCGGTGAGTATTATGAACGTCAACGGCCGATGACTGAGGATCTCTTGGGGTTCCTGCAGCGGTGGTCCTTTGTGACGGCGGCTGAATTGGCGGAGTACGGGGTCGATGAGGTGTTGAAAGAATTTCCCTTTGGTAGTGGAGAGGAGCGATAAGGTGTTAGTCATTCCCGCGATCGACTTGAAGGATGGACGGTGTGTGCGGTTGCGTCAGGGGGACATGGCGGCTGAGACGGTTTATTCGGAGGATATCGTCGCAGTCGCTAGAAATTGGCAACGGTGTGGAGCCGGCCTTATTCATGTCGTCGATTTGAATGGTGCAGTCGGTGGTGAGCCTAAGAATTTACCGCAGATCGAAGCGGTGCGGAAGGCGGTGACGGTCGATGTGCAAGTCGGTGGTGGGATTAGGACGATCGAAACCGTTCGACGGTATCTGAAGGCCGGGGTGTCCCGCGTGGTTTTGGGAACAGCCGCGCTTACAGATCGAGCGTTTCTTGAGCAGGCGTGTACGGAGTTCCCACGGCAAGTCGTGCTCGGCCTTGATGCGCGCGACGGCAAGGTTGCGGTGAAAGGCTGGACGGCAGTATCTGAGACGAAGGCGATCGATCTATTAAGGGAAGTACGCGGGCTGGAGATCGGGGCGGTTATCTATACGGATATTGCGCGGGACGGAATGTTGAACGGGCCGAATCTCATGGCATTAAAAGAAGTCGTAGCCTTCTCAGCTTTTCCCGTGATCGCGTCGGGGGGGATCAGCCGTGTGGAGGATCTTCTTGCGGTGCGCTTGCTTGGGCCAAAGATTGAGGGGGCCATTGTGGGCAAAGCATTATATGATGGCAAACTCGACTATCAATCTGCCGTGGCGGCTCTCGGTAAAGAGTAGGCCCTAAACGATGCGCAGGTTTTAAATCGTTCACTTTTCACGTCTCACGTCTCACGTTTCACAGGCTCTTATGTTGACCAAACGCATCATTCCCTGTCTCGATGTCAAAGAGGGACGTGTGGTGAAGGGGGTGAGCTTTGTGAATCTTCGTGATGCGGGAGATCCGGTTGAAGTCGCGGTGGGGTATGACCGCGAGGGAGCGGATGAGCTCTGCTTTTTGGATATTACGGCTTCGCATGAGAACCGCAAGACGATTCTTGATGTGGTTGAGCGGACAGCGGCCTGTGTTTTTATGCCGGTGACGGTCGGTGGCGGGGTACGGACGATCGAGGATATCCGGGCCTTATTGAATGCGGGGGCGGATAAGGTCAGCATCAATACCGCAGCGGTTCAGCGGCCTGAGTTTGTTCGAGAAGCCGCGCAACGATTTGGCACGCAGTGTATCGTCGTCGCAATTGATGCCAAAGCCGTTGCGCCGGATCGGTGGGAAATCTTCACGCATGGTGGTCGAAAACCAACCGGCCTCGATGTGGTTGAGTGGGCGACACGGATGGAACAGTATGGTGCCGGTGAAATTTTACTGACCAGCATGGATCAGGATGGTCGTCAATCTGGATACGATTTGGGTTTGACGGCAACGGTATCTGGGGCGGTGTCGATTCCTGTGATCGCATCGGGTGGCGTGGGATCGTTGGAGCATTTATACGATGGATTCGTGAAGGGGAAAGCGGACGCCGTCTTAGCTGCCTCTATTTTTCATTTTCGGACCTATACGATCTCTCAAGCGAAGACTTATTTGAAAGATCGCGGTGTTTCGATCCGTATGCCGGACGACATGGCTCAGGTAGCATGAATCGATGAAGCAGGCACAGATCGACCAACTCAAATTCAACCAGCAAGGCTTACTCCCTGCTGTGGTGCAGGATTGGCTAGATGGCACAGTGTTGATGCTGGGGTATATGAATGAGGAGGCATTAGCCAAGACGGTTGCAACCAGAACCGTGCACTTCTGGAGTAGGTCCAGGCAGAAGCTGTGGGAAAAAGGCGAATCCTCCGGCAATAAACTGCATGTCAAAGCTCTTTTCGTCGATTGCGATCAGGATACTGTTTTAGTGAAGGCGCAACCAATAGGACCGACCTGTCATACCGGCGAGCGGGCGTGTTTCTTTTCACGGCTGGACGAGCAAGGGTTGGTTACTGAGGAGAAGACCCAGGATGCAGCGGGGGGCATTCTCGAATCGGTATTGCGGACGATTCTTGCACGTCGTGCAAATCCACAGGCCGGATCCTATACGACAAAGCTATTCGAGGGGGGCCACGACAAGATTCTGAAAAAGGTCGCAGAGGAGGCAGGAGAAGTATTGTTGGCCTCTAAAGGCGGCAAAAAAGAGGAGATCGTGTATGAAGTAGCCGACCTCTTTTTTCACACCCTCATGGTTTTGGGGTACCATGGTCTGACCTTACAGGAGATTTATGAAGAACTGGGACGCAGATTTGGGAAATCCGGCTTACGGTCGGAGAAGTAACCGCCGTGGGCGGTGAGCGCATCAGTTCGTGTATTCAGTGGTGAGAGGAATCATTGCTCAGAGGGGTCGACATGAGCGAGTGCCTATTTTGCAAGATTGTTGAGAAGAAGATTCCGGCGAAGTTGGTTCATGAGGACGAAGATACGCTGGCTTTCGACGACATCCATCCCCAAGCCCCTGTCCATACGTTAGTGATACCCAAGCGGCATGTAGGTTCAGTCCAAGATTTGGGCGAGGCAGATCAGGCATTATTGGCGAGGCTGTTGCTGACCTGCAGGAAGGTCGCGAACGACAAAGGGCTGGCTGGCTCAGGGTTTCGCCTCGTGGCCAATATGGGGCGAGATGGGGGGCAAACCGTCTTCCATCTTCACTTTCACGTCATGGGCGGGCGACCGATGGGCTGGCCTCCAGGCTGAGAGAAGACGACGAATTGACAGGGTTTCCACTCGTCTGTTAGTCTGACCGGTCAATTATTCCGATTACTTAGTAACCAACTCGTCAGGTCGTGTGCGACGGGACCGTAGGAGTGGAGACTCTCGTGGGCCGAGGCCTGATTTCCGACGAGATCAAAAATCGGATCCGAGACCGCGTGGATATCGCGGATGTCGTGGGCAAACACGTCTCCTTGCGGCGGGCCGGGCAGAACCTGATGGGGTTATGCCCATTTCACCAGGACAAGAGCCCGTCATTTTCGGTCAGTCCCTCCAAACAAATGTTTTACTGCTTTGGCTGTAAGGCCGGGGGCGATGTGTTTGCCTTTTTGAGTAAAGTGACCGGCGCGACATTTCCTGAAGTGCTGCGTGAGCTTGGCGACAAGGTGGGCATTGCGGTGGAGGAGTCGCCTGCGGAACGAGGACAGCGCGGGCATGCGCATCGGATCGAAGAGGTGAATCAGGCTGCGCTGACGTGGTTCCAATCAAATCTTCGCGATTCGCAGCTTGGAGTCACACCTCGTGAGTATCTCATCAGGCGGGGGATCCAGCAATCAACCGTGGAGATGTTTCGGTTGGGTGCCTCCTCCTCGGATTGGGAAGGGCTCTGTAAGTTCCTCGCGCGAAAAGGCTTCTCGGCTAGCGACAGCGTGATGGCTGGCCTGATCACTCCCCGACCAAACGGCAATGGGTACTACGACAAGTTCCATGGGCGGCTGATGTTCACCATTACCGACTTGCGCAAGCGTGTGGTGGGATTCGGTGGTCGCGTACTGGGTGACGGCATGCCCAAATATCTGAATTCTCCAGATACCCCACTGTTTAAAAAGGGGCAGACGCTGTTTGCCTTCGAGCAGGCGCGCGAAGCCATCGTTCGGACCAAGACCGTGATCATTGTCGAAGGCTATTTTGATGCCATCGCGCTCCACCAGGCAGGACTGACTCATACTGTGGCGACCTTAGGGACGGCCTTGACGGCTGAACATGTACAAGCGCTTCGGCGATTTGCCGAGCGAGTCGTGTTACTCTTTGATCCGGATGCAGCCGGGGTGCGCGCGGCATTGCGAGGATTGGATCTCTTTGTCAACAGTGGCTTGAGCGTCAAAGTCGTCACACTCCCGGCAGAGGAGGATCCGGATACGTTTATCCGGAAAGCTGGCGTCGATGGATTCGCTCAGTTGGAAGTAGGTGCCCCCAGCCTATTGGACTATGCGCTGAATCACACGATCAATCAGGCCGATCCCGGTTCGCTGGAGAGCCGTATCCGAAGTGTGGATGAAGTGCTGCGTATCTTGCAGAAGAGCGAGCATCCGATCGAACGGCAGGAGCGGATGAGAATTGTCGCTGAACGCCTGAAGATCAGCGAAGCCCGACTGATCGAACGCTATCCGGCGCTGTCGGCTCAGACGAAATCTGGTGCTGTCCCTCCACGCGTACATCCGGCGCAGGGGATTTCCTTGACCACGTTGTTTAAAGGATTGACGGAAGAGCGGGATCTGCTGCTCCTGTTGCTGCAAGGGAAGCTGTCTGCTGCTGATGTACGTCGCCTGAAGCCGGAATCGTTTACCCTCGCGTCAGGACGAAAGCTGGTCGACATTGCGCGTACTCATCTGGATCCTGACGGACGGATCATCCTCCGAGCGGTGCTGGATGAGGCGGCGGAAGATCCCGAATGTAGTGACCTGGCAACGGAACTGTCGATGCGCGAAGATTATTTCGACGATGTCCCGGCCCATACCCAGGCTTGTTTGGATAATCTCGATCGTAAGCGGACGGAGCGGGCATTGCGGGATTTGATCGAACGTCTCAAAACAGCTGAACGTGAAGGCCGAGTGGATGAAGCGGGCAGCTTGAACGTGCAGATTAACGAAGTGCGGATGCGGAAAGCCGGCACGCTGAGCGCCGGCGTGGTGACTTTGGTGAAGGAGTAGTCATGTCGAAACAAGAGTTATTGGGCGAGGTGAAGAAGCTGATCTCAATCGGGAAGGAAAAAGGCTTCCTGACGTATGACGAGCTCAACAGCACCTTGCCGGCTGAAGTAGTCTCATCCGATCAGTTTGGCAGCATCATGGCGATGTTCGGTGAGATGGACATCGAGATCGTCGAAGCGACGGAGGGAGAACGGGTTTCGAAACGAGGCGATGGTGAGGGGGGAGAGGAAGGCGAGGAGGTGGAGTCGGATTCTGAGGACGACAACGACAAGGCCATCGATTTGACGCCGGGAGCCTTGAGTCGAACGGATGATCCTGTGCGGCTCTACCTCAAGGAAATGGGTAGTGTGGCGCTCCTGAGTCGAGAAGGTGAAATCGAGATCGCCAAACGGATTGAAGAGGGGAAATTTGATATCGCCTCCGTGATCTACGGAATGCCGATGACGATCGAGTTCGTGTTGGCGCTCAGGGATCAGCTGAAGAATGGGAAAATAGATGTCCGTGAAATCGTTCCAGTGCAAGAGACCGAAGAGGATTTTGAAGAGGAGCAGCAACCGGTCGAACGTGACTACGAAGAGCTCCGAGTCAAGACGCTCGACGCGTTGAACTCGGTGCGGAAAGTGTCGCTCGCGCTCAAAGCTTTGGCGGAGAAGGGAAAACATCTCGGGAACGATCCGGCAAAGCACAAGAAATTCAAGAAACAGTTTGAAGCCGTCCGTCAGCAGGTGGTGAACAAGATCGAATCGGTCAACCTCCATGGAGTGCTGAAAGATCGGATGGTGCAGCGGGTCCGCGAGCTCGCAGTCCAAATCAGAATGGCCGAACGAGAGGCGGTCAGTTGCCAGCGGCGTATCGGAGTTGGTGGTGAAGCCGGAGCAGAATTATTGAGGAAGATGTGCCGGAGCCGTCAAGACTTTCTGGCGGTGAAGCGGAAGACCGGTGTGTCGGAGGAGGCCTTGCTGGAGATTCGCAAGGTGTACCAGTCTGCCAAGGCGCGAGTCCGTCAGCTGGAGGCCGAGGAAGCGCTGGTCCCTGCCGACGAAATCAAGGATGCGGTCAAGCATCTCGATGTCGCGGAGGAGAAGGTCAAGCGCGGAAAGGCGGAGTTGGTCGAGGCGAATCTGCGGCTTGTCGTCAGTATCGCCAAGAAGTATACGAACCGTGGCCTTCAATTTCTCGATTTGATTCAAGAAGGCAATATCGGGCTCATGAAGGCGGTAGACAAATTTGAATATAAGCGCGGGTACAAGTTCAGCACCTACGCCACGTGGTGGATCCGGCAGGCGATCACCCGGGCGATCGCTGATCAAGCACGCACGATCCGGATTCCGGTACATATGATTGAAACGATCAATAAACTGATCCGCACGTCTCGGCATCTCGTGCAAAAACTGGGACGAGAACCGTTGCCGGAAGAAATCGCCGAACGGATGGATCTGCCGTTGGACAAAGTCAGAAAGATTCTCAAGATTGCCCGTGAGCCGATTTCGCTTGAAACACCGATCGGAGAAGAAGAAGACAGCCACCTGGGGGATTTCATTGAGGACAAGAAGGCCGTGTCGCCGCTGGAAGCGGCCATTCGTTACGACTTGCAACGGCAGATCAACAGCGCATTAGAAACCTTGACGCCACGTGAGGAAAAGGTTCTGCGCAAGCGCTTTGGGATCGGAGAAGCAACCGATCATACCTTGGAAGAAGTCGGTCAGGACTTTGAAGTAACGCGTGAGCGTATCCGGCAGATTGAGGCCAAAGCCCTGAGGAAGTTGCGACATCCGAGCCGCAGTAAAAAGCTGCGGAGTTTTGTCGAAAGCCTTTGAAGACGATAGGACTCACGGCGGCCTGATTTGACTCCGTTCGGAAGGTCAGCCTAGAATCCGCTCCAAGCTGAGGCTCAGGTAGAGAAGAGGGCGTGAGGAGAACCGTCGAAGCCATCTCCCCTATCGGACCTCATCCTGCTTGTTGACCATTCCGAAGAGGGCCCATAGCTCAGGTGGTTAGAGCGGCTGACTCATAATCAGCTGGTCCTAGGTTCAAGTCCTAGTGGGCCCACCAGCCGGAAACAATGTTTGCACCTTCAGTGCTCCGGCACTGATGGAAAGGATACGGTGAATCAGAAACTGTCCCCACTCATCGAATTACAAAAACTCGATCTCCGGATCATGGAGATCACTGAGATCCGACGCAAAATCCCCGAACGTCTCCATATTGCTGAAACTCCACTTCGAGAAGTGACCCAGGCCCTGACCGATACAAAAGCCGCGGTCGATGCAGCCAGCAAGGAACGGCGTGCGCATGAAAAGGATCTCGAGGTACACGAAGCGCAGACGGAGAAGATGAAATCACATGCGGCGAGCCTGAAGACCAACAAGGAGTATCAGGCGCATCTGTTCGAGATTGAATTGGCGAACAAGAAACGGGGCGAGTTCGAAGAGAAGATTTTGGTGGCGATGGACAAGGTCGACGAACTCCAAAAGATCGCCAAGGAGCTGCAGGAGAAGAAACAGGCGCACGACAACGTATTCGCTCAGGAAAAGCAGGGGCTGGACACGCAGGACAAGGAGCTGGCGAAGGAACTGGCACGACTGGAAACCGACTATCGAGAAGCGGCTGGGAAAGTGGAGAAGAGCCTCCTCGACCGGTACAACCAGGTGAAAGCTACTCGAAAGGATCAGCCGCTGGCTGCCGTCCGCGATGGCATGTGTATGGGTTGCCGGTTGCAGATCCCACCACAACTCATCGCCCAGGTGAGGCGATCAGATGATCTCCACCTCTGCCCCTATTGCAGACGGATCCTCTACTGGGAAGGGGAGCCAGCGAAGGAATCCGCTTCGGCCCTCAGTGAAGCGAGAAAAGCCGATATGGAAGTAGGGGAGTCGGTGTAGGACGATTACCCCGCCCGCTCACCTTCCGACAGATTGGCATTAGGTCGGCATTGAGGACTAGTTATCCGGTACGATCCCACGGACTGCTGGATCCAATCCGATTCACGTGTATCGAGTCTGATACGCGTCGTCTTCGACTCATCCTCACAAGGTTTGTCTTCCTCTTCCTAAAAAAAACCACATTGTGTGCTTGTTTCGCCTGGCAAAGAAGTTGCTCTAGGTCCTTGAGTAGAGAGGTTTGCAATGCAGACCAGCGCTCATTGCTTTTCTCACACACCAAGGAGGTGCCTCATGCCGTCCGCAATTACTTTTGATCATGTTCGGCAAGCGCGCATGGGTTGGACCACGCGTCTAGCCGAATCCTTCCTGGAACAGCTCAGTTGTCATCAGGTGTTTATGGATGTCGATATCATTCCAGAGGCCTGGACTTCTAGGAAGATTGCCAGACGTGAACATCGCGAGAGGGAATCGGTCGCGGAACCTTCTTCCAAGTAAACGGCTACCGGCCAACTACAGGACCGGCAGGTGTAGACCTTCATTGGCGGTGATGGTGTAATAACACAGCCACGATGCCGAAGGAGCGAACGTCACCTTGGTGGTGCTCTAGGATTGCAACGAGGTCGATGCCAACTGGAAGCGTTCGAGATCTGCTCGAACTTGCCCAGAGCAATGGCCTCAAAGTGGTCGGCATCGATTGGTTGGGATGGGGGAGCCCAATACGTTACCTGAAGAAGGACACGTGAACGGAATTGATCATGACGACAAGTCGGATCTTGAGTTAGTGTCATGGTGTAGAGGTTGATATCAGAGTGGAGGTGTGGAATGAAGTGACGTAAGTGGTCAGAGATGAATCTATAGCCCTAACGGGGCATGCTCTGAGATGCCTGTCAAACATGCCGTCTCTGCATTTGTGCAACGCATGATCATTGGAGGGGAGACACGATGGCTACAAATCTGCAAGCCACAGCCTCATTTGTTTCGCCCAATTCCTATCCAGGTATGGGGACCATCTTGATTCCAGGAGGCGTTATCTTTCGTGTCTGGGCACCGTTTGCCTCAGCCGTGTTTGTAGCCGGAACGTTTAACCAATGGAGCGAGACGGCCCATCCGTTTGTCCGTGAAGGCAATGGGTACTGGTCGGTGCAGGTTCCTGGCGCGAAGATTGGCGATGAGTATCAGTTTGTGATTCGCTACGGGGAGCAGCCGCTCCTCTGGCATAACAACCCATACGCAAGTGAAGTGGTGAACTCGTCGGGCAACGCGGTGATTCACGACCCCAACTTCGACTGGATGGTCGACCACTTTACGATGCCGCCGTGGAACGAGCTGGTCATCTATGAGATGCATGTGGGCACCTTCAATGATGCGCCAGGTGAGGGGCCCGGCACATTCGATGAGATCCTGTCAAAGTTGCCCTATCTGCGTGATCTGGGGATCAATGTGATTGAGATCATGCCGGTGGCCGAATATGCGATGGATTACTCGTGGGGGTACAATCCATCACAGCCGTTCTCCGTGGAATCCTCGCTGGGCGGACCACAAGGGCTCTATCGATTCGTGAAGGCGGCGCATGCCCATGGCATCGCTGTGTTGCTTGACGTGGTGTACAACCACCTTGGCCCTGGCGACCTCGACTTGTGGCGCTTCGACGGATGGTCAGATGCCAACCACAATGGCGGAATCTATATCTACGACAACGACCGTGCACATACCAGTTGGGGTGATACGCGTCCCGATTACGGCCGAAAGGAAGTGCGGCAGTATTTCCGTGATAATGCACTCTTCTGGCTGAACAAATATCGGCTCGACGGTCTGCGGTTTGATTCGGTGGTCAATATTCGCAACCGAAACGGGAATAGCGATCCCGCAGGCGACTTGCCGGATGGTTGGGGGCTACTGCAATGGATTAACAATGAAATTCGTGTGAGTCAGCCATGGAAAATCACCATTGCTGAAGACTTACAAGACAACGAATGGATTACACAAGACACAGGTGCAGGCGGAGCAGGCTTCGGTACGCAATGGGACGCGGGGTTTATGCATCCCATACGGCATGCCATCATCTCGGCGAACGATGCCGATCGAGATATGCTGGCTATCCGCGATGCACTCTGTCGTCGGTATAACGGCGATGCCATGCAGCGGGTGATCTATACCGAGTCCCACGATGAAGTGGCGAACGGCAAAAACCGAGTTCCCGAAGAGATCTGGGCGGGTCATGCCGACAGCTGGTTCTCTCGAAAGCGCTCCACGCTGGGTGTCGCGATGGTGTTTACGGCACCAGGCATTCCAATGATCTTTCAGGGACAAGAGTTTCTCGAAGACGGATTCTTTCAAGACGAGGTGCCGCTCGACTGGGCCAGGTTGCAGACGTTCGGCGGGATTCATATGCTCTATCGAGATCTCATTCGGCTTCGCCGAAACTGGTTCAACCACACGCGTGGGTTGCGGGGACAGCACATCAATGTCTATCACGTAAATAACTCAGACAAAGTGATCGCATTCCACCGGTGGGAGCAGGGTGGATCGGGCGATGATGTCGTCGTGGTCGCGAATTGTGCCAACCGGAGTTATGACAGCTACACCATCGGTATGCCACGAGCAGGCCGATGGCTGGTGCGCTTCAATAGTGACTGGCAAGGTTATAGCCCTGATTTTGGGAATTACCTAGGCTACCACACCATGGCCGAAACTGGCGCACGGGACAACATGCCGTTTCACGCCAACGTGGGGATCGGGCCGTATTCCGTACTGATTCTGTCGCAGGACAATTGACAGGGGAGTAGATCCACTCAGTTTATCTATGATGAATGTGCGGAGCTTGCTTCAGTCACACTTGCGAGTACCGCTTTCGTCGTTTTGAAATGCAGTTTGGCCACTGATCCGAGTCGCTCCTGTCCGTGCTTCTTGATGATCATCTTCGCGGCGAGTTCGACGGCGGGCGAGGCGCCCTTAGGCAGGGTTGTCCCCACCTCATTGGAGAGGCGCTTCAATCGAAGTAGAAATTCAGCGCGAGCCAAAACTGATGCAGCGGCCACGGCCAGGTCTGACTCTGCCTTCGTACGCTGCTCTAATACGATTTTCTTTCCTTTTTCCTGGAGTGCACTGAGGATCAGCCGTTCATCGCCAAACTGATCGGAAATCGCCCGCTCACAGGTGATGCCTCGCTCCAGCAGATTCTCCAACGCCTTCGCATGGCCCCAGGCGAGCAGGCGGTTCAGGTTTTTGATCTTGGCATAGAGTTCGTTGTACTTCTGGGGCCCGATGGCGATGACGCTGTGTGGACAAATCGTCTTGATGTCGGGGGCCATTTCGAGCACGCGCCCATCGGAAAGTTTCTTGCTATCCCGCACTTCCATTAACCTCAGCTCCCCTTGCGTGGTCGCATCCACAAACACAGCGGCGATGACGAGCGGGCCGAAGTAGTCGCCCTTCCCCGATTCGTCGATGCCGATGCGCTCGATGGCGTTTCGTGAATGGTGCACGGCTCTCCCCTGGGTAGCCCCCTAGAAAACGTGCCTAGGGCGCGGTAATCTATCAATCGAATCCATGTTGGTCAATCTTGCCTCGATCATGTCTGGAGTATTCCTGGAGGAATGAACATGCGGGCTCAGCGATTTACCCGTGCGGTGACGATCTGCTGTTTGATTGCAGGAGGGGTCGGTTTGGTGGGGTGTGAGACCAATCCCTATACTGGTCGAAGTCAGCTGTTGATGACCTCGGTTGGTCAAGAAATGCAGATGGGGGCCCAAGCCTATAATCAGGTGAGAAACGATCCCAAGATGAGACCCTCGCAGGATCCGCGCGAGATTGAACCAGTCAAGCGGGTGGCCGCTCGCATTGTCGACGCAGCCAAACGCTCGAAATATGCCCAGATGGCGCAACAGTTTCAGTGGGAAGTCACGGTGATCAAAGACGATAAGACCGCCAATGCCTTTGCCCTCCCCGGTGGAAAGATGGCGGTCTATACCGGCATTTTCCCAATGGCCAAAACCGAGGCTGGGTTGGCAGCAGTCATGGGTCATGAAGTGGTGCATGCCCTGGCCCGCCATGGTGCGGAGCGGATGAGCCATGGACAAGCTACGAATATTGGCATGCAGGTCCTAGGGGCGGCCATTGGGATTGGGAGCAAGAATCCCGCGCTTGGCCAGGCAGCGATGGGGGCGTTGGGTGTCGGGGCACAGGTGGGTGTGTTGCTGCCCTTCAGTCGGAAACATGAATCGGAAGCAGACTATATCGGCATTCTGCTCGCGGCCGATGCCGGGTATGATCCGCGCGAATCCGTGGCACTCTGGGAACGAATGGGACAGGCATCGGGCGGCGGGGGACAGAGTGAGTTCTTCTCGACTCACCCGAGCCATGACACCAGAATTGAGCAATTGAAAGAGTGGATGCCTGAGGCGATGGAGATCTACCAACAACGAACCCCTATGCCTGCGGCCGCACTACCGGAAGTTGGCGGTAGGTAAAGCCATGGTCGTTTGTTGCTCGTTATGTGTTGGCTTGTGACGGACCTGCGCCATTCTTTATACTGGCTCCGCGTGGGTGGAAGGCTGGATGGTTGCTCGGGGCTTCGGCACCGAGAGGAAAGTCCGGACTCCATGGGCAGGGCGCTGGGTAACTCCCAGGCGGAGTAATCCGACACCAGCACCACAGAAAACAAACCGCCGATGGCCAAGGCAACGGGATCCCATCTGGTTGCTGCGGATCAGGTAAGGGTGAAACGGTGGGGTAAGAGCCCACCGCGGGGATGGTGACATCACCGGCACGGTAAGCGTCGCCCGGTGCAAGGCCAAATAGGAAGACAGGTATCGTGCTCCTTTGGGACTGCGGTACGCCGACCGGCCCGGTCGAGGTCTTCGGGTAGGTCGCTTGAGGTTCGGGGTAACTCGAATCCCAGAGAAATGATCATCCATGCAAAGGGGGAGACTTCTTTGCGGGACAGAATCCGGCTTATAGGCCTTCCATCCACGCACTTTATTCAGCAAGAGCCTTTCTGAGCCGTCCACACGGTGTTCTGCGAAGTCTCTGGGTGCCCACAGGGCTATATTGACGCTCCTATGTGGGAATGCTAGGATCAGAAATCTTTCCCCTTGATTTCAAACACATTTGTGCACGATGATGCGTGCTTCCGCGAGGGGTGCTGTTGTAAGGTCTCACGATCGCTGGAGAGCCTTATACACATGCGGTCAGAGGGAGGAGTGTCATGAAACTCACCGGTGCTGAAATCTTCATCGAATGCTTAAAGCGGGAAGGGGTGAAAACCCTGTTTGCACTTCCCGGCGGAGTCGTGTTGAAGATTTTCGATATGCTCCATCAGCAGAAAGATGTTGAAGTGATCTTGACGCGCCATGAACAGGGTGCGGGGCATATGGCCGAAGGCTATGCCAAGGCGACAGGGAAAGCGGGCGTCTGCCTGGTGACATCCGGCCCGGGGATGACCAATGTCATTACGGCATTGGCCGATGCCTACATGGATTCGGTCCCGGTCGTGTGCTTTAGCGGTCAGGTCCCGACGAGCTTGATCGGGAATGATGCGTTTCAGGAAGCAGACAATATAGGGTTGAGCCGACCCTGCACAAAATATAATTTCCTTGTGAAAGACGTGAACGATTTGGCGGCCACCATTAAAGAAGCGTTTTATATCGCGACGACCGGCCGACCGGGTCCGGTCCTGGTCGATATCCCGAAAGATGTTTCGATGGCCAAAGCGGATTTTACCTATCCGAATTCGGTCTCGATCCGCGGGTACAACCCGACTGTCGAGGGGAATAAGTGGCAGATTAAGCAGGCGGCCGAAGCCATTATGAAGGCCAAGAAGCCGATTCTCTATGTCGGCGGTGGGGTCGTGTTTTCAGGCGCATCGCAAGAGCTCCTTGAATTGGCTGAGATGACGCAGATTCCGGTCGATATGACCTTGATGGGGCTGGGTGCGTTTCCTGGGGAACATCCATTGTCCATGGGGATGCTGGGGATGCATGGGACCTATCAGGCCAACATGGCGATGCATTATTCCGATTTGGTGATTGCCATCGGGGCACGATTTGATGACCGGGTGACGGGGAAGCCATCAGAGTTCTGTCCCCATGCGAAAGTTATTCACGTTGATATCGATCCGACGTCGATCCGCAAGAACATCCATGTCGACATTCCAATCGTGGGCGACTGTAAGAGCGTGCTCCGTGAGTTGAATCAGATTCTACGTGCAACAGTGAATGGGGAGCAAAAAGACCTTCGGAAACCTTGGTGGGATCAGATCCGAGATTGGCAACAGGCTCATCCCTTGGCGTATCACCAGGAGAAGGAGGGGCCGATCAAGCCGCAACAAGTCGTTAAGCGGTTGTATGAGTTGACGAAAGACCGAGATCCGATCGTCGCCACCGATGTCGGACAGCATCAAATGTGGGCGGCGCAATATTTCAAGCTGGCGAAACCCAACCGGTGGTTGACCTCAGGCGGGCTGGGTACGATGGGCTTCGGATTTCCTGCAGCAATGGGGGCACAGGCGGCGTTTCGAGATCGTCTGGTGCTCTGTATCGCAGGCGATGGCAGTATTCAGATGAACATGCAGGAAATGGCGACGGCGGTCTTGAGCAAATTGCCGGTGAAGATTATCATCCTGAACAATGGATTTCACGGCATGGTTCGGCAATGGCAGGATCTATTTTATGAGGGGCGCTACGCGTCGAGCAATCTTGGTACGACGCCGGATTTCGTCAAGTTGGCGGAGGCCTATGGGGCGGTGGGGCTGCGGGTCAAGAAGGTCGGTGATCTCGATGCGGTTCTGAAAGAAGCGTTGGCAACGGATAAACCCGTCATTGTGGATGTACCGACGTATCCCTATGAGAATTGCTATCCGATGATTCCTGCCGGCGGGTGCAACCACGAGATGATTTTGGAGGATCCGCCTGAGTTGAAGATGAAACAATCCGGTGGCGCCAAAGTGACACCGGAAGATAAAGACACGGTGCTCACGGCCTAGAGAAGTCATCAGCTAATGGCCGTCAGCTGAAAGCGTGATATGGACCACATTATTTCAGTGACTGTTGAAAATAAGTTTGGAGTCTTATCCCGGGTTGCGGGGTTGTTCAGTGGGAGAGGATTCAATATCGAGAGCTTGTCAGTGGCTCCGACGCTCGATCCCTCCATGTCCCAGATGACGATTGTGACCTCGGGGGATGAGCGGATCATCGAGCAGATCGTGAAGCAACTCAACAAGCTGATCGATGTGATCAAGGTGGTCGATTTGAACGAGACGGAGTTCGTCTCCCGAGAGACTGCGATCATTAAAGTTCATACGAAAGATGTGGATCGAGCCGAGGCGCTGAGAATCGTCGATATCTTCCGTGCGAACGTGATCGATTCGACACCGACGACCTATACGATCGAAGTATCCGGCGATCCGAAGAAGATAGAAGCGATCATTAATTTGCTTCAGCCGCTTGGGATCAAGGAGTTGGTCCGTACCGGTCGAGTCGCTGTTGCGCGGGAGCCTGTTCGTCAGGCTGCCGTCCAGGCGAAAAAAAATGCCCGCGAATGATAGGCTGAAGGATCAAAGAAACGTCGTTTTAGACTGACCTATGGAAAGGGTGTTTCATGAACATCTACTACGATAAGGATGCTGATCTTCAACAGATTCGGAACAAGAAGGTGGCGGTGGTCGGCTATGGAAGCCAGGGTCACGCACATGCTCTGAATATGAAGGAAAGCGGAGTGCCTGTGGTGATCGGGCTGCGTGAGGGGGCGTCCTGGAAAAAAGCTGAACAGAGTGGGTTGAAAGTTATGCCTGTTGCCGATGCCGTCAAGGCGTCCGATGTCGTGATGATTCTGGCGCCTGACGAGGCCCAGGCCGCCATCTATCGACAAGACATTGCGCCTAATCTCAAGCCGGGGTCCTATCTCGCATTTGGTCATGGCTTCAATATTCACTTTGGGCAGATCGTGCCGCCTGCCTCCATCAATGTCTTCATGGTCGCGCCGAAAGGCCCGGGACATCTCGTTCGCTCCGAATACACGAAGGGCAGTGGCGTGCCTTGCTTGTTGGCGATTCACCAGGACCCCAGTGGGACGACCAAGCAAGTGGGATTGGCGTATGCGAGTGCGATTGGCGGTGGGCGTGCCGGTGTCATCGAGACCAATTTTCGTGAAGAAACTGAGACGGATCTCTTCGGTGAGCAAGCGGTGTTGTGTGGTGGCCTCACGTCCTTGATTCAGGCGGGCTATGAAACGCTGATTGAAGCTGGTTATTCTCCTGAAATGGCGTACTTCGAATGTTTGCACGAAGTAAAACTCATCGTCGATCTGATTTATCAGGGGGGCATTGCGAATATGCGCTACTCGATCAGCACGACGGCAAAGTATGGAGATGTGACTCGCGGTCCACGAGTCGTGACCGAGCAAACGAAGCAGGAGATGAAGAAGATTCTCGACGAGATTCAGACCGGGCGGTTTGCCAAGGAATGGGTGCTTGAGAATCAGGCCAATCGACCGGTCTACAATGCTCTGCTTGCGAAGGGGGAGGCTCATCCCATTGAAGCAGTGGGAGCCAAGCTGCGAGGAATGATGCCGTGGCTCAAGAAAGATCAGCTGGTCGATAAAACGAAAAACTAGAGATGTTGAAACCAACCACCAGCTTCGTTCTCGCATCGCTCAAAGGCTCAACGTACAATAACCACGTACGCTTCGCCTTTTCACTCCCTGCGGCCTCGCTGGACGGCCGGTTTGACCATCTCTTGTGAAGAATTGAGGCCACTCCATGGCGGATCGTGCAGTCGGCGTTCCCTTTGCAAAAGAAGGAATTCCCTTCATCGCGGTTCCTGCTGGCGTTACACTGTTGACGGGATTATTGGGCTGGTCCTTCGTCGCGTTTCTTGGTGGTATTGCGACGTTGTTTTCGGCTTGGTTTTTTCGAAACCCGGCCAGAGTGATCCCGCAAGGTCCAAACCTTATCGTCGCTCCCGGCGATGGTAAAGTGATTGCCATTGAGGAAGAGTTTGAGCCGAGGTATCTGAAGGAACGGAGCCTCCGAGTGACGATCTTCCTGAATGTTTTCGATGTGCACATCAATCGACTACCCTGCGATGGAATGGTCGAAAATGTGCAATATCAGCCGGGGTTGTTCATGGTGGCGAGTAAACCTGAAGCCACGTTTATGAACGAGCAGAATGCATTGATGATCAAGACGCCCGAGGGAATCAAAGTCTTGTGTGTGCAGGTGGCTGGCCTGATCGCTCGGCGTATCGTGTGTTGGATTGCACCGCTGGAACGAGCTGTTCGGGGTGAGCGATATGGGCTGATTCGGTTTGGGTCGCGTATGGATACCTTTCTCCCCATCGGCACCACGCTTCGGGTGGCTGTCGGGCAGCGGGTGAAAGGCGGGGAAACCATCCTAGGGGAGTTGCCATGAAAACAGCGAGCTTTAGAAGTTCGTTTGGAAAGGGAGGAAAGCGGAGAAAGGCCGCGATGCACCTGATTCCCAACCTCTTTACGACGGGCAACTTGTTTTGTGGAGTGTTTGCCATTCTGTCGGTCTTCAATGGCAACTACCTGGAAGCCGCGATTGCGGTGTTGGTCGCCATGATCTTCGACGTCCTGGATGGAAAATCAGCACGGTTGACCAACAGTACCAGCCAGTTCGGGTTGGAGTATGATTCGCTTTCTGATG
>CABVSA010000040.1 GCA_902500805.1 uncultured Nitrospira sp. | reverse complement strand
CCACTTACAGAGGCGGTACCATAGCACGCACCCCTAAGCAATGCAAGGGGACTAGTGGCCTGTAACGGGTAATTGTGAACCGATGCGTCGAGACGGATCACGGTATTTCCACTTCACGATCTTGGGGGCCTTATTGTAGTGACGAATATAGCGCATCAGTTTCTTGCTGAGGTCCTTAACCGAGGTAAAGACGCCTCGGGCGATGACATCGCGCTCGATCTTCGCAAACCACAGTTCAACCTGGTTGAGCCACGAGGAATATGTCGGCGTGAAATGCACGTGCACCGTCGCGTGGGTCTGCAGAAACTCAGTGACCCGACTGGTCTTGTGGGCCGAGAGGTGATCGGCAATCACGTGCAGCTCCTGCCCGGGGGGGTGATTGGCCACCAGGTCTGTCAGAAAGGCGACGAATTGTTCCGAGGTGTGCCGGTCCGCTGTCTTGCCCAACACTTCCCCGGTCTTGGTATTGAACGCGGCGTACAGAGACAGTGTGCCATGCCGGTAATATTCAAACCCATGCCGTTCAGCCCGCCCGGGCGACAGGGGCAGCACTGGATCTTTGCGGTCCAAGGCCTGGATGGCGGTTTTCTCATCCACGCAAAACACGGCCGCATGCTGCGGCGGGTTCAGATACAGGCCGATGATGTCTGCCGCCTTCGTCTCGAACTCCGGGTCGGTGGACGCCATATCGCGCTCCAGCCGATGCGGCTTGAGTCCATGTTTCGCCCAGACCCGCGCCACCCGCATGTGGCTAACCCGGAGGTGGGTTGCCAGTTTGCGGGTACTCCAGTGCGTCGCCCCGTCGGCTGGTGCCCGCCGTGTGGCCTCCAGAATACGGGCTTCTGCCCGCGCCGTGTCGCGTTGGGGAGCTTGCCCGCGATGACGGCTATACAGTCCCGCCACCCGTTCCGCAGCAAACCGGTGACTCCACGTCGCAATAAAACCGCGACTGCACCCCACGGCGTGACACACGGCCGCCCACGTCGCCCCCTCCGCCAGAAGCAGAATGACACGGGCCCGCCGCGCGGCATCGGCACGCCCGCTCTGGCTTCTCGCTTGTCGGCGCAGTTCCATCCGTTCACGTGTCGTCAGGGTACTCGTATTGGTCATGAACACGAGTATAGTCTACAAATGGGTGTTACAGTCCACTAGCCCGTCAGTAGCGTCCACCGAGCTGCCAAAGCCTGAGTCACCGGACCTGGGCGACCGGTGCCAATGACTTTCTCATCGATCTGAACGACTCCAAGCACTTCGAGCGTCGTCCCGGTGAGAAACACCTCGTCTGCGCGGTAGAGAGAGTCGATCGACATGAATCGTTCCTCGACGACGACCTCTTCTTCTCTTGCCAATTGCAGTACGACCGTCCTGGTTACTCCGGACAGAATACGCGGGCTTTCAGGAGCCGTCACGAGTACTCCTTCTTGAACAGCCATCACGTTGCTCACGGCACCCTCCATCACTAGGCCGTCTCGCACCAAAATGGCCTCAAATACACCCGCCCGTCTCGCCTCTTCACGAGCCAGCACATTGGCCAGCAAATTCACGCTTTTGATATCGCATCGGCCCCAACGTAGATCCTCGCGCGTACAGGCCGTTACGCCGGTGTGGCGCATTTCCAGACTGAGCGGGTGGAGCGCTCGAATCGTCATGACGACGGTCGGGCGACTCTCGGAAGGAAAGCCATGCTCGCGGGGAGCCACGCCTCGCGTCACCTGAATGTAGATCTTGGCATCCTGATACCCGGCCAGGCTCAGTCCCTGGTGAATCCATTGCGTCCATTGTCTTCTGGTATAGGGCTGAGGGATGGAGAGTTGCGTTGCGCTTCGATCAAGTCGGTCAAGATGCGCACCCAATTTGAAGGGAGTGCCTCGATACGTTCGAATCACTTCATAGACTGCATCGCCGAATTGGAATCCGCGGTCATCGATGGAAACCGTCGCGTCCTGCCACGGAATGAACCGCCCATTAATAAAGGCAATGTCTGACATAGCTTCAATTCCCAGCGAGTGGCTGCGCCTCTATCGTGAAGAGCCGGCGATCTTCCGAGGTGAATTTCCACCCCATGCGTTTTTCGAACACGACGTGATAGACACCCGGCTGCACGGCCTTAAACTCAAAGATTCGCTGTCCGTTGTCGACGGCGTTATTACTGGCGATGCGGAGAAAGTCGTCGCCGAGGAGAGCGAGTCCCTTGGTGTCATACGAGGCGACCCACTGTTCACCTCTCGTCCGATCTTCCCATAATTGAAGAACAAAGGGTTGATCAACCAAGACTTTGCGGGAATCTCCGGCCTCACAGATCGACACAGGTTCGGCACCAACTCTATTCACACCAGTACCCTCTGACGCTCTTCGCAGCTACGCGCGTGCTCTTGGAGCTGCTCATGATTTCCTTCGCGGACCGATCATGATCTCGGCTCCCTCCACCCGCACCTCGTAACTGCCTACGCAATACCCACCCCCATCCGTACCTTGTCCGTTTCGGATATCGAATGCAAGGTCGTGCCACGGACAGGCAATGACGTAGCCCTTGAGCCGGCCTTCGATAAGAGGCCCCCCTTCGTGAGGGCAGCTATTGTGAATGGCATAAAACTTCCCGTCGATGTTGAACAGAGCGATCGGTCGATCGTTGACTTTGACGATCTTCGACTGTCCCGGAGGTACGTCTTCAACTTGAGCGACCTTTTGAAACCCATCCATCATATGTATCCCCTTGGTGTGCCGCAAGGCCTATAGGCGAAGGGCATATTTGAGTTCGTCGTTTTTGGCCACGCCTGATTTTTTAATGAACCCAGATTCCGCCTGTATTACATAGCGAGCCGCTTCGGGCGGCGGCCCAAACAGCGGACATGGATCTTTGGCGCAGGGTTCCACCTGCTCGAGCAGATGCACAACATGATGACTTTCATCGACCCACAGCATGTCGATAGGAAATCGGTACTCCCGCGTCGTGACCCGATGAAGACCATTTTCTTCAAAGATGTACAACATGCCACCGTTCGCCGGTAATGCCTCACGAAAGGCAAGCCCGAAGAGGAGCTTCTCAGGAGTATCGGCCACCTCGGCCTCCAATTCGACGCCACTCGGAAAGGTCACCACAATCACACTTGATTCTTTGCGTTCAACGAGAAACACCGAGGCGCTCATCAACAGCAACGCCAGCAGGATCATCATGATGATCCGCTTCTTTTTCTGTTCTCGATCACTCGCTTGGTTGTGATTACCGGACATTTGGAGAAGAGTACCGACTTTATTTTTTCACATGCTGGGCCCAACGACCCATGCGTAGAACTGCCCTAGGCCTTCTGACCGGAACTCGTTTCGTTGACTTGGAAAAGAAGCACAGAATAGAATGCCTTCTCACGCCGCCAATCGTCAAATCGGGCACTACTATGGTGGTGGACGTGGGATCTTGTCAATATTGTTGAAGCCCTTGGGACTGAGAAGGAGGCTTGGGTCATGGCTCTACTGATTACGGATGAATGCATCTCTTGCGGGGCATGCCTACCGGAATGTCCCAACGAAGCAATTTTCGAAACGAGAAGCGATGCCGAGTCAAAAGGAAACCACGTCGGTGATGGACAGGGAGTCGGCGATAATATTTATGTCATCGCCCATGACCGATGCACTGAGTGTGTCGGCCATTTCGACGAACCTCAATGCGCGGCTGTGTGTCCGGTCGATAATTGCTGCATCTCTGACCCTCTCTATCCGGAGACGACGGACGTCCTCCTGGAAAGAGCAAAGACATTGAACCCTGATAAAGGAATCGATCCCGCTAAAGTGTGGAGCGGCGTCAGGAACTAACTCAATCTCTATTTCTGTTGGTAACGGAAGGCCTTGGTTCTCTTCAAAACCAAGGCCTTCTGCTTTTTGTCGAACCCGGACGCTTCAAGATTCTCTTTATCAAACCGCCAAAAAACACAACGGCCTCAAGGAATATTTCCTTGAGGCCGTGAATCTGCGATGAGATTTTCTCTTTTCGTTGCGCGCGACTATTTCAGCATGAGCAACTTGCCGCCGACATGTCCCGGATGCAGGTGACATCGGTACTCCAGTACGTTCCCTGCGGCATAAAACAAGTCGCTGGTGGGAATACCGATATACTGCGTTTCACCTGGTTTGAGCACGATCTTGGTATGCAAGACAGTCGGTGCCGATTGATTCACTGCCGCAGTGAGTTGGAATCCATGTTCAGCCGTTGCCTTGTTGGTCACCTTTAAGAGAACAGGGGCACCCGGACGCGCCTTAAAATCGATGACGGTCACGGGAGGATACCAAACCTTCGTGTCTCCAATTTCGAGGGCGAAGAACGAGGCATCAACGGTGAGCTCTTTGAACGGCTGCCCGACGACGGTGCCGGTTTCCAGATCGCCTGTTTCGACACCGCCCGCTTGAAGCGCGTACAAATTCGATGTGCCGGCCAATACCATCCCAAGGCCGAGAAAGCCCGCCAACAATGACTTACCCATGACTACCCCCCTTGCGAGAAAAGAAGAGATGAAAATAGAAGCTCGTGATTTTAGTATCTTATGATGCCGAACGCTGGAGGACATGCAGGCGTTTAGTTCCGTACACCCTTTTCCCCTGGTCACTGGATCAATTACCAACGCTCCTAAATTCGATTGATACGGGGGTTCTTATAACATAGGGGTCAAAACGGAAGCAACCAATTTGGGGTGGTCCTGCGGGGAGAACGTGCCTCTCGAACGTAACATGACGATCGTGCTTGTCGGACGTGGTTCCGCTTCACATCATCTGCCGATCGAAGAAATCCACCGACCTTCCCCCTTCTTCGCTTAAGTATTTCACCAATCCGCCGATACAACAGGCAAGGAGCTACAGCATGCCCATTATCTTGGCAGTCAACGGGATTGCGGAAGTCTATCCGGCAAAGCTCGTGACCCCACGATACAACCGTACGGAGGCTGTGGCAGATCGGGAGCATCATGGCCAACCGTCATCGACGTTGGACCACCCCGCCTTGGTTGCGCAAACGGCCTACCGCCGGCAGGGTCCCGATCGATCACATCCGGCACCGGCAGTCCTGGCCCAAGACTTAATGACCGCACCGGTTTTCTCTCTTCCGTCTGATAGTCGACTGCCGGATGCGTGGGTCATCATGTCTCACAAAGGATTCCACCACCTCCCCATCACGTCGTTACATGGCACGCTCGTAGGGATGCTCTCGTATCAAGATCTCCTCCGGCATGTGCCTCAATTGATCACATCGGACGATACGCGACAGGCTTCCCGCAAGCACGTTGCCGAGGTCATGACCTCACGAGTGATTTCGGCAACCCCTACAACAGAGATCCGTGAAATCGCCCGAGTCATGCTGGAGGAACGGATCCATGCGGTTCCGATTCTCGATCAGAACCGTCGTCTCGTCGGTATTCTTTCGACACAAGACCTGCTCCATGGCATCGCCACCCACGGTCCGCTCGAACTGTGGACCTGACCTTCCAGGCTTGTCGTCTATCGTTCAAGATTTGCTCGCCAACACAGCAATATCCTGCGATACCCAAGTTGCTGATTCCCGTCCAACCAGATCGGTGGGAGGGGGATGGCTCGTCACGATCCGCCCGCGTGGTTCCATACTGAAAACGTCGCTGCCTGGCCAAGCGGACGCTCAGCCACATCGACCACCGTCCAAATCACGGCCTTCTCAACCACAAACCGACGGCCCGATGAAGAAATCCGCACTCCGCTATAGCCGTCATAGAAGCCTTGGACTCGCGCCTGCGCCAACATCCGCTCTCGTTCTGCCCGGTTATCGGCCTCAGCCGTCAGCCGCGAGGGCGTCGCGGTGAATTGCGCCCAGGTGACCTCCCACAAATCCAAGGCGACTTGATTGCCATAGTTCAAGATCGGATCGGGTTCGGCGCCATGCGATACCACCACAAAGGAGGCTTCAGACAATTTCCGAGCCTGCACCGCGGCATCTCCGGTCCGCTCGATCAACTCGTGTCCAATCCAGCGCTGATAGCTGTCCAGCAATAACTGACTCCACTCCACAATGCGCGGTTCGTTCCACGGTGCAGCCTTCACGAGCCTGGTGGTATCACGACATGCGGTGAAGGGCAAGCGGTAGAGACACCTTGTCAAGACCATGGGCCTTCTCTGTATAATGGGGCCTCACTTTAATCCAGCAGGAGTACTGATGGCGGGCAAGACACTGTTCGACAAAATTTGGGAGTCGCATGTTGTTCGAGAGGAACCGGATGGGACCACTCTTCTGTACATCGACCGGCAACTCGTGCATGAAGTCACATCGCCGCAGGCCTTTGAGGGGTTGAAGCTTGCCGGCCGGCGCCCACGCCGTCCCGCCGCCACGCTCGCGGTGCCGGATCACAATGTCCCCACGACCGACAGGAAACTGCCGATTGCCGATCTCATCAGCGCGAAGCAGATTCAAACCCTTGAGGAAAACTGCAGTGACTTCGGCATTGCCTACTTCGGCATGGATGACGTCCGACAAGGTGTGGTTCACGTCATCGGCCCCGAACAAGGGTTCACGCTTCCGGGAACGACCATCGTATGCGGGGATTCTCATACATCCACCCATGGAGCCTTTGGTGCCTTGGCATTTGGAATCGGGACTAGCGAAGTCGAGCATGTCCTCGCCACACAGTGCTTGGTGCAGAAGCGGCCCAAAACGATGGAAGTCCGGGTTGAAGGGTCCCTTTCTGATCGCTGTTCGGCCAAGGACATTATTCTGGCGATTATCGGAAAGATCGGAACAGCTGGTGGCACCGGGTACGTCATCGAATACACAGGGTCGGCGATTCGCGCACTGAGCATGGAGGGACGCATGACCCTCTGCAACATGTCGATCGAGGGCGGAGCCCGTGCTGGGCTGGTAGCCCCTGATGACAAGACGATCGCCTATGTAAAGGGACGTCCTCTCACCCCGACAGGAGAGTTGCTCGAACGGGCCATACAGGCCTGGCAGTCGCTGAAGACCGATCCGGACGCCGTCTACGATGCCGTCGTAACCCTGCGGGCAGAAGAGATCGCACCTCAAGTCAGTTGGGGAACGAGTCCGGGAATGGTATTGGGTGTGGACCAAAAGGTTCCGGACCCTCAAACAATCGTGGATGCTAAAACCAAAAGTGCAACGGAACGCGCATTGAACTACATGGGGTTGTCTCCCAATACGCCGATCACCGAGATCAAGATCGACAAGGTCTTCATTGGGTCCTGCACCAACTCGCGTATTGAAGACTTACGGTTGGCAGCCAGCCTGGCCAAAGGTCGGAAGGTAGCGACATCCGTGCATGCCATGGTGGTCCCAGGGTCCGGACTCGTCAAACAACAGGCCGAGGCGGAGGGACTTGATCGCGTGTTTCGTGATGCGGGATTTGAATGGAGAGAGGCCGGGTGCAGCATGTGCCTGGCGATGAATGCCGACGTCCTGCAACCAGGAGAACGTTGTGCCTCCACGAGCAATCGCAACTTCGAGGGACGCCAAGGCGCGGGCGGGAGAACCCACTTGGTCTCCCCTGCCATGGCAGTGGCGGCGGCCATCGAAGGGCACTTCGTTGATATTCGACATTGGAGCTGAGGTCGTTTATGGAACCGTTTACCACTCTCACTGGTCTCGTGGCCCCATTGGATCAAATCAATGTGGACACCGACCAAATTATTCCGAAGCAATTTTTAAAGACGATCAAACGGACCGGGCTCCGCGAAGGTCTCTTTTTTGACTGGAGAAAGAAAAAGGATGGATCACCGGATCCTGACTTTTTCTTGAATCAGCCTCGCTATCACGCTGCCTCCATCTTATTGACGCGCGATAATTTTGGATGCGGCTCATCTCGAGAACACGCACCCTGGGCCCTGTTGGACCAAGGGTTCCGTTGCGTCATTGCCCCAAGTTTTGCCGACATTTTTTACAATAACTGCTTTCAGAACGGCATTCTTCCTGTTGTGCTGAAAGCAGACGAAGTGCTGGCGCTCATGAAGCATGTCGTTGAGACCGAGGGATACCGGCTCACAGTCGATCTCGCCGACCAGACGGTCACGACACCGGAGAAAACCGCCTATCGGTTTGAGATCGACCCCTTCCGCAAGGATTGCCTCTATCGCGGCCTTGATTCAATCGGTCTGACGCTGGAGCACGCACCCGCTATTGCCGCGTATGAAACCAGGCGTAAGCGCGAGGCCCCGTGGCTGTTCAGTGATGTCTCGTCCTAACTGAGGAGATTTCCGTGAAACTGTTTGTCACTCTGCTCTGCTTCGTCGCCGCAGCCTATTTGATTGTGGTCTTTAACTGGACGTATTCCGATGGAAACCGAGCCGGGTACATCCAAAAATTCTCCTCGAAGGGATGGGTGTGCAAAACACATGAAGGAGAGCTGGCCATGACCACGGTGCCGGGTACCGCACCGGTCCTGTGGCAGTTTACAATCTGGGACGACAAAGTCGCCGATCAATTGAACGACATGATGGGAAAACGCGTCATCTTACATTACAAGGAATATCGCTATATCCCCACCACCTGCTTCGGGGACACGACCTATTTTGTCGATAAGGTGGAAGTCCAAGAGTAGCCGAGCCTCACCGCTTACAGCCAGTTCTTCAGGCGAAACCCGATCAACATAATCGCGGCGACGACAGCCATGATGCCGAGGGCCATGGGATAGCCCCATACCCATTTCAACTCCGGCATGTGCTCAAAATTCATCCCATAGATGCCGGCGATGAAACTGAGCGGCATGAAGATCGTCGTGATCACCGTCAGTACACGCATGACGGCATTGAGGCGATAGCTCACGCTGGACAGATAGATGTCGAGACTGGCTGAAACCATTTCGCGCAGGGTCTCAATCGTATCTACAATCTGGACCACATGGTCATAGACATCCCGGAAAAATAGCTTCGTCGGCTCATGCAGGAACGGGCATTCCGAGCGGGAGAGATTGTTGATCGCTTCCCGTAACGGCCACACGGCGCGACGAACGAAGAGCAACTGCCGTTTCAGTGCATGGATATTTTGGAGAGTCTCCGGTTTCGGATCGGCCATCAGCCGTTCCTGAAGCGATTCAATGCGTTCACCGAGCATTTCGAGCACGGCAAAATACTGGTCGACCACGGCATCGATCAACGCATAGATGAGATAGTCCGAGCCATTTTGCCGCAGTCGCCCCTTACCGCCTTTCAGGCGATCCCGAACAGCCCCGAACACATCCGTCCCGTTCTCCTGAAACGAGAGCACATAATTCCGCCCAAGAACAAAACTGACCTGCTCAACCAGAATATCTCCGCGATCGGAGGTCGTCAGCATCTTCATCACAAGAAATAAATAGGTCTCGTAGTCGTCCAGTTTGGGACGTTGATCGGTATTGGCGATGTCTTCCAATAAAAGCGGGTGGAGGCCAAAGCATTTGCCGAATCCTTCCAACACCTCAACCTTGTGGACGCCGCCGACATTGACCCAGGTCACCGTCTCATCCGCAGGCGGCTGGAGGGCCTCCATGTCCGTTACGACCTGCTCGTCGCAGTGCGTACCCGCATAGTTGAAGCGAGTCACGGTCACAGAATCCGTGCGGGTCTCACCGATGTGAATGAGAGTCCCGGGAGAGAGGCCGGTCTTCTTCGAACGCTTCTGGACCAACTTCATCATTGCGAGCTTGTACGCAGATTCTTGCGGAAGGTCAAGCCGAGAACCGGCGCATTCCTTTTCATTCAGCAAGAGGCCTGGTACTCTGGGCTCATGAAATTCTCTCATGAGCTCAACCGACTTGAAGACGCGATGAGAGCCGCCGGGTCAGAGGCCTTGCGGTTGGCTAGGGATGGATTCGAGACGATCAAGAAACCAGACCAGTCTCCGGTCACATCAGCAGACCTCGCAGTCAACGATATTCTTCATGCACACCTGCGCTCGGCATTTCCTCAGGACGGCTGGTTATCGGAAGAATCCCCGGATGATCCCGAGCGACTGCAGAAAGAGCGAGTCTGGGTGGTCGATCCGATCGATGGGACCAAAGCCTTCATCAAGAGCGTCCCGGAGTTTTGCATTTCCGTCGCCCTCATTGAGCAGGGTCTTCCCATCGTGGCAGCCATCTATAACCCGTCGACCAACGAACTCTTCAGTGCCATCCGAGGTGAAGGACTTCGGCTGAACCACGAATCGGTAGATCCACGGCAGGTCAACACCGGGCAACTGCCGATAATTGCGCTGGGTCCATGGGAGCAGCAGACCGGTCGCTTTGCGGCACTGGATTCATCCGCTCAGCATCGTCCGATGCTCTCCATTGCCTGGTGCCTCGCTCTGATGGCATGCGGCCGCATCGATGCGGTGGCCACCTTTGAACCGGAAAATGAGTGGGACGTCGCGGCTGGAGTCCTGTTGATCGATGAAGCCGGCGGAACGATTACTGATGGAAGCGGACAGGCCCTGACGTTCAACCGACCGACTCCACGCTACCGTGGAATCATCGCCACGAGCCTTTGCTGTCCTCCTTCACTCGGTCGAGAGTTGGCGAACCTGATTCCCGCGCCTGGAACGCAGACCTCGTGAAGGGCCTTAGCCTACTGTTTCAAGTTTCAGGTTTGATGTTTCAGGCCTCTCAACAACATGAAGGTCGAAACGTAAAACGTGAAACTTGGAACATGAAACTCGAAACCCGGGATCGAGGAAACGAACGATGAGAGCCCGAGTCGCATCAAACTACCCTGAGTCGCTACATCCTCGCCTGTGTCAGTCTCCGACAAGCCTCCTCTAGATCCTGATCGGTCTTGGCGTAACTGAATCGGATAAAGTCAGCTCCAACCTTGCTCGTGAAAAAGGCTTCCCCCGGCACGCCGGCGACCCCGGTTTTGTCTAAGAGAAACATCGCGCGAGCTTTCCCCGTCTGACCAGGAAGATGGCAGGCATTCGCGAGGACATAATAGGCGCCCTGGGGGATGGATGGAGTGATTCCGGCTTGAGTGAGTGCACGGCAGAACTTTTCGCGCTTTCCCTGATAGTCCTGCCGTAGCTGCGCATAGAAACTATCCGGCAGTTCACGAATCCCTCGTGCGACACCCATCTGCAACGGCGCAGGGGCACACACGTAAAGTAGATCGTTCATGGCCCCGATGGCTTGTGCCCACCGTCGGGATGCAACGCTGTACCCGATCCGCCACCCCGTCACGCTGAACGTTTTGGAGTACCCGCCGATCGTGATCGTTCGCTCCGCCATCTCCGGCAACGAAGCCATACTGATATGCCGGCGTCCGTCGTAGAGAAAGTATTCATAGATCTCGTCCGTCAGGACAAAGAGGTCATGCCGGCAGGCAAATTCCGCCACTGCCTCCAATTCAGACTGACTGTAGACCTTCCCTGAGGGATTACCTGGTGAATTGACGATGATGGCTTTTGTTCTCGGCGTCACGACCTCTTCCAATTGGTCCATGGAATAGGACCAGGCCGGAGGTTGCATAGAAACCGCGACCGGAACCGCTTCGACCGCCACAAGCGCATTGATATGGTATTGGTAGTACGGCTCAAACAAAATGACCTCGTCGCCGGGATTCAGTAGAGCGGCACAGGCAGAATGGAAGGCTCCCGTCGCACCGGCACTCACGGTAATGTCGCTTTCCGGGTCAGCCTGTATCCGGTTATACCGCTCCAGCTTCTCGGCGATTGCCTGCCGTAGCTCCGGCAAGCCATCGAAGCGCGTATAGACGTTGTAGCCATCATGAATCGCCCGCTCAGCCCCTTCGAGCACCACAGGAGGAACCGGCGTATCACAGACCCCCTGCGCCATATTGAGGCCCTTTGCATTAGCGCAGGCCTGAGTCATGGCTCGAATCTCCGATTGAGCCAAATCCGTCATCCGTCGACTGAGTGCACGCATTAGGATGCTCCTTCTTTTCTACCCCAAACTGGCATCCTTTCTGGCAGAGGATTATGCCGACGTCAAGATGGGGGACAACTAATGCCTGCATGGTGTCACCCCCGGTAAGTCCTCCGGAAGAGTGGTTGCCCGCATTGTCCTGTGCAACACCTGGAATGGTCGAATCCAATTGCTGAGGAAATAGTCTTGGGGGGAACCGAACACCTCGAGGACACTTGTTCGGGGCGAAGCCATCATCACAACACTGCGTAAGAATAGGTGGATGATTCCTTGAATCTGCCCTAAGCAGCATCGTACGGAGACGCTATTTTGTTCGACGTTTGATCGTCTCTTGAAGCAATCGCACCGCAGAAGGCTCGGTCGCCGTCTTCCCTGAAATCCCCACCACGATCGCCACATCCTGAACGAGTGCTCCCGCCGACCAGCCATCGTCCGGCGCCACCCAGCCCCTGCTCCCAACATCAGGCAAGCGTTTGAACCCCTTCACAAGCTTGGGCTCCGGGAAGTAGTTCGGAGGGACAACCGTTACGGTTACAGACGCTTCGTCATTTGCGTCATACCAGAGGCATCCTGAACCGCCAGCAGCATTCTCCCCAGGACCAACCGGCACACCAACATAAGTGGCAACCTCGGCCGGTGTGAAAAGTTTGCACTGCGGATTGCTCGCGGCTGAACCTTTGGAGTCCCCAGTCAGCAAATCCTTGAGTTTATGAGGGTCCGTCTGTTGGGCCTGTGCCGATACCGCGATCAGCATTGTGAGAGCGATTGCCGTAGCATGAGAATAACGCATAACTTACTCCTTCGTTTACGGAACTGCTCAGAGTGACAGAAACTGATTCCTGGTTCCCCTGCCTGCTTGAGAAACCCTGAACACAGCGAGTGTTGGCAGCAGGTGCTTGCTAGGCTGCCTTTCCAGATGAACTCTTGCTTTTGACAAGTAGATCAACATCACAATCCAGCACATGTAATAGCGAGAGGAGCTGATCCACTGACTTGCGGTAGTTGGTCTGATCGAGTAGCCGATATAACTGCGTCGCTGATGTGCGCAATCGCCTGATAATTTCCCGCGTTGAGAGGGGACTCTTTTTGATCCGCTTTTGCGCTTCAATCGTTAACTTATAGAGCAACGCATCTCTCCGGAAGGACGGATCTTGGTTATATTCCAGCACTTGCTCACTATGGACCGTCCCTTCTTTCCCAGATGTGAGAACATAGCTAAACCCCTCCGACCCCAATTCCTTATCGACAAAGACTCTCGCGACCGAATCGTGGCTGCTTGGACGAACCTCAATCTTTGAATAGGGTAGCCACATTGTGCCCTTTGAAGACTTTACCTGAAACGCCTTTTTACGGTTATTCCACATCACCGATCGAATCTTCATAACGCTCCCTCATCGTCCAATTCTTGAATCAATGCGCGAACTCGCCTGGACGCTTTCCCAACCATCGGTTGGTCGTCGTCTAGATCCCATTTCACAACGAGCGCGCCACCCCGATAGACATGTACATGCCGAGGAGAATGATCGCCCTTTCAGGTGACAAACACATACCCACCCCGCCGCACCTTCCCCATAGGTAACTGCTACCTCCAAAGGTATCACTTGTCAAGGCTAGGGTTCCGGACGCCCCCTTCTTCCGATGCATCGCGCAAATGTAGTACGCGCATGATGAGGAGCAGGAACTTGGGGGACTGTTGCTGAAGAGTGCTTGACCTGACTACACTGGATCGTCAGTCCCAATGGTGAGTACAAAATTTCCCACGAGGCTGCGTCATGCGATTCGTGCTGGTTTTGATGTTCACGCTGCTCACTGGATGTGCCGAATCCCGCCTCGAACAGGGGATGGATCCTGATTCCAGAACCACTGCCACTTCCGGCCATATAGGAAGTGAGTGGACCGAAGAACGCAAGGCACGGTATGACCAGGCTCGCGAGGGGCTGCGACAGTCTCAGGAACGCTATATTGCCACCACTCGTCCAGTTCTTGAACGCAAGTTTCGATACGAACACCCCGAATTGACCGAGACGGAAATCCAGGCAATGGTCAATGAGGCGCTGGCAAAGGGCTACCACCCCGAGACAAAGTCACGACCGGAGGGTCCGGCCAGGCTCCCTCCACCACGTCCTATGAACTGTATACCTCCTCCTGGAAGTTGGCCGTCCAATCCAAACTGCTACTAGCAGGATGCTGAAAAAGTCCGCCAGCTTTGTTCTCGCGTCGCTTTCAAACACGTGAAGAGTATCTCGTAAAGCGTCGTTCGCTTGCAAAATAGGAGAGACCCGCAACGAAGTACGAAAGGGCGTCTGCATTGGACTGCCTTTTGGAACATCCTGCAAGACACTTGACCTCAACCTATCGGACTTCTCTCGCATCGTCTTCTGCGCGTCGCTTTCCCATAGAGGCTCTTGCTATGATGAGCCCTATGGGATTTCATCCAACCTCCTTGTGCGCAATCGTCTTCGCTCTGCTGCTTCCCGGCTGCGCCTCCTGGTTCATAAAAGGTGAGCCTCCAGAAGTGCTCGTCACCAATGTCACGCCATTGGACGCAACGATGTTCGAGCAACGCCTCCGTGTGGATCTTCGCGTCCGCAATCCGAATGATTTCGACTACCACCTGACTGGCATCGACTTTACATTGAATCTGAACGGGAAACGTCTGGCCCGCGGCCTGGCGAGCAAGGAGATGACAATCCCCCGGTTGGGTGATGCCGTGTTGACGATCGATACCAGCACCTCAACGCTCGACATCATGCGCCAGCTGTTCCAACTCTCTCAGAAACAGGAACTGACGTACGATATCAAAGGTGTGCTGCATGGTACGGAAGGACGATTGCCGTTCACCAATGCAGGGACGCTCGTTGAGCCTGGCATGTTCTCGGACTCACCGGCAAGTTCTGACGCAACTCCACGATAACGCTCCTACATCCAGATAGGCACCCGACCTCTCTCTTACGCTCAGGGACTACGTGAAGGAGTTCAATCGGGGTGAGCGAAGGTGGCAGCCTGAGCACTATTATCGCCAGGCTTGAGGCACGGAATTCAGGCTGGCATGCCGTTCAAGTTTGCTGAGGAGCTTCTCTGCTTCTTTCACTTGCCTGTCGGCGAACTCTCCCGGCTGACCGTCAAGTGAGTGTTTCATCCATGCATCACGGAGTGCGTGAAGTTCTTTGAATTGGCTCCTCCACCATCGCTCATTGCGGCCGCCTGGAGCGTGGGGATCGGGCCGTACCTCTTCAAAAATCACAACCTGTTTGAGGGAATCGATCTTGAACGAATACCTGGACATGAACACCATTCCAATGAGCCCTTCGAATGACTCAGAGACCGAATTCATAATCGTCGCGGGGATGAAGGTATCCTTAGCGCCTCCAACCTGTACCGTATCCAGAAACGTCCTCATCGCAGCAACGGTGCCGCCGATTCCGCCTGCGGCAGTCAATACCATTCCCCCATCGTTCCCGAACAACCTGAGCTTCTGGGCAACCTTGGGAGAAATGATCAGTCCGGGAGCGCCGGTATCGATCGCCATAGGAACGGTCACGGACCCGTTGAATGTAACCTGCACAATCACACGCTGCGCATCACCTTCATAGGCCTCGAACGGAACCGAGAACGCATTGAGTATCGGTTTTGCCCCACCAGCCGCAGTGACCTCTTGGCGACCAGCAGTAGGACTCGCTCGCTGGTTCACTACGGATTTCGGCATGGCCTCTGCATTGGGTTTCTCCAGTTTTACCCTGTTTCGGTATTGGGTTGGGACAGATTCTAATGACCTGGCGAAATGAGTTACCCCTGAATCATCGACCCATTGGAGAAGATCTCCGGCGAGCACAGAGGAGCACATCGAGAATATGCTCGTGACCAATACACATACAAAGGCTGGAAACATTCTCGCGCTCTCCGTTCCCACAGAGCCCCCAAGCGCCATGGCCCGGTCAGCTCACTCACCGGCTATTGCAGCACATCAGAATAGGACTCTAACAAAGAGCGCTTTCCTGACAAGCAATATCCGTAAACCTTTGCACCACACCAGCCTGCACCGCACATGTCGCACCACTGTTTCTTGCTCCGTTCGAAAACGGCGTACGCCTGCGCATGGGTTGTGAATCTGCATTGAACAAGACAGACCCCCGACTTCATATTGCTTCCGTCTTTCCGATGGTAGAAACTGGAAATCGATCCCTGGTGAGGTCTGCACGGGGCCAATGAAACCATAGATCGGGAGGAGCCTGGCCCTGCAATGACCGCCTCCACGGAACCACTCAAGCCTGAACTTATCTCGCCCCCCCGCCACTACGGCTATTACGACCTCGTCATGGCAGGCTTTGTCACGGTCCTGCTCTGTTCGAACCTGATCGGGCCCGGTAAGACTTGCATCCTCTTCGGCCTCACGTTCGGGGCCGGGAACCTCTTCTTCCCAATTTCCTACATCTTCGGCGACGTGCTGACCGAGGTCTATGGCTACGCGCGTGCGCGTAAAGTCATCTGGGCAGGGTTCATCGCAATGATCTTCGCAACCATCATGGGGCTCTTCGTCATCCACATGCCGGGAGACCCGGATGAACCCTTCAATGCCGTGATCCAGCCGGCACTGGAGATCGTCTTCGGGAGCACCGGACGGATCGTGATTGCCTCAATGGTCGCCTACTGGTGCGGCGACTTCATGAATAGCTATGTCATGGCGAAAATGAAGGTCTGGACTGAGGGGCGTCACCTCTGGACGCGCACGATCGGCTCGACTGCGGTCGGCCAGCTCGTCGATAGCGCCCTCTTCTATCCGATTGCGTTCTTTGGAACCTGGCAGCCCGGAACGATGATGAAGGTCATCGCTTTCAACTGGGCGTTCAAGGTCTCTGTTGAGGTCGTCTTCACGCCGGTGACTTACGCGATTGTTCGATGGCTAAAACGTCAGGAGAATGAGGACTGGTACGACAGGCAGACGAACTTCACACCGTTCTCGTTGAAGGATTGAGCCGTCGAAATACTAGAAGACTGCGCTGCGCGGTCCCATCGAAATCATACGGCGATCTGAAAAGGATCCTTCCCTCTTACGTTTTGGCTCTTCGCAACCATCATGGATTCAACGATACCGGCATCACGGTCTGATCTGAAGAATTGGTTTGGATACCGAGTGGCATTGGGATGCTCCACACGGGCCAATAACCCGTGGTCTCAATGGTCAGCACGACATTCTCAAGGGAAACGCCCCGGCATCGGGTCTTTATCGACCAACGCGCGCGGCCATCGCGAAGTGAAAGAAATAGCGATCGAGTGAAGCGAGGTCGCTACCGTAGGTTGTTCCACCAAACATCGCGTCGCACAGCAGTTCGCGTGCGCGGGTCAGTTCCTTCCGCCGCCCTTTCCATCGATCATCCGCAATGGTCAGATCCAATAATTCCAAGGCGCGCTCGAAGGTCTGCTCACAACGCTGCTGATCCTTCCCATACCAACGGGCGGCACGCGCCACATCGCTGCCGACATTGGCGAGCTGCTCGACAAGCGAGAGGGTATGCCACCGTCCTGCAGCTAATTGACCGTGAATGGGCACCATGCTGTTAGTCCTGGACCAATTGCTTCACGACGGCTGTCACGGCTTCACGAATTTCTAGGCGCTCAACAGACCGTGAACGGTTCCCGCCGGAAGGACGCACATTGATCATCGAGTCGAACTCAATCCATTCTTCGGCTGGGTGCTCCGGATAGAGATTGATGCCCCAGAGGTTTCTCTGTAGCGAGCCCTGCTCCAACAGTACCGCTTCTTCATCAGAATGCAATTCCCCACCGATCGCCATGATCCCCTGCTCGATATCCACAACAGCCTTCACCATGTCACCAAACTGTTGCTGGGCCATGATGTTCAGACTGGCCTTGGTCACGCTCGATCGAACAATGATGATTTCCATGATCTCCCAATTCGACTTGAGGGTAGCAAGATTGCTGGTTAGGCCTCGCTCTGTCAACCATAGAGTTGTCCAGGGGAAATTTCAGAAACAGGCTGGGATTCTAGGAATCCATATCTTCTGTCGATCCCAGCCGGTCAAAGTCCCCGGTGTTATTACAACCCGAGCGATACGAGGTGAGTGCTCACTTGATCCGCGCGCCTCTTCGAGCTAGAGACAGGATCGTTGATTACGGCTTCCCCCACAAGGCTTCCAGCCGGTTGGCTCGGCCACATCCATATTTGTAGTATTTATAGCGGAGTGGATTCTTCTTGTAGTAGTCCTGATGATAGTCTTCAGCAGGATAGAAGGTCGATGCAGGGACTAGCTGGGTCACGATCGGTGCGGGAAATTTCTTGGCCTGCTCGATTGCGGATTTCGATTCTTCCGCTAATCGTTTTTCTTCCTCAGTGGAGTAAAAGATAGCAGATCGGTACTGAGACCCATGATCGCAAAACTGTGCGTTGGGCATAAGCGGATCTACATTGTGCCAAAAGGCATCAAGGAGCTTCTGATACGTGACCTTCGTTGAGTCATAGATGACTTCCACCGACTCCGCATGGCCTGTCCGCCCAGCGGACACTTCTTCATAGCTTGGGTTGGCCACCGTGCCGCCCATATACCCCGACACAACACTGACGACCCCCTCCACCTTTTCAAACGCTTCCTCCATGCACCAGAAGCAGCCACCTGCAAAATAGGCCTTGGCACTGGGCGTGGCCGCTGGCGTATCAGCAAGTGGGACGTTTGCGAGAATCATGCATACGATAAGCCCGATAGCCAGAGCGATGAACCGCCGTTGAGTTGTCATGTTGGTATCCTCCTCCCTTATCGTCGTCGCGGAGGCTCCATTCTTACAGCAGCCGACAATGTACTTCGTCGGATCGCTCGCGTATCTCGCAAAAAGCGCTTCTCGTTCGGTTTAAGACGCTTGACGCTTCACGAGCGACGACTATTGTCGGCTACACCGGCACATACCCGTATGTTTCCTGTTCCGTACGATGTGTTCGTCGTTGCCGTTTGTCCATCAGCTTCATGATGAGCTCAATCGCCTCCTCCGGCGTGGCGGCGGCATTGACCAAACGCTTGTCGAGTTTGCGGAAGAAGGTCACGTCCGCATCTGACGCCGCGACGAGAATGACGGGTTTCCCCGCCTTGACCGCCAGAGCCACTTCGGAGACGGTCCCAGACCCGCTCAATCCGCACACCACCACGACATGGCTGGTCAACACGTTGATGTTGTTCCGACCACTGCCCATTTCGGTGATGATGGACACATCGACATGCCGAGACACTTTGTCCTTCGCTGTTGGTAAGATACCGATGGTCAGGCTACCCCCAACCCGTTTGGCGCCTTCACAAGCGGCTTCCATGACGCCCACGTCTTTCCCCCCCGTCAGCACCACCCAGCCACGTCGCGCAATAAACTCGCCAAGGATTCGCGCGTTATCGAGATCCTTCTTTGGTGCCTTGGCTGGTCCCATTACTCCAACGACAAATCGCATCCCTACCTCCACCTCTGTATATCCGGCCTCTCAAAAACGAGAGGCAACCAGGTTCACATCGGCATGTGCCCATGCCCGCTTCCATTGCTGCTCCACCTCGTTCGCCTCGCGATCTTTTCGTTGAGCGCGAAGGCTCTGCATCAGCCCATACTCAGCCCATCCATTGTGTGGATGTTTGATCAGATCGGCTCGATAGACCGATTCTGCTTCTTGAGCGTGCCCGGCTTTCTGCAAGACAACACCCAAATAATGCCGAACTGAAATGGGCCAGAACGGTGGCTCCGAATACGGCAGGGCGTCCTCTAATGTGATGGCCTCTCGAAGGGCTGTGATTGCCGCGTCATAGTGCTTGTGATGAACGGCAATTTCTCCGGCAAGCAGACGCTCGGCGATCTGAATGAGGGCCCGCTCGGTTTTCTCTTCGGTCGTCCGGTTTCGCGCAAATCGTTTTGCCAGCGTTGCCAAGACGGCATGCTCTCCCTCAGCTCCCGGTACTCTCCCGGAGGCACCCAATGCCATGCCCCTTCCCAATCGCCAGATCGCTTGCTTCAGTCGGAATGTGTTCGGCGGAGGCAATTCTTGGAGCAGCGCCTCCCACTGTCCAAAGCGAATCATCGTCCAGAGTGGCACAGGCAGATACAACTCCTGTGATGAATCTCGCCGGATGTCCGCTTCCCTCATCGTCACCGTGAGTTGTCGGGCGACCTTCATAGCTTCAGCGCTTCGGCCCTCCATCAGCAAAGAAGCCCAGAGAAAATGAAGGTTATGCTGGTGGTAGCCCTCAGCCTCATCCCCAGTGGATGCTCGCCCTGCTAAATAATGCCGGTCAATTTCGGCGGCCTGCGCGTTTTGTTCTGCGGCTTCGTGGTATCGACCGAGTCGCATGTGGATATGCGCCGGCATATGGACGAGATGTCCGGCCCCAGGCATCAACGCAGGCAACCGTTCCGCACAGGCCAAGGCGCGCTCCGGAGTCGGTGATGCTTCCATGGCATGGATGTAGTAATGACAGGCCCCCGGATGGTTCGGCACTCGCGCAAGAACCGCCTCCAACGTCGACACAATTTCCGCTGTCCCGGACTTCGGCTTTCCATTGACGGTCCAGAGATCCCAGGGGTGGAGGTCCATGAGGGCTTCGGCAAACAATGCCCCGGCATCGGGATCCTCCGGGAATTGTTTCCAGAGAACACGCATGGCATCCGCATAGGCTTTGTCGAGCGCTCCTCGTGTGGGTCCCTTCAGGCTGTACCGCTTGCTGATCGCCAGGAGATAGGCTTGTTCAGCAGGTGTCACATGGGCGCTGTAGGATCTGGCTTTCTGCAGGGCCTCCCAGGCCCGGCGCTCATCAGTCTTGTCCATACCCGCATTGATATTCGGCCCGAGGGCCAGTGCGATACCCCAATAGACCATCGCGGCGGAAGGATCCAGCCTGGCGGCTTCTTCAAACGCACGGATCGCCTCCTCATGATTAAAGGCGTAGACAAGCCGCAATCCTTGATCAAAATATCGTTGCGTTTCCTTGGAACGGGTGGTGATCGGGTGGTGCAGGGTTCCGAGATTCTCAAAGAGAGGGACTCGACTCGCCACGCGCTCGACTGCCTCCGCCGGCTCTAGGATGGACAGACTCAGGCAAAATACGACACACAATGAGATACGACCGGTGATCATCGACAGATTCTTAGCAGACGTGGCCGGCACCTGACTAGAGGCACAGGCGCCATCTCATCGTCACAAGTGAACGTGGCTCGTAGTAGTTGATCCAAAAATGGCGTCAGGGGACGGGCAGGATACCAGCCGGTGCTGAGTGAACCAGCTAGATGTTGAGCGACGGGCCTTCGGTGTCTTGAGGAGGAAATGGATGATCATTCCCTTGCGGGTGAGTCTGCGCTTCACCGACAGTCGGCTTCTTCCGAACGACACGGTTTCTCTTTACTGTCGCAGCCGCCGTCCCGTTGGATGTGGCTGAAAACTCTCCCGTTTCAAGCTCTTTCCCTAAATGCACAAGGACCTGTTGTTGGGCACTCACCAACGAAGTCAACTCTTGAATATGCGACGTCAACCGGGCAATCTCATCCTGTTGTCCGACCAAACAGGCCCGGAGGTCGGCGACTTCCCCTGACTGCACAGGAATAGGAGTTTGGAGAATCGTGACGTTTGGTGCCAATGAAGTGGCAGCGACTTGCGTGTGCCCCGCACCTTGCCTACCAACGCGTTCAATCGTCTCAAACCGTTCTTTTGTCCAATCCGGAAGGGCAAGCGGCTTCCTCCTGACTCGAGCAGAAGTCTCCCCTACATATTGCACCACATTGGAAAAGAAATTACGGACTTTGCTGAGACAGATCGCCCCTGCTTGAAGCAGAACTTGGCCATAGGCCGGAGGCACTGGTCGTGCCTCATCGATTTGCTTCTGAGACGGAATCCGATGGATCAAGTTAATGGGTTCTTTATTAAAACGGGGGGGCATCTGGAGGATCCCTTCATTCGGACCTATTCAGCTACAATTAATGTACCTACTCCTCATCGACTCAAGAGTCAACCTTTTTATTCAGCAACGATACGAATATATTCGGATTCTTAACTGATTAACTAAAACCGGGTCACGCTGGAAAAGGTAAACCGTGGTAGGGCCATGGCCGGAACGAGCATTTTTCCTGTTTCCGAGTTCACCGCTTCCATCGGACGCGTCCAGGCCTCAACCTGCTGAAATGCCGTAAGCGGGCTCTCATGAAAGCGGAAGTTCTTCACCGCCGACACCACCTCCCCCTTCTCCACCAGGAAGGTTCCGTCCCTGGTCATACCGGTCAACACTAGATTGCGATCATTCACGGGCCGGATGTACCAAAAATTCGTGACTAGAATCGCGCGCTCGGCACTCTTCACGAGGTCCTGAATTGAGGCCACTGGGAGTCCCTCTACGGACAAGGCCGGGGCCTCCAGTGTGGGGATGGGATCCACTCCATCAGTCTTGGCCGTAAACCGGCTGTGAGCCAGCTGTCGTAAGACTCCGTGATCGACCCAGACCGAGGCAATGCTCGGTAAACCATCCGGAGTAAATCCTTCTCCCAGCAGATCGGGATGATCCGGACTATTCCGGAGACTCAGTCGTTCATCCACGATGTGGCGTCCCAGCTTTCCTGCAACTGGGCTGGTTCCTTTGGCATAGGATTTGGCATCGAGCGACCGGATCAGCCACGCCCACAGGCCGGCCACAGCCGCCGGCTCAAGGATCACCGGATACGTCCCTTCCGATAGTTCCTGCACATCACGACCGGACTTGGCTTTCTTAATGGCTGCTAACGTTCTCTCCTGAACCTTTAAGTGATCAATCGATCGGTGTGCGGCCGCACTCCAGCCTGTTGCGTCTCCGGCTTGCACCGTCAGGCTATACCTGGCATCCCCCCGATGCTCATAGCCGAAGAGTCCGTTGTTCGCAGCAATCCCGACCACCGTCATCGAGGACGACACCACGCCGGCCGCCATCAGATTTTCCATCCGGCACTGACTGATCGCTTCGTTGGTGTACTCCAGTCGGCGGGCTGGTCCTGCCCCGACAGTCTCAGATTTTACCGTCGCTCGCATAGGGAATGCGCAGGGATCCGGTGGGGGAAGGTATTCCGGATCGACGGGAGAAACTCTGGCAATCCGCTCAGCGCGCATCACGGCGTCCTGGATCGCACCAGCCGTGAAATCGGTTGTGCTGGCCGTTCCATGCCGCCCATCGAAGGCAACGTTCACGGAGAGTAGTCCGCGTCTCGTATCGACATTTTGCACGACCTGATTGTTGGCAAATCGCGTCGTTCCTGCATGGTGGTCATGAAGACGGACCATCGTCTGATCGGCTGACGAGCGTGTAAACACGAGATCACTGAGAAAGCGAAACTCCTCGCGACTCGTCATGCGCGGCCAAGACTTCCCGCTCGCGGCGGTCATGACTGTCCTTCCCCTCTGATCACCTGCACCTGTCGAAACCTTGCCGTTGATGCGGCATGGGTCATCCAACCCGACTGACCTGGTTGACCTTTCCCACAGGTAATGAATCCATACCGCCGACGAGCCGATCGATCAGCGACGCCGTCGCAGCTCCTCCAAAACTCCGGCGTGATGCCGTGGTAAATCACGTCCCGGAGCATATGGGTTCGTCGACCATGTTCAATCAGCCAGAACGCGTCCCCACCGAACTGGAAATTGTACCGTCGCTGGTCGATGCTGTAAGAACCATGGCCTTCGATATAGATCCCGCGTTTCACGTCGGCGATGAGCTGGTCAACCGTGGCCGAGCCTGGCTCAAGCCCGATATTGGCGATCCGGACGATAGGGACACTGCCCCACCCATCTGCTCGATTAGACCCACGTGAACGGGTCGCGCCGATCTTCAGCGCAACTTCTCGGTTGGTACAGTACCCAACAAAGATCCCGTCTCGAATCACATCCCATTTCTGGCACGAGACTCCGTCATCGTCGTACCCGGTGGCCGCAAGCGTGTCCGATTCGGTGTTATCGGCGACCAGATTCACATGCGAGGAACCGTAGCGAAAGCTTCCGAGCTTCTCCGTCGTCAAAAAACTGGTGCCGGCGTAATTAGCTTCGTACCCGAGTGCGCGGTCAAGTTCACTTGGATGGCCACAAGACTCATGGATCGTCAGCGAGAGATGCTCTGGATCTAGAACAAGATCATACTGTCCGGCATCCACCACTGGGGCCTTCACCTTTTCCACCGCTTGTGCGGCAACCCGCGACGCTTCTCGTTGCAGATCAGCATCCTCGATCAATTCATAGCCTTGGCGCAGATGTGGCGTGTTGAAGCTACGTGAAGCAAACCGGCTCTCGTACAATGCCGTCGCCGTACAGTCGCCTTGTCCAGCCAGCAGATCGAACTCTACATGAGTCCCCTCGCTGGACACGAACAGCTTCCGATCGCGGCGCGCCCACAAGCTCGCACTGCTTCGCGCGACGCCAGATTGTCGATGGAGCGTCTCCATCGTGGTGAGGAGTAAGTCGGTTTTTTTCTCCAGTGCCACGCTGAAGGGATCGATGCGATAGGGCGTGACGACACGGTCACGGTGGACTGGTTCCTGAGCTAATCGCACCTTTTCAAGCGCGACGGAGGCAGACCCCTTGGCGATCTCCACGGCCAGATCCGCTACCCGCGGGACTTCTTCCAGCGACAGGATTGAACTGGCCGCGAACCCCCAGGCTCCGTGATAGAGCACGCGGATCCCGAAGCCGATGTCCTGGGTATCTCGAATCGACGCGATTCGACGATCTTCTCCATCGATCTGTTCTGTGTGGCTGTCTTGAATGCGGATATCGCCGTACTCGGCACCCGAAGCCGTAATCCGTTTCAGGGCAAGCTCGGCGAATTCATCCCAGGTCGGAGAGCTCATGAGGCTGGTCCTCAGAGTGAAGGAAGAGATGGGTCAGTATAACAGGTGGCGAACCAAACGGTGAGGGTATAGGGAGCGCACGAACAGGATTAAATCAACCCGACGATGTTACATTGACAAGCAATGTACGATCCCCATACCTTTCCATAGGATCAATGTACTGCCGAGGGGTTTCGTCTACGGAGGAGGGTCCTCATGCAACAGAACTATACGGCTGTGATCAAACAAGATGCCGGCTGGTGGATCGGTTGGATCGAAGAAGTGCCGGGTGTAAATTGCCAGGAACCTAGCCGAGAGGCTTTAGTAGAAACGCTCCGCGTTACACTCCGGGAGGCACTGGAACTCAATCGTCAGGAAGCGTTAGGGGCCGCCGGTGGAAATTTTGAGGAAGCCTCCATCGCGGTATGAAACGTGAGGAGCTGCTTCGGCATTTACGACAGCATGGATGCGAGTTGTTACGTGAAGATGCAAAGCACTCGTGGTGGCATCACCAGTCTTTGAATACCCGCTCAGCGGTGCCTCGCCACACTGAAGTCGCCAATCATCTGGCAAGCTAGATCTGCAAGGATCTAAAAATACCCAAGCCTTAGTTCGTGAGCCTGCCCTCTGATCACACCGCAACAGTGACCCCGTTACGCTTGAGCACATCAAGCAGCTTCGGAATATCCGGCGGTCCGTGAGGAATTTCCTTGTCGACGGCTGTGAACATCTGAATCGCTAGCGCGCCGGCTCCTGTAATCTCAAGCATCTGACCACCGCCATTCCCATAGCGAAAGCCATGTACGGTGCCTCGCGGCACGTGCACGAGCGTCCCTACATTACAGGCATAGTCTTTACCATCGCAAAGGAAGTGAATCTCCCCTTTCAGGACGTAGAACGCTTCATCCCAATCGTGACTATGCGGCGGAGGGCCTGCTCCTTCCTCACCTTGCTGCAAGGTAACCCCGTAGCTCTGCGTCGCTTCGTTCGACGCCAACACCGTCACCTCGGTTCCGACTACATTCAAAGCCGGCTCACGCTGATCCGGTCTCAAAACGAAGGGTTGAACGCTCATGACGTCGTTGCCTCCTGCAAAGATAGTAATTATGTGCCGCACTGCTTCACGTTTGAAATCAGCAGCTGCCGTAGGCGTACGCTGGATTGCCTTGTTAGACCTTCGGCTCTTGCTGCGTGGTGCAGTGGATGCCACCACCGCCTGCGGCAATGCCATCGACATTGAGCTGAACAACCTTTCGTTCCGGAAATAATCGCTGAAGTGTTTGCTTTGCCGCCAAGTCGGCTCTCTTGTCACCAAATTCAGGTGCGATAACCGCGCCATTGCATACGTAGAAGTTAATGTAACCCGCTGCAAAATCATCGTTTGCAAATTGTCTCCGAACCGTTGAGGGGGCTTCAAACACAACCACTTCCAGCTCTCTGCCCTTGGCATCGGTAGATGCTCGAAGAATTTCAAGGTGCCACTTGGTTACAGCATGGTCAGAGGATTTTGGGTCGGGATCATAGCCAGCGACAACGACCGCGGGGTTAGCAAACCGCGCGTAAAAGTCTGTGTGCCCGTCAGTGATGTCCGTTCCCATGATGCCAGGCAACCAGATGATCTTCTCCAAACCCAGTAGCCGCTTGAGCTCCTGCTCACACTGTGTTTTGCTCACACCAGGATTGCGGTTTTTATTGAGCACACAACTCTCGGTGATGATCGCGGTGCCGTGTCCGTCCACCTCAATCCCCCCACCTTCAAGTACCAAGTCGGTCTGAATGCGGGGCACACCGGCACGTTGAGCGACGAACGAGGCGACATCGATATCGTAGTCAACGTTCTGTTTCTCTCCCCAGCCGTTGAAGTTGAAGTCTACTGCGGCTTTGTCACCGTGTTCGGTTACGACAAACACCGGTCCGGTGTCGCGTATCCACAAGTCATCAAGCAGGCAGAGAATCAGCTCTACTTTGGATCCCATCAGTTGTTTGGCTAGTGGCAAGTCCTCGGGACGAACCAACATTGAAACCGGTTCGTGCTGAGCGATGGTCAAGGCGATTGTTGCCAAGTTGCGCTGAATTTCCGGCAAGAGCTTCTTGCCCCATATCTTTGCACTGGCTCCAAAGGCCATCCATGTGCGCTGGTGGGGCTGACCTTCATCAGGCATGAACCAAACGTTTTCTTTGTCCGCCATTGCGAAGGCTTTCTTTGCGCCACCAAACAGAGCGGCTGCGGTGAGAAGACCAAGTGAGTGAATGAGGGTGCGCCGAGTGGGCATGGAGTGGCTCTCCTCGAAGACTGACGCCTGGCCTGAGTGGCTGGTGGAAGCGATTGTTACTGCCGGTTCTTAGGCCAGTTGCTTTACGGGCCGACACACAAGTTCGGCACGGTGAGACGCTCGAAGAGGTGCGGAGACGCCACAGCAGACGAGGGGTAGTGCGCCAAGGCGCTCTTAAAGTCGGGATGGTTGAACGCAGCTCGGAAGTGGGCGACGGACTCCCATATCGCGTAGTTCAGGAACACCGTGCTGCCGGCGATTCCGCGGTGTAGCTGGGTCGAGATATATCCCGGCTGCTTCTTCATCCAGTTTGCATCGGCTTCCCAGGCCTTGAGCAATGCAGGGATGTCTCCTTCCGCGACCGTGAAGAGGTTGACGAGAATCACAGGCGATTGCTCTGCTTGAATCTGTTGAAAGATTGGAACAACCGGATCAAGTGGCTTGAGTTGCAACATGGGTGATCTCCTTGTTAGGCCGATCCGCAATTACAACCAGATTGGCCAGTTCCTGTCTGTAAGACACACCACTACGGTTCAGGAATAATACGCCATACCCTTGCCGTTCAATGAGTTGAGTCTGCGAACGGGTCTTTATGCGGAACGGAGCTAAAACAACCCTGCAATCCCGGTGGCGATTTTCTCTTGGACGATTGGGGTGGCTTCGGGAATGTCCAAACTTTTTTGGCGTACATGACCGACCATTCGCATCAGTTGCACTTTTTCGCCTCCCGACGCTTGACCGCCGGTCGGTCGACCAATCAATTTGCCGAGCTTTCGGTCGGTGATTTGGACGTCGGCCACGCAGAGATAGGTCATCCCGTCTTCCTTGGGTGGTGGCTGCATGCCAGGAAATCCGGCCATGCCCCCGAATCCTCCTCCCCCACCGCTCATCGCCATGGCTTGCCGCATCATAGCGCCCATGTCAGGCATCCCCGCCATTCCACCTGCCATGGGATCAGCAGCCGAGGCCATTACAGTCCCACCACTGCTGATGCCTGCGCCGGGGCCGGCTTTAGCCACGGCTTCCGGCGTCACCGCATCGGCTGCCTTGTGGCAATAGATGACCTTGGCCTGGATCCAGTAATTCGCCTGTTCCGGATCGTTGACCAGTTGATACCCCTTTGCCGTCAGCTTGTTGCTCACCTCGTTCAACGTCACCAACTGGTTTTCAGACGTGTTTCGAAGTTGGGTATAGACCGTTCTGGTGGTATTGGGATCGAGGAAGATCGTGTTGCTGTTCATGAGGCCGGAACGGATCACGTTGGAACAACCGGTGACCAGGCCGCATATGAAAAACAATAAGAGCGGCCTCGTGAAACGTGAGGCGTGAAGCGTGAAACGCTTGGTCGCTAGCCCTTCATATGATGTCTCATCCACCGAGATACGCTTCACGATCGACGCTTCACCCTATTAAAAGTTTCCTGCCACGGCGGCGCTCAGTTTCTGCTGCAGCAACGGCGTTGCTTCAGCCTCATCTAATTTCTTTTGGTGCACATCGGCAGCCAGCCTGGTCTGATAGACACCGGCCTCCTGTCCCGAACCCGTCTTCATCCCGCTGGGCAGCTGCCCGGTTGTCTGTTCGGAGATTTGGACATCCGCCACGCAGGCATAGTTCACGTCGTCCGGCATCTTAGGAGCCGATGAGGACGAACTGAACAGATCACCGATGCCCTGGATTGCGCTCAGCCCCGCCGAGGCAGCAGCACCGCCTATCGCGCCATAGGGCCCTGCCATACTGGCCATACTGGTCAGGCCTTGCATGGCCCCCAGCGTCGTGTTGAAGGCCGATCCATACCCGGTCGCGACCATCGCTTCGACGGGCATCTCGGGTTTGGTGATATTGCAATACACAATATTCGCCAAGACGACGTAATGCGCGCGATCCGGATCGTTGACGACTTGATACCCCTTTGCGCTTATCCGGGCACTCAGATCGTGAAACGAGACCTCTTGGTTATCAGAGGAATTCCGAGCCTGGATGAAGACCGTTTTCTCTGTGCTCGGCGGCAGAAAGAAGTTGTTACTGGAAATGAGATCCGTGTCTTTGACGTTACCGGCGTGAGCGCTGAGCGGAATGGCGATCAGGAGTGACAGTACCAAGTATCGCATGGACACCTCGCGGTGAATGCGGCTGGATTGTACGCAGAGTCAATTTGAATAGCAACGCCCGGCAGGCGTAGAAATAGAAGGTTTTCGCCACAACTAGCCTTGAAGAATTGCACTCTGTGGGCTAGCATGACGGCCATTCCAGTCGTTGGTGGTCCCTCACCGGGAGACCGCAAATGCCAGTCAGCCCTCTTCTGTTGCTCCTTGCCACGATCCTTATAGCCAGTTGCGGCGGCGACAAACATCTGCCGTCGTCGAATCCGCCGGAATACGATCCGAAGCAGGCCTATCCCTCGGGGAGTCCTACCCCCACGCTGTCCGTACCGCGACCAGCGAAACCGATTCTACAGACAACTCCACCACCGACTCCAATGGATCCAGCAGCGTTGCGTGAGGCTCTCGAAACCGCCGACCGGACTCGAGCCATCCTGGAGCGGATAGAGTCGTCGGATGCCAATGCGCAGCTTCACGCTATTCTTGAAGCTATGATGAGAGGAGAGCAGGCCCCACCGGAACTGCGTTCAACATTCATGGAATCCTTCGGTCCTCGCAAGGCTATGATCCATCAGGTATTCGACAAGCAATATGCACAGCTTCAACAGGTGTTACAGGATGAACACAAACTTCCGGCTGCACAACCTATGCTCAGAAAAAGCAGAGGGTCAGCACCCTTTTCGCTCTATCGAGTAAATTCTCGAGGTGTGAGAAAAGCGCAGGTGCCTTGGATGGACCTCGTCGGTGTGGAGATGCTTCCTCGAGGAACGACGGTGGGCCTTGAACCCGACTGTTGTGGTGCATGGAAGATCGTCACTATTCCAGACAGTGCCTTTGAGGGCGAAGGCTTCAACCTGGGAATAAAGTCGATGGGGAGATACGAGGCCGATAAAGATCACATAAGCTTGGATGGCGAAGCTATCACAACGACGACCAAGGTGGTCATAGGCGATAAGACGACCATTGAGACCAAAATTATGAAAAAGAACCGCGCGGTGGTTAATCGATGCCCTTCCGCATCAGGTATCGTCCCGGGCAATGCGGTCATCTACGAAGAGCTGGGCTACTCTCTTGCCACCCCAGAGACGAACAGCCGCGCCGGCATCTTTGCTCATGATCAGGCTAAAACAGAGGCACAAACCGATGTAGAAGGACTGGTCCAAGAGATCAAACTGGAAATCACAGCGGCGGACCTGGATAGCGAGACCGGTCAGATCGTGAGGCAATCCTCTGGCCATGCGGTCAAGAAACGGGATATGCCAGTCGTGTGTTCCGGCTGCAACACACGAGTGGCAGAAGCGGCAAAGCGTCTGGGACGGATGGCCTCCTGGAACTATTACAACGCGGAACTGAAATGGCGAAAGCCTGAACACAAAGCCGACGCCTGCGTCAAGATCCACTTCAAGCCGGCAACGAAGACGGTCACCCTCTCTCCAGGGGCATCGACGAAGGTGAATGTGCAGCTACGGACTGTAGCGGGAGACCAAGCGACCGAGGGAAGATTGTTCGAGCTGCAGGAATTGAAGGATGGAAGGGTGACCCCACAGGATGAAAAAACGGCCCCCCAGTCTCCCGCTGTCTTTACCTTTACTGCGCCGAATAGCAGGTGGTCAAAATCTGCGGTTCCTGGATTCCGAGTTTTTAACAGTTCATCACGCGCAGGACGAGCTGGGCCTGAGGAATGGGAAGTGGCCCCTTCTGCCTATGTCCTTGAATTCAAATCGCACATCGTTCAGGAACCGTTAAATCTTCCGAATCCACCATTCGGTCTGTTTATGAGTTCGAATGGGTTTGATGCCCACGTCCAGGCAACCGTCCCGCTCCAGCGCAGGGACGATGGCCAATGGGTTGGGGAAGGCGTGATGCAGTACGCCACTCGCACATTGACTCAGCTGGCCTCCTGCGAAATCCGCATTCAAGGTACTGGCACGACCACCTTTCATGTGAACGGAGGCTCGATCAGCAGTGATCCTGATCCATTTTCCGTGAACTTGACGATCCTTCCAGGCCGATCCGGTGAAGTGGCGGAGACCCACTGTTCGAGCGGGAATACGCCGGCCAAATTAAAGGAGCTGTTTGCTGCACAAGGGGTACAGGGCGGTGAGGCCCACGGTATGACAGAAGGAGGGGGATGGAGCTCGGCCTTCAACGTCACCCGCTTCAGAACATTCAAATGGACTCAGGGTAAGCAGGGCTACGAGATTGGGGGCTGGACGCCAGGAGGCGCCCCCAACGTCATTGCCAAGAAGACCCTCCGCGTCAACTGCAGCCTTGGGATCCAGACCTGTCAAGAAGTGACAGAGTTGACCTTGCGACTGGCGGATGAGCCGGGTGCAACATCATCTCCGCCTTGATAGATCACATCCAGAGTCACGAGAACGCTTTCTGGAGAACGGGAACCGTGTTCGGTCCCTTACCTTCGGTCCCCGTCACTTTCCCCCAGCAGCGATCAGACCGCCGTGGTACCCATGCGAGTCTCGTCCACGAAGGTTTCCGTTGCGTCGTCGATGTTCCGGCCCTGGCGACCTTTGGCTGGCAGGATGTACAGCTGTTTCGCGTCGACCTTGTCTTTCTTCTCAGGCGGTGGCGACATTTCGTAGACGACCGGCCTGCGGTGATCGGCCATTTGCAGCTCGGGATTGTAGACACTGTTGAACTTCCACAGCATCTTGATGAAGTTCGTCTGTCCCCGCATCAGATGACCCGCCGCGATCTTCGCCGTCCCCTTGAGCGCTGCCCAACCCAGGTGCTTCTTGTTCAAGACCTGTTGTGTCTTGACCAGCTCCGCATAAAACTCATGGAGCGGCATCTTGGTCGGCATCACGGCATGCTGAATGTCGAACAGGCGATAATCACGCGTGTGCATCTTGCGCGATTCCGTCACCCAGCTCTCCGTACCGGGATAGGGGGTATTGACGCTGATATTTACAATCTCCGGAATGTCTAGGCACCATTGCCGCACAACTTCGAACCGTTCCCGATCCCAGTCAGGGTCTGCGATCAAATTGATGGCCACGGTAATGCCAAGGGAGCGGGCGAATTCAAGCGCCTCGAAGTTCCGCCCCAATGAAATACGTTTCCGGTGCATCTTAAGGCCTTCGGCATCGATCGCCTCAACACCCAAGAACATGTACTGCAGTCCAAGCGTTTTCCAGAATTGGAAGACTTCCTTATTACGCAGGAGCACGTCACCCCGCGTCTCCATGTAGTACTGTTTCTTGATGCCGCGCCGCGCGACCGCTTCGCCGATCTCCATGCCCTGCTTGCCTTGAATGAAGGCAACATCGTCGACCAGGAAGATGCCTGGCTCTTGCACCTGCTCCAATTCCTCGACCGCTTTCTCCGGACTGACCATGCGATAGCTGCGGCCATAGAACGTCCAGGCGCTGCAGAAGGAACAATCCCAGGGACAGCCTCGCGCGAACTCCACGGAGGCGCAGGGATCCAGTACACCGATGAAGTATTTGTGCCGGTTTCGCAACAAGTCGCGCGCCGGACGGACGTTGTCGAGATTCTCGATAAATTGTGCCGGCGGGCCTTCTCCGTCGAGCGTGACAACGCCGGGAACCTTGGTAATGGCCTTGCGGTCTTGCTCCA
>CABVSA010000039.1 GCA_902500805.1 uncultured Nitrospira sp. | reverse complement strand
AATTCATACGCTTCTTTCAGATGAAAACCTGTGCAAACAATGGGGGGAACTTCAATCAATCTGGTTCAGCAAGGACTGTCCAACAAGGACATTGCCCACCAGTTATCTATTTCTAACAGTACGGTTCGACACCATCTGACGAGCATTTTCGACAAAGTGGGCGTCCCGAATCGTCAAAAACTCATGGTACACGCTCATCAGCTTCACACCCCTATCTAATCGCCTGCCGGCACGGGCATCAGTGCCACCGACAAGGTTTTCCCCGCAACACCGGGTCGTGATCGAGCGCCACAATGCCATGGCAGCCTGGATATCACGACTTACAAAAGATGTGGAAGTCTTGGGTGTGACCTTGGTATGATGCCACCCGTTCGTCATCCGCACTGTGCCGAGGTAGCTCAGTTGGCAGAGCACAGCCCTGAAAAGGCTGGTGTCGACAGTTCGATTCTGTCCCTCGGCACCACATTTCGCATACTTAGAGATTCCGACCCAGTGGCAAGTGGCACCCAAGTGGCAGTAACTGGCACCTGAACGTCGTTTTCCCCGTTTAGAACTGCCTTCGTAAACGCTTCCAGCCTGGTCACGGCATCCCGCAATCGCGCATTCCAATTGTGAATGTAGTATTTCGCCGAACCAGGCAGCGGTTCACCTTTTAGCGTCTGGATCACGGCATAATCGACGCCACATTGTGTGAGCCAGGTCGTGAAGGTATGGCGAAGATCGTGGAAGTGCAGATCGTGCACCCCTGCCCGTTCACACGTTCTCATCCAGGTATGCTTGAAAGAATTCCCGTCTTTCCAGTGATGGAAGAAGCGCCCACCGATTCTTGGAGTCTTTCCAAATAACGCTTCGTAGGCCAGCCCATTCAGGGGAACCATTTTGGGCACCCCTTTGATTTTTGTCTGGCCTGGCGAGGGAACCACCCACCAGCCGTCTCCCCGTTGCATCAGCCACTCTTCATGGATCTCAATCAGCTTGTTTTCTCGAAGGCCGATCTGCAGCGCGGCCATCGCAAGCCGCCAAACGTTCGGTGAGGCGGCATCACGGATTTTGAGCAGCTCCCAGCCTTCGACAATCCGCTCGCGCTTCACATATTCTGGCACAGGCAAACGTTTGAGCCGATTCTTGTCCAGATGGTCCATATCAACGGCTAAATTCAGCACGGCCATAAGAGTTGCGCACTCTCGCTCAATCGTCCCTGGAGCCACATGTCGTTTCTTGTCCTCTGGGCCGATCAAGACAGAGCGACGCTTTTCCAGATACGCCAATCCATCTTCAAGGCGGATATCCGAGAGCTTCTTGTCGCCAAAATGCGGAATGAGATGGTGCGTGAGAACGGTATGATTCCGCCCATCGTTCTTCGGTCGCTTGGCTTTGAGATATTGCAGGTAGAGGGGGACAAACTCGGCAAACGTCAACGTTGAAGGCTGGCCAGCAAGCGGGATCGGCGATTTCTTTGTTTCCGGCTCCAATGAATTCGCATGAATCGCCGTCATGATTTCGAGCGCAGTCTCTCGTTCACGATCGAGCGTCAAGTTATACCCAAGGACCGGTCGATAGCGTTTTCCACGATACCAATAGGTCAAAATCGATCGTGTTCCCTTTGGAGTATTGATGCGCTGAATATTCATCGCAGGCCTTTCTGACGAGGCAACACAAACAAAGGGTTTCGATGGTAGACCTTGCCAGGTCTGCCGTCAACGGGCTTCGGCAGTCCTCCTTGCTCATCGAGTTCTTTCACCACACCGCCTTCACATAAGCTTCTGACCCAACTTTCAAGATCTTCTTTGACAAACATGACACGATGCCCATAGCGAACCCGAGGGATATCGACTCGCTGATAGAGGGTCCGTTTTGTAAGCCTCAAAAACTTCGCTGCCTCAAAAATTGTTAAGAGTGTCATGGATTCCCCTACTTAGTTCCCGCCCATTGAACAGACATGCTTTTCAATCCCTCTATTATCGGGGTAGTCTTGCGAAACCACCTCTCGCGAGTGGCACTTATGAGAGGGTTCAGAATTTTTCACTATACCGAAAAGGTAGGGGGCGCACCCTCGACGACCTTGCGCCTCCTGACCCCACTCAAAATGCTTTATGAAGCCGCGAAGAACCGAGCGGAGCCGTATAGGAAGATTGTGGAAGAACTGCCAGAGATGCGGCTAGAAAATGTGGCGTTGGGGAAGGGAGCAGTCAGCGAGAAGCGAGCGGCGTATGTCCGGTGAGAAACCGCAGCGAAGGGAATGTGCTCCTGACGATTCAGGCGTTAGGGAATGCGCTGCAGGACGCGCAGCTGTGAGGGTTTGTAAGCCTTTCCGAGATTCTCCCACAACTCCTTGCCAGAACAGTGCAACCATGCTCCAGGAGAGGCGTTTCGCTGCTTTTCCTGTTCAGTTGTGCTCGGTCCAATTGAGGGGAATTTGGTCGAATTTTGCTCTGAAGAGAACACGCCTGGAACACGTAGGGTTAATATCTAGAAGCGCCGGATTCGCGCGACGCTTCCTTCACTGTCTTGGGACACGCTCGCTCGCCCCTCCCTGTCATGGTTACTCATCTCGTCTTTCTGGGAGGCTCGTGTGACACATGCGCCGGACACTGCTCAGAGGGCCATACGCATCTTTCGGATATAGTTGCTAAGCTCAGCCTATGCCTTCCCATCCAAAGGGAGGAGGGTGAGCCGATTGACGTAGATGTTTATGAGCAGTTTGCAAACGGTGGTAGAAGTATTGTCAGCTACTCAGAGAATCTAAATCTAGGGGGACATAGCCTGGGTATAGAAGCAACTTATCAGGTGGAACCCGCCATATTACGAAGTTCAGCATTATTCCATGTCCTAAATCTTTCCAGGAATGCCTGCGCAGAGATGAAGTCATAACGGACAAGATAGTTTTCTATAACAGATTGATTCTTTGCCAAACGTTTCGCGTAGTATGCAATAGGATATTCGGCGTCCAAGAACTCAACGACATTAGAACGCAGGCGCTGTCCCAGCAATTATCAGTGCGGCTCATGCACAGGCTCAACGAGCATGCACAGGATGACCAGTCCATGCTCTAGCATCGCTTTCTTTTGTTGCAAACCACCGCCATCGTGCAGCATCCCGTGCCGCACGATGTTCCTTTCTGAACTTTCGGGCTTCCTTACCCTGCGGAATAAATTTTACATGCTCTTGCAATTGTGCCGCTACAAGATGTGGCCTCACCATTTTCTTCCCGAGTCGTGCGGACACAGCGATGTCATCCTCCTCCTCTAGAGCTAAGCACTCCAAACTCGCCAATTCTTCAGTAGGAGCACAGAAATAGCACCCTTTCAGGATATCGACATGTGTATCGGCTGTTGCATGACCTGACCGCAAACCAACATGCCTAGATTCCCAATATCCTTTACCATCCTTCAAGATGACGCCGGTGGCTCCCACGCCAAATGGAGCAGCCTTGCTGGCACTCTCAAGTGTCCAAGCAAGAACCCGAGAATCAGTAGCCATGAGATCATCGTCATGAATTAGAACGAAATCCGTCTTGGCGTGACCTGCCATCCACCAGCGCGGTGCGCACTGTGCGTTTCTTGAACTACGAATAATCCAACTCACCCGAGGATCATCAAAATCCTGCTTCGGTGAATTGTCCCAAACAAATATGGTTGGTCTGACTGTCTGGTTGAGGAGTCCGTCAACCACGCGATGGAGATGCGGTGTACGAAGATAATTTGTAAGCACAACGGTCAGCGACATTCGACTTCCCTGGGAGTCATGTGCTCGCCGCCACGATGCCTATTTCTGCTGCTCCACAAAGCTCACCGAACGCAGCGAGGAAATTTTCTTCATTGTGGGTGTGTTCGACCCATTCACGACCACGCTGTCCAATACTGGTGCGTAGATCTCGATCCTCTAGCAACTTCTGCAGTCCAATGGTAAAGCGAGGGAGGCTCTGCATGCCATCGCCATCGTATCGGCCAGTAAAGATGCCGAACCGTGAGACAAGTTCCTCTTGATTCGTGCAGCAGAGAAGAGGCGTTTCACAAGCGAGAGCCTCGAGGAAACTTGTGGCCAGTGCCTCATGAATTGATGTATTGATGAGCACCCACGCAGACGACAGGAGCTTACGCTTTTCCTCGCCATCCACATGACCGACCATAACAAGATTGTTGGGCAAACTGGACGGCTCCCAACTACCGGGACCACGGAAATGTGATTGACCTAACATGAGGAATTCAACCCGTGGGAAGCGGCTCGCTAATTCAACGAAGAGCCATGGCCGCTTTATTGGATCATGACGTGCAAGAAAGATGACACGCGGTTTAGGATGCTTCGTCACCTTGCCTGGCTTGAGATCCACAATATTAGGGAGAAAGATAAATTTTCCAAGATGGCATTGATAGGCTCTTTCAGCTAACTTGCGAAGAGAAGGAGCTGGTGTGGCAAATAGAACTCTACGCTGTGCATCCATGACTTTGACTAACGAATGATAATCGATGCTCTTGATCCCCTGCGATAATGAAGATCCGTGGCCCGGAATACCAAGCGTAGCGAGAGTTGCAGTAACTTCGACTGGCCTTGGATCTCTTACCCACACAACCACAGGTATATCGGGCAAACTGCAGAGTACTTTCCTATACGAGTGGCGATAATCAATGGTAAGGCAAACGTCAGGCATGTGATCCTCAAGTGCCTTCCCATAACTCTTTCCACTAGCAAAGGCGATCAGCGGGGTGTCGTGAATGTGTGTACCAAGGAAAGGCAGAGGAATGGTGAAGCCCGCACCAATAAAGACCACCTCAACGCCAAGATCCGGTCGCGATCGGAAGAATCGAGCTACTTGCCGAGCAGCCCAACCGAACCCGCCCATCCGCCCAATTCTTGGGTCAAAGAATTCGCTCGCAACAATCCCAAGCCTCATGGAAGCAACCCCGTCGAGTCTGCCTAGCTTTTCCTAAGAACTGTTGATGACTGGGTTTCCGAAACACCGCCCCACCCCTTCAGATTTCTCCTAAGGATTCCTCTCCTCGCCCGTACGAGAGCATGGTTGAAACGCCATGCGTTGCGAGCCTGCTCCGCCGCCACGCGATCAGTCAGTACACTATGCTTTCTCAGATGCCATTGATGAAGCATCGCCGTCTGATTATCTACCCACACGATATTGAGCCCCCCTAGCCGGGCACGGTTAACCAAATCACCATCCATGGCTCCCCACCAATAGAGGTCCTCGTCATACCCGTGAATCTCAAAAAGGAATGCCCGTGAAACCGCTTGCATTGCGCCACTACCATAGCGAGGCCGTAATCGCGCGCGACTGTGCAACTGAGTGAACGACTGATTCAACTCGTCGGCATCAGACGGAACTGGGATGCCGGCCGGAAGATCAGAAATTCGACAGAGGACTAGCGCTGGGGACATGCGATCAAGGTTTTCCAAAACGACCTCGAAAAAGTCCCGTGCGAGAATCATATCCGCGTCCATAGTCACAACATAAGAGATATCCGGTGAAGTTGACCGAATACCCATATTGAGAGCCAAAGATTTATTCCACGGTTGATCCGGCCTCCCCACCTTGAGAAGAGTGGCATTTCCTTCCTTACAAAGAGCACTCAGCTCCTCATCAACAGCTGGCTGACTCCCATGGCTGACCACAAATACCTGCATAGGTTTACCACTTGTCTGCCAATTGAGACTTGCCAAGGCATTGCGAAGCCTTGATCCAGTTCGATCACGGACAGGAATGACGACGGCAATAGGGACTGTTCTACTTTGCGTGCTGTTACTACCGCTTTCTTTACTAGGTGGTAGTAACTCCACCAGGCTTGCTTTCTGCAAAACCCAACTGGGACGAGTTGAGCCTGGAGTTTGCTCCAACTGACTAAATTCACTCTCAGGAATGACTGTCTCGGAGTATGCGGCGTTTATGTTTGGTTGAAACCTCAAAGGCGGAATGTCGCCGTTGAGGGTATGCCGCCATGCCAATCGATCGGACGGCCTATCCAAACGTAAATCATAGAGTCCCCGTTGTAGGTCGGGAATGCGTCCTGATTCGATGGCTTGTGCAATTGGTCCTGCCCACGTAGGGAAGGGAGTCCCGTGGAACCACGCATGCAAATGCCAACTCTTCAGGTTTCCAAGACAGCCGCGAAAAGCTCCGTGTTGGCGGAGGGCCTCGCTGATGCAACGTTCAAGCGGAGCACAGCCTCCGAGCATAGGAACAAATCGCAGACGACCGTGTAACCGATTTCGATCGCAAAGAAAGTATCGGGTCGTAGCAGTCTTGAACCGCCAGATGGTTTGCTGCCCATCCCAGCCAGCTTGCTTTGCATTCCGCAGCCCAAGGCTCTTTCCAACCGGCCCAGCCGGGGGACCTGGATGAGTCATCATGAGCCAAAGATTGGGATCCAGCCTTAAATGCTGAAGTGCTTCTCCCACCCAACTTGTGGAATCGATAAAGAAGAACACGTCTGCATCCATCTGCAAAACATGGTCTGTTGCTGCAGATTCGAGTCCAAACAACGTCGCATAGATAGGACCACCTGTTACCGCATGGGTGGGAACCCGCATGGCATCATTGGGAAAATAGCGCTCAAGAATCGCTCGAACAGTCGAAGGCGTTGCGTCTATCTCTCGGACATGATCAATTACGCGGTCATCGAGCAACCCTTGAAGGATGCGATCCAGTTCCCTTTGGTTTCCTGGCGGGCGCGTCCTGTATTTGCCCAGAAACGCCCGTGGTCTATCAACAACAATGGTCCGTTCAGAGAACGGATAACGTGCCTGGGCGATCATATGCCGAACCATCACATCCAAGAACGGCGTATCCAACGAAGTTGCCTTGATTAAAACCGTTACAGGCAAGTTGTTCCTGCAGTTCTCTGCACTCGTTATGCCTTGCTTAACACCTAGGAGACTCGTTCGATTACTGACAGGATTGGCAGGTGCCACGGCCACAGGACTTACGGAGACAACCGGTTGATGATCGAGCAGTTGCTCGTTCCTAACTCGCTCTCGAAGTGCATCGAGGGCATCACTAGTATCCCCCCACGCATCTGGACCAATACGATCCCTTAGCACTGTTAATTCTTGAGTGAGTCGTCGTTTGGACACAGGATTGCTAATGTTCCGTTCATGGCAAAGCCAAAAAAATAAGTCGTCCCGCTGGACCACGGCTCCCAATCCTCGTGTGTATTTACGAACTTCCTGCATCCAAATAGTATCACTGGCACGGAGGAGACTTGCCCTGAAGCGACAATCCTGAACGGCCACACGTCGAAAGACTGTATTGTTGAAGACAACTAACTTCTTTGCTCCGACATACGGTCGGCATTTGGAGTGGATGAGATCAACAAACCACCCACGGTTTGAGCCAGCAAAGGAAACATCCTGATCGAGAGCGCCTACAAGCACGCTCAGCTTATCGGGATGCTGCCAATCATCATCGTCGAACCAAGCAATGATCTCTCCCCGCGCCTCCACCAATGCCTGATTACGTTTCCGCGGAATAGTTGTACCGAACGGCACTGGCACGACTCGGACATTGGGCCTCCCTGTGATGACAATCGGGTCTACCGAGCTGTCCATTATTACAAGTTCTCGGAGCGGCCACGTTTGCCGGTCGAAACACCAGAGCAGCCACGGCATGAAGGCCTGCCGCCCTTCGGTGACACATAGACAACTAACCAGAGCGTTCTTCGTCATAGGAGATATTCAGCCGACACCTATTTCAACTTTCCCCTTTCAAAGCCTAATGCACTTACGGGTAGGGCAGCACGGCTTCGTATTGTCTAGACGTCACTTCGTATCCGCAGATGAGAAAGACCTTTGGTGCGATCCCCACATCATGCGGGAATATGAATGTACCAAGCTCGTTGACTTCATTTCCGCAAAGCGGTCCTAAGCGAAGGGTTAACACGCCGTGGAACAGGCAGGGCCAATCTGCGCTGGCCACACAGTCTATGTTCACAACGTCACATTCATGCCATTGTTTCTTTAGATAGTGATGGCCATCATTCGCCAGGAATTTAATGATCTGATGCGCACTCGGAATGGCGCCTTCGGCTTCAAAGAGTACATCGACGCGGACGATGGACAAATCACGCTGGCACCGGATAAACGGGAACATGCTCCGACTGAGCCGCAAGGCAAGTTTCCTTCCCATCTCCTGGTCGTATGAACATGTCTGGAAGCGTTGCCAAACGTCAGGGAACTCTTGTTTGACATCGAAGAAGCGCAAGCCACCTCCGGGCAAATTCCGTTGGGCCACGACGTTGGCCGCTCTGCGCAGCACATCGCCCCCTTCGCGCGCGGTGTAATTCAGATGCAGCACAACATCACTCAACGTCTCCATATCGAACTGATTGTTGTCCGGTGGAAGTTCGACTCTCCAACGACTCACGGCTCCGGCAAACTCGAATGGTAAATACCGCTCGTCTCGGAAATTCAGCTCAAACATACCGGAATCGTTCTGCCCGCTGGACGTGACAATGGCTTCAGTCGCTGCATATTGCTTCACAATGCGCGGATCGTCCGGCATAGCCACGTAACGATCGCCGTCCGCCTTGCTTGCATTCATGGTGTCAGGCTCAACCCTTCGGCAGCATTCGTCAAGAGCTGGGTCGTGCTTGTGGTCCTGATCGCAACATTTGCCCAGCGGGTTGAGCAGTCTCGAATCCACTCGAGTACGACTACTGAGCAGTGTCAGGCGACAGTGCACGCCGGTATAGGGCCCCACAACGCATGGGATCGTCATGGTCACATTCTTAATGCGACGCATATAGTGCCCTGGATAATCGAGGTCAAACATCCATTCGGGAATCTCGATCTCGCAATAACCAGTCGCCTTGAGACGTAGGAACTCCACGGGGAAGTGGAGGCGCAGGGAGATATGTTTGGTCAGCTCGTACTCACGTACGTTTTCGCACAAATAGGCCTTCTCCATCTGGCGCACAGCTAGCTGCAGCCGTTCCCCTGCAAGGAGTCCCTCATGGAGATTGTCCCAGGGCTCCGTAGGCAAGAAAGTCCTGGCAGTGTGACCTCGTTCATAGTTGAATGCTCGCTGCGCTTGCCGGGCTGTATGTAATGTAAGCTCAAACATTTGATAGTGTAGCGCCGCGGTTTCCTGTTGGAGAAACAGATAGAGCGCATGGTTCGTGAACTTATCTCGCAGAAACTCTTGAACCTCGGACGCATGCTCGATTTGTCTTTGGTGGTTGTTGAGTTCTCGCAACGCAATGTCTCGCCGGCGTTCGGCGGCAAGGATCTGTCGCTCGATCTGCTCAATTTCGACGGTTAGCACATCCACCTGATGTTGCCATTCCTCTTCACGGCGGTCCCATCCAGCCTTGGTGAGTCCGAGTGAAGCCGCCGTATTAAGAATCTCCGCCACAGTATTGGCGATCGTACCCGCCGCCTGAAAAACATCGCTTAACTTTTGGCCTGGTGGTAGCTTGACAAAGTTCGCCGGAAAGCCCACGAAGGGATCGGGAATCAGATTAATCGCCTGGCCGATCGCGACAGAAACATTCCCAGCGGTCCTGACAGTGGACGCTGAAATAGTCAGCGGCTCATACTGGACTTCACCGCTGATAAGGCCATTGGTAATCAATGTCTTGTAATACTGCAGCCGAGTTTGGGCGATTTCTTTAGTTTTCTGTAAGGCTTGAACTTGCCAGTCAGCTTCGCGCCATTGGTTTTGGCGGATTTCCAAGGCAAGATGCAGCAACTGGCGCTCATGAGTGACGCGCAGAGCAGCCAAATATTCCGCATCACCTTTTTCGTATGCGGCAAGGAGAGCCGCGCCGAAACCACGTACATCATTGGCAAGGTCCAGCGACTTCTGAACCAAGACTTGGAAACGGTAGGGAACGTTGGGACAACAACAGGTCTCTTCACAAGCACACTGCATCCCCTTGTCCTGCTCACCATAGCAAGAATGCAAGTTAATGGATCTATAAGCACATTCAAGCCGTATCATCCAATAGGGCATGTCAGTATTCGGACGGCCATTCCCCAGGCGGAATGAGTTAAGGCAGTGGTGTATGATGGCCAAGCGATCCTCGACGAGTTCGTAGAGGGCCATTAATCTCGGGTTCAGGGGAGCAGCAAGCGGAGAAAACTCGGACACCGTCTGAGGAGGTACCGCGTCTGCCACCTTGAGGATCGTTTGAGGTGGAAGACCCAAGACCTTCACAGCGCTATCAAAGATGACTCGCGCTTGTTGGAACGCTTCTGGTGAGTGCCGCCGCATGACAGCATCGCCCCACTGCATCAATGTTTCAAGGTAGTGCAGTGTAACAGCACGGTGCTTCACCACCTGATCAGACACGTGGCCGCTTTGACAGCAGGCGGTTTCTTCCGTAGGCTCCTCGACAGGGCTGCCGGTCAGTTCGATACCTTGGCACCAACGCGAGTCCTCCCGTAGCGGATCATGAACCAATCCGTACCACTTAAGCGCAGCTTCAAACCGACAGTGCGTTCGCAAGCGCCCCGCAACGAGCATCGCAGGACTAAATAGTGAAACTGGAACTAACGGAGCGCCGGGAGAAAAATACACAAAGTAGGGATAAGCCGGTAGCCCGCCGGGAAACTCGTCTGGAGGTAGAGCTGGAGGAGCCACGACCATTGGGAGCATGACCGCAGAGTCTGTCGCGATGTCGTAGCGAAACCCTGGAGGCGGTATGGCTGGATAACCGACTGGGGCTTGTCCGCCTTGGACTTCGAAGGTCAGCGAGTCCCCAACGCGCCCCATAAACATGAGCGACGCATCACTTCCCGGTGTGATGCGAACGCACTCCGATGATCGTCCCGGCTGCTGAAGCTCGCCGTTGTGAACTCTGCACCACATCAAGTGAACCATAGGCTGAGATTTCCAGCTCAAGAGTGTGGGAAGTCGATCTTTGCGGTGCCAATCAGACTGGAGATCCTCAGCGGTAGAGCCCCATGCGGCTTCTTGTTTCTGCTCATCATAGTAGCGTGAGTTCATCAGCCAGAAGTAGTATTCATCACTGGCCGGAGGATGTACTTTTCCGCATTCGACACAACAGCCCTTTTCATCTCCAGGTCGTCCCGGTTCGAAGGACGTCGACGCCGGCGGCTCCCCGGCAGCTGCGATGCGAACAAATCGCACGCCGAGTCGGATGGCGGCCTGAACCCAGAAGGGTAACCGCTTTGAGGGAAGAGGTTCGTCACGTTCGGGGCTTTCTAAACCGGCTTCTCCGCGCATCGAGGCAAGCCAGGATGGCCGTGCGTGCCGCTCCGGCGTACCGAGCAGGTCGAATCCCTCCTTGGGTGGCGCAAGCTGCTGAATCAGTGAAGATTCGCGTGCCTGGAGCGCGGTCAGCCCTGGGTGGCTCGGTGGCCGCTGGTCAGGCCAATACTCAAGCCCGCCCGGAACGGGAACCGTGAGGGCAGCCCGGCGAAGTTCCGACTCGAGAAAGCGGAAGGATTCCGTGCGCCTCGCCTGTGGTAATTCGTCCCAAACAACCCAGTTCTCGCGATAGATTTCCCTTCGTTTACAAGCCTCCCAAATGTGATACATCGCAAACCGGCTGTCCCAAAGCAGGAGAAACTCTGGAGTGAGGGTGAAACCAGTTTCGAGACCAAGGCGGTGTCGTTGAATAAATGTTTGAACTGCACTCACCGCCGCTTCGATCCGACTGGCCTTCTGGCAAAGCCCAGCCTCGACATCCAACAGCAACAGTTCACTGAGATGTTTGGCATTGGTAGCAAAACCACCCCATGAAAGAAGGACCCGGTCCATCCCGGTGAGATAAGCCACGAGAGCTTGCCGTGCACGGTCGCGCAAACCGTCGTTCAGGCGTTTCACGTCTTCATACCGACGCGGCTCGCCATTCTCGAAGCACCCATCACGAACAAATTTCGTCAGGTTCTCATTACCGGACTTGGTTTCCCCCGCTTCGATAAAGCTTGGCGCGTCTGATGCCCAGAGGTCGGGCCTCGCCTCCCGAATGTCCTTCACAAAAAAGGCCCGATTGAGAGCACGAATCCACTTCTCGCCTTGCCAGGCACGAATAGCCCAGCGCTCGTCTTCAAGATCATCACTGGTGACGGAATAGCCCAGATAGTAACGCAGCTCTAATGCGGCGTGACGTAGGTCAACGCCCATATGCCGAAGTAGATGGGCAGGATCGTCCGGATGTTTCTCAGCGGCCTCATGGAACAGCAACCATACGGGTCGCTCTGACGCCGTTTGGGCTTCCCGTCGCATCACCGTGTAATCAAATATGCGCTCCCACCAGTCGAACAGGGCTTTTCGTCGCTCTTCGGATGGCTGGACACGAATATCCTGTGTTGCGGGAGGTGGAAGATAGTTGTCCAGCAATGGAAGGAAGTTGAAGTCGAAGTGAGCCTTATGGATGTCAAAGGTAATGGTCCCCGGTGGATTTCGAAAATAGGACGTTCCGGCAAAGTCCTCAAAATGGGCGAGCATGTATCCGATCTCGGACTGACCGTCATCCGCCACCGGCCGCGCCGAAAGGTCCAAGCGATGCGCGAACAATAATGCCTTGAACGCCCGTTGATAGGTCCGGCGGATATCTCGCAAGGTGCTTGTGAAATGGAGGTCGAGAAACTGTTTGGCAGCATCTGAAATAGGATCAATGCGGGCGCCTAACGTCTCATCTTTACGGTCCCGGAAGAGCTTGTCGTGAGGAACTGTCCGGAGACAGTTGCCGGTGTCCGGTCCGATGTATTTTAGTTGGAATCCGGTCGTTTGCGGGCACACGTCCTCTCGCTTGGCGAATGGCGGATGCGGCTGGATGAATTCAATAATCAGCTGGTACGCGCCGCATCTGAGGGGCAGAGGCGTCGAGCACGCACCGGGTGCCTGGGTATCCGGCCAGTGGTGACTGAGCAGAACCCATGTCTTCTGTCCCCGCCTGAGCGTCACTCGCCACCGTCTGGACTCCGCCGCTGCAAAATCTGGTTCTTGCCCCTCAGGCGTCGGCGAACCGGCCCTGAATGTATAGGTCCCTTCATGCTCGACTAAGAGCACACCCGTCCACCGAACGGCAAACCCCTGCGCCCCTCCGAGCACCGCACCGTCCGAGTTAGACAGTGCAAAGCCGTTGCGGACGGTCACATAGCGTTGTTGATCCAAGGTGAGACTGAGATCCATGGCCGGCAGCACAGTGGGAATCGGACAGTTCGCCCCGTTTTCTTCAGGACCAAAGGCCTCCATCGGGCCACGGACATCGCGCCAAACTAGTGTCGATCTTTCCCAGAGGAGTGTGTCGTCTTCCCAAACCAATTTATGAGTGCCATCTTCGGGAATAAACTCACCCAGAAGACCTGTTCCCGTCAGTCCGAGCAATGCCGCAAATGCTCCACCGGACGGCTGTGGTTCCCATGTGACTTCCGGAACCTCACCAGTGTCGACCTCCCAAGACGTCCTGCCTCGGTTCTCATCTGCGAAAAGATGTTTCAACAGACGCCACGCCAATCCCTTCCCCTCGCACCTGGCTCGTCCGGTAACATGAGTCACATGCTCCGCTAAATGCTCGGCAATGATGCAGCAGCGTTTGTAGCAAAGCGCAAACTGGCCCTGAAAGTACGCCCACCGTGTATGTTCGTCAGGCTCCTGGATCAAGCGCTCCTCTGCATCACCGAAATTTGAGAAGAGGAACGCGAAGGGCGCGAGATCGACCCTCGGAAGGAAATAGAGCTCTTGCACCGCACCCTGCTCCTCCGAATTCAACTGTCGGATACGGCTCAATTTGGCAATCACCGCCTCATCGGTCAGCGGCAGTTGAGTCCAGAGCTTTTCCCCAGCTGAATCGTAGCGAAATGGGCCATCGGGCGGAGTGTTCCACATTGGAGCAGGTGTATTGTCGAGAACGACTCGGTACTGGCGCTTGAGCAGGTCAACCTGGCATCCACAGGTTTCCAGGATCGTTGGAAAGAAGTGCTCTCCCAATGACAGGAGACGATCTGGCTCACCGCCTGCCGGTGCATACCCGAACTCCTGCCTGAGCGCTGTGTCAATGCTGGTCCATGTCCAGGCACGCGCCTCTTCATCGGACACAGAGACCGTCAACAGCTTGTGTCGTAACGCGCAGAGCGACCACATGACCTCGTCGTCCGGCAGTCCAAGGGGAGAATCCAGCGCCTCATTGTTCGGCTGTAGCGGGAACGGATCGTCGCCATCAAGATGAGGATCGACGGTGAAGAGGAACAGAATCTCCCCAATCCCGAAGTCGGAGGCATAAATCTTCGAAAGAATTTCGGCAAAGCGGAGGCTGTGTGTGGGATGTGCGCGCCAGGTATCTCCGGGTCGACTTGGATCGAAACCAGCCAGTAGAGAAAGCGGATCGAGATTATCTGCAAGCAGCTTGATGAACTCGTGTGTACGGCATCCGCACTTGTGTTTGGACCGAGCATAGTGCTGAATGCCGTCAAGTAGCGCATCGACGGCCCAGTTCCACTTGCGAGCTGTGGCGCCGACCCAGAGTGCAAGCAAGTGCGTGCGGTCCGCCCCGACTGTGCCGGCCTGGTTGTCTCCGTGATCGGAGAGTGCGAGCGAGAAACGATCTCGCAACATCTGGAACGCAGCAAGTTGCCGAATAAAATCGGGATTGATCGCGTCATTGATGAACAACCGTAAGACGCCGCAAATGTCTCGGAGTTCTACGAATGTGTACTGCGCGCCGTCGACTTGTTGCAGCTTATGCCAGAGGCGAACGAAAACCGCCAATCGCGCGAGCGCCTCGAGTGGGTCCGCTGGATCATCAAACTCGATCCGGATTTCAGACAGGCAACAAGGTTCACAAGGTGGAAAGGTTCGCTCATTACCAGCCCGATGGAACTGTACGAATTCTGACTTCCAAAGGTCAAGGAACTGACAGTAGGTCAGGCCGAGTCGCGTAAGGAACTCAGACAGTTTAGCCACGACATCGAACCAAGCCTCGCCGCCAAGCGTATCTGACGGGAACCCGTAGAGTTCCCGGAGCAACAGTTTCCCTTCGGTTGGAACCACTGCTATGTCCTGTGTAAACAGCAGCTCATATTCTTCCGGCGTGATACCAAGATATTCCCGCGCGATCTCTATGCGGACTGGGTAGCGCCAGAGATGGCGCTGAAAGTCAGCTGGCTCGTTGACAGGATCGAGGACGAGCTCCGTGATGTCTTTACGGTATCTCCGCATCACGGCGTACCGGCTGGTGCGGAGTTGCCGAAGATTAGCGCGGCAAATGTCCAATGGCTGGGAATATGGTAATTGCGGAGCAGTGAAGTCCTCCTTGAGCTTGTCGTACGCAGCCGGTTTCTTGACAGGAGTAGCAGGAGAGGAATGTTCCGGTAAGGCTTCAAACAGAACCATGGGATTGTGGTGGAACTCCACGTCCTCGTTTGTCCCACCTCCATTCGAACTAAGCGGACGAAGCTTGTGACCAGCAAACTCACCGCTAGCAGTGTTATATGCACCGGTAGGATGCGCCGGCAAAGCAGCAGTAACAGCTTCGAGACACTCGTTGACCAAGTCAATAAGCGGTAACGGTATCTCCAGATTTGTGCGGGTTGCCAAGAGATCGCCGGATGACTTGCAGCGCCCGTGCATGTGATCATTGATGTTCCCGCCGGAGAGAATCTCTCCATCATCAATAACAGTGTCGAGAGGCGGGAAAGGCTCACCGCACGTCGAGCCCTCGGAAAGCTTGATTATCTCGTGGAGGTACGCGATCGGTCCAAGCGGCGAGAGATGTGGAGGCGGGATGCAGTTGGTCAGGGTGCCGTCGGAATTGATGGGTTGAAATCCCTCACCCTCTGGGTCACCTGGGAGGTCCTCCCCACCTGCATTTTCATAAATGTCCGATGCATGTTCAAAAGCTACAGTCCCGGTGAGCGCTTCCTGAAACTCTTGAGCGGACAGCTGCCGAATGTCTAGACCGCTCGTAAAGCCCCGCGCATAGAGAGCTTCGGCAACTGAGAACTGTAACTCATCGGGCAGTCCTACATCCGCCGCCTGATAGAGCTCGCCGATCGTACGGATTGTTTGCTCGAGCCAGGCTCGAGCCTGATTGTCATTGGGGAAGACATCGTTGAGCGCGGCCTGAAAATGTCCCTCATTCCAACTCGCACCGAATAAAAAGTCTGGGCCGGCGGAGCGCGCGTTGTAGGCATCAACGAACTGCTGGAGTGGATCCTGAGCCGCGCGGCGCAGGAGTGGCGGAGCGTCAACCGTCGGGGTAGGTGGAGCACCTACGCTGGTTGTCACATCAAAAAACCTCCGCAGGTGCCGGATAAAGGCTTGCGTTCGTTCTTCTGTTGTGCCGGGTTTTGTAAACTCTGGTAGGAGAGCCGGATTTGGATTCAGCAGGGCTTCCCATTCTCCACTGGTCTTAGCCTTTAAAGCGATTGCGCTACTCACGTTGAAAGGCGGCGCCTTGATGGCCGCCTCCAATGGAGCATGGGCATGGGTCACCGCACACAGGACCAAATCCAAATGTCCAGTGATATCGCCTGCTGGTAACGCTGCCCAGAACTGGCTAATGTCTGCCCCGACAAAATTCAGCCAATTGGTAATCAACGTATGGGCTGGTGTTGCTGGTGTCACCCGGCATTCTTGTGTACCTGTTTCACCTACGAGACCGAGAGCCCGAAAGCGGCGCGCCGCTTGGAACCGATTCACTCCAGGAGGCTCAGCTAATACTCCATCAGCGATCGCGGCTTCGAGATTAGTGACAGTTTGAGCTTCCGAATCGAGCAAGACCATAGTGAATCGTTGCTCACGAGCGACCTGTGGTGGCAAGATGGCTGTCAGGGCATAGAAGTATTCAGCCGGAACCCGGAAGACGGGGTCCATTGCCGGTCCCGTGCCTGTGAGAATCACCTTGGCTTCACGGCTTGGCTGGCCCGGCACGGCAGGGAAGTAGAAGCCAACTCGTGCGGCCCGCTGACTTTGCTGCTCACACCAGATTGCTGCAGATAGAGAAAACACAAAGTTCGCCAGTCGATCGGCTTCGTTATTGTGCTTCGTATAATAGGTAAGTAAATCGCCTTCAAAGATCCGCCGGTCACGATCCTCATCACTACCGGGGTCGTGTGATCCAGTGTAGAGTTCCTCGAGCGACCGTTTAGGCAGCGGCAGTGGATAAGCCATTCGGTCCCAAATGAGTTCATAGGCAATGTGTTTACACCGCTCTCGCGTGAGGTCGGCAATGCCCCCTGTGTTGCCTGGTTCGGCATTAAGGACCGTCTCAACTGCCTGGCGCAGTCGACCAAAATTCGGTGCCGTGCCATCCGCCGGTACGAGAACCGTTGTATCGAGTTGTTGCCCAGAGGATGGCAACGCCAGATGGAGGCTAATGGGTTGAAGCCCAGGGAAATCGTTCGGATCCATGGGTATTGGCGCTGGAGCAACCGGAACGTTGTAGTAGATTTGTTTATGCACAAACTCGTTAGCACCGCGTGTGATTACCAGGCGAATATCAGCTGTCCGAAACTCGCCTCCAGCAGGTGCATCCGGAATTTGAATCACAGCTGTGGCGATTGCCTGAAACTCTCGTCTCAGAATGGGGGGGGGACCAACTGACGTGAGGCTAAAATGCTGCGTGATCCGATTGTTCGGATCGTGATTGGGTCTTGGGTTTGTCGACGGATTCGGACGTAAGGCGGGAGCGATATAGCTCGCCGTTCCAAAGGCGGGCCCACCGCCGGCGGGCTGGGTGAATGACACTTCATGGGCAGCAATCGTAAGCCCATCTAAATACTCCGAAAAGCCTGATCCAGTAACTGGATCGACGTTGACAGGCTCAACTGGGTGAAGACGAATGACGAGTACTGAAGGCATGGTAATTCTCCCTTGCTGGGGCTCAGTTAGTTACGAATTCGCAGCAACATCGTTGATTCCATCGACCTTTGCGAACTGTTCGCGCAAGTCTTCCGCCTTTTCGAGGAGCCGCCTCGTTTCATCGAAACGTGCGTGCTTCTTAGCTTCATCCAGCGTCAACCATTGACGCTGGCGATCTTCCGGTGGCCATTTTTCTGCATCCCTAGTTCCTTCGGCCGTCTCTCCTCGATCTTTGGCACCATCGATACGCTCCATGAGATAGAAACGGACAACCGGAGGTTGCGCGTTCTTCCCAAACGGGACATCGTCGATCCAGCGAATGACTCTGGCCCAATATCCCGTCTCTTCTCTAACTTCCCTGACAGCAGACTCACGAAGATCTTCGCCTGCCTCGATATGTCCCTTCGGGAGCACCCACTGACCGCGATCCGTGGTGGCTTGTACGAGGAGATATGTGACGGTAGTGCCTAATCTCTGAAACACCACTCCGCCGGCATGAGTTAGCCCGTCAGGCCTTGATACTGGCTGGGGTGTTGAAGAATCAGCAATTTGCTGACCTTCCAGCGTGAGAATGAACCAGTATGCTTGTTGGGTGGCTTTGAATCGCTGATCCACATAGCGCCAGAGCGCTGGGATCAGAAATGCAGCGGAAACGAGGGATGCTTTCCAATTCCCGACATACCCATAGCTGAAGACCAGTGCGAGTAGGACAACGACAAAACTTCGAAAGAATTTCGAATCAGCTTCAAATCGTTGCACAGCGGCGAGACCTTCCGGGTGGTCTTTGGACAAGCGAGCCTTACACCATTGAAACGCATTGATCGCCCTCTCACCCTCAATCGCTTGAAGGGCTCGAGCCTTTAGTCGTTGCACCACCATCACAGCAGCATCAGCGCTCCGGCCAAACACAAGGTTGGATGTTGCAAGCCAACGCCACAGCGCCGCGATCATCCCCTTACCGTTCGCAAGCCGGTGCACTTGCCCCCAATCGGTACAGCGGCGGAGCGGATCATAGATCCAGTCATCCAGCAGAGCGCCCAACAGAAATGCAAAATGTCCCAATAGATAACTAGCGAAGAGGAACACCAACCAGGATTCTGGGCTCTTCAGCTCGTAGGCGGATTGGCCAACCAATTGTCCGGCTGCCCAATCTTTCCCAAGGTAGGCGAGCAGTCCTCCCGGCAGGAGGATCGAGAAGAAATCAACCAGCCCGATGAAGAATTTCTGAGGTTCAAAGCCGCCCATCATTTCACCCGACTAAGTCAATAGCCCTGCTGATCTCGTCGACATCATCTTGAGACAACGGTTCAAAGAAATGACTCCCGACCCCTTGTCTTCTCGTACCCGTTTGGATCGCTCACCCCGTTAATTGGGCAATGAGATCAATATCCGCGACTCCCGTCACGGGCAGTCCGTTGGAGGCTTGGTACTCCTTCACGCAACGTTGCGAGGCCGATCCAAAAATCCCATCGGCCCTGATATCAATCCCCCGGTCTGATAAGCCGAGCTGGACCAGACGCACATCCAGTCCACGCGGCAGTGGCTGCTGCAACGCGAGGATGCGGCTTCCGGGCTGTGGGCCGACGTAACAACCCGGAGGTGTCGCCGACAAGGTGGCTTCCGAGATTTCTTTGTCACGAACGACCAAGGGAAGGCTTAACTGCCATTGATCGTTCTCGATGAGCCGCTGAAACGCATCCATCCGGTACACAGTCGCGTGGAGGTCACCACGTGAGTGGCCGGCCAGCCACGCGCGGCGCGTTTTGACATAGGTCTGTACCCATCGCTGCTCACCGGCTTCAGTCACCGTCCCAACCTTGCCGATCGTCCGATCACGCATCCGCATCCACGAGCCGTGAATGAAACTGTCGTACACCACCGCGACACTCAGCGGACTGACCAGCCCTAATTTGTCCGCGGCGGCAGCGGCCGGTTGCCAGTATTCCTGATCGAAGAACTCATCCTGGGTGTCACGCATCACGACATCATCGGCACTGGCACGCAGCACATTGTGCAGTTTCACATCCTCGTCAAGCTCAGTATCTTTCCGCTTGCAGCGTGGCAGGTAGGGCTCCAGCCGCTCTCCAAATCGCGCTCCACTGTGGTCACAATACCGCTTGAGCAGTTTGTACAGATTGCCGGATCCTAAGGTCGTCTGAGATCGTCCAAAGGTGAGATGCCCTGTATCGCCAGGAATCAGCGTGACTTGGCCGTAGTTGCCCAAGACTTCGCTCGTTTCAAAGATATTCACAATGCTCTCTGCAGTCTTCTTTTGCGTTTGTGTCAACATCGTCCAGGCCCCTCAGTTCTGATGTCCCTTACTTGATTGCCATGGATCCGCACTACTATATGCTTCATTTTTGATACTCCGTCGCTCCTAAACAGCCTTAAAGACGTTGTCATTGAGAAAGAACGTATGCCGTTGCTGCCCTTTGGTTTTCATAGTGTTTCTCCCGTTACTTGTTCACTCAGGTAATGATTCCTGCCCCCCTGTTTTCTCTCGACCAGCGTGCCATCTACCGAGTTACCGAATGACAGGTCGAACGCGTGGATCGACAGGTTGGTCAGATAGCTGCTGAACGTGGCGCCGTCGGTTGGCTTCATTGGCACGAGGCGGATGAGAATTACTTGTGGCATTTGGACACCTCTCTAGTGACCTGGTCCATATTCAGCGTCTCAACAACTTCATGTCGGGTCGTTCTCGGGGGTCCAGCCGGAGAGAATGCGTTCCTTGAGAAGCGTGTCATTCCACACACCTCTAATGGGCAGACACCGTATCTCAGCTGTCAGGGGACCCCCTCGAACTTCTTTCTCCCCATCCCACAACCACCATTGAGCAACTCGTCCTGTCCGGGGATCCACAACTCCAGCCCGAAAGGTCGGGAACTGTTTCGCATATTCTGGCAGTGGCACATGTCCGGCAATTGACACGATTTTTCGCTTTAAGGCAGCAGCGAGGGGAAAGAAGGTGAGGAACGTCGGTTTTCTTACAACCACACCCACAAGATCGGCGGGCCTCTCTGTCTTCAGGTCTGCAAACACGCGCAGCAACGCTCCATACATTGCATGCTGGTGCGAATAGTGCGCATAAGCGAGTCCTTGACCAGTGTCGATCTCGATAACGTCGCCAATCTTTGGTCTAGTCATGCTCGCATCCCTTTCTTTACTTTTTCCTAAAATCCAGGATACCCGACCTGTTGCAGGATCTGACGTCCTCTAACAATCGCGGCAGCGTATCGCGGGTTTGTTCTCGCAATACTGTTGATCTTGTTTATCAGCGTACCGCCATTCTTGCTCAGACGATGGAACTCGATCAGCACCTGTTCAACCGCTCGTGCGTCCGCCCGCGAGAGATTTGCGAGGCCAGGTATAGCGTCAATGACGATTCCCTTTCCAGCAAGATGCTCTGCGGCACGCCGTTCCAGGTTGTTGGTGATGCCGATGTATATCGTTCGGCCATCAACAACCGAGTGATAGACGACGTTCCCACCACCAGCGGCGGCGGTTGCAGTCGCATGCGCTGTCACGTTTGCGGCAGTGTGGGCGGTGACTGTAGGTGCGGTATGCGCCGCCACTTCTGGTGCCGCGTGAGCTGCAACCTCGGGTGCTGCGTGTGCAGCGACTTCAGGAGCAGCGTGTGCGACAACGCTGGCACCGCCGCGGAACAATAGTTTTCCGCCGCCGACGACCAGCGATTTTACTAGGAAGACATCGCTCACGGCCATTGCGCCCCAGAAAACACCCCGCACGTAGTTGCCGTGTTGGAAGTGATTGATTGATTCACGGCCGGACCCCCAAATGGGGATCAGGCTTTCCCCTAGGCCCGGCTCACCGACACTATCGTCATCTACCGGCGTCTCAGTGTCAGCACCTGTTTCAGATGTCACCTCCGGGGCAAGCTCCGGTTCGGGGGTGGAGCTCGGCGGGGTAATCGTTATATCGGTGGGATCCCAGTCCCGCTCCCCCCACGCCGCTGCGAGCCCTTCCTGAGTCCAGGGACCGACAGCGTTTGCCTCGAAATCTTCAAAGTTGTCGTACTGCGACGGATCGTTGGGATCAGACGTTGTTGGTTCATCCGCATAGCACACAGCAGTCGATGGATCTTCAGAGGAGCTGGCCGAGACGCTATCGTTGGGAATCGTCGGGTCGATAGAGGAGTCAGCGCACGTTGCGATTTCGGGATTGCACTCGCGCCCAGTGGGATCCGTATTGGCAATGGGATTCGACCGGACGTACCCGTAAAGATTCGGACCGTCAACCATCCCGCCGGGATCCGATGATATCCATCTCGCCAGCCATGGCGCGTAGTAGCGAGCCCCGTGGTAATACAACCCTGTCTCTTCGTCTCGCTCCTTGCCCGTGTATCGATACCGTTTTTCGCTAACCTCCAGTCCATTTCGGACCGCCTGGTACGACGTCGTGCCATATGGGTAATACTCCTCGTACGAAATCAATTGCCCCGTGCCATCTAATTCTAACGATACAGAGCCGAGCTGATTGCCGAATTGGTAGCGAGTGCGTGAGGGTTGAAGAGTTAAAGGTGAGGCGATATCAACTGTCTTGGTCTCGATCAACGCGATGCGTTGCTTGTCGTCCATGACATGCAGCGTTTCCCGCTCAAACTTGATTTCTCCGGCTAGACGCTTGCGATAGATTTCAAACCCGCCTAGATAAATCCGCTCCTCTATAGTACCCCCGTTGCGTTCTTGAACTTTCCGTACTCGCTGACCACTCGCGTCATATACGTAATAGGCCCGACCACCGCCACCCAAATCGACTGCCTGCAATTGATCCTTGAAATTCCACGTCATCTCCGCGAGATGCGGCATGTCCAACATATTGCCGTGAACGTCATAGCCATAGTGTTCTGTGACTTCGCCTACTCGCGTACCGCTCAAGCGGTTACTGTGCTTATTAGAATCGAGCAAGCTGGGCTCGTTGTATTGGTACATGCGGGTCCAGCCGGCATGTTGGGGATCAGCCCCCTGATGCAGGAGGCGTAAGAAATTACCGACCTGGTCGTACTCGTAAAGCTCCTGATAGATCCCCATCGCTTGGCCATCGCCCGGGTACAGCAATCCCACGCGAGGCTGGTCATTGTGGCTGGTCGGTGTCGGTCCAAAGGAGCAGGTGTCGGCACCTTGCCCTAAATGTTCACGACCTGTGGCTTGAACGAGTCGATAGATCGCGTCATAGATATAATCCGTACTGGGCTCCACCCGCTTGTTACGGAAGTAGATGATCTGCTGGGCCTCGTCGCGGATATGGGTAATGTTGCCCGCTGGATCGTAGGTGTAACTCAAATCTTGCAGGGCCGTGTGCCCGCGTAGAGTTTTGAGGTGGGTCAGGCGGAATGTTTTTTCGTCATAGGTATACTCAGTTCTCGTGCCATTGCCGATTTCAATGTGTTCTCGCTGCCCCTTGGCGTCGTAATTGACGTTGTTCACCAAGGCTGTCGCGCTCTCCGCACCGCGCAGATTGACTTTGAGTGCATTCAGCAGGTTGGCTTCGTTATATGTTGGCTGGATCACACTCTTGTCTGGAGTGGTCAACGTGATAGGCCGATTGAGCGCATCGTAGAAGGTATGGCTGGAGAAGGTTTCCTCTTCCAGGAGCGGTTCCCGTGCCCAATCCGGTGTACTCTTGTAGTCCTGAGCAAGCCGACGGGAACTATGAAGTAGATTGCCTTTGAAATCATAGACTTCACTCGTCATCACACCAGCACAATCGTGCACTTGGTAGACGCGACTTCGGTGGTTCTTCGCTTCACCCTGTGCTTCGCCATAGAGCGTACGTTCGTACAAGATTTCTTGCGAAGAGCCGTCTGAGCCCGAGCCTGTGACAAACGCTCGTACCGACCGCCGCAACGGATCGTATTCGATGCGAAATCTATGGCCCCTGCTGTTCCAGGCGTAAATCGGTTTGCCTGCGACATCATTCAACATCCAGCGCTCGCCCGCCTCCATACTAGTCTGGTGGATTCGGTTGCCGAGCATGTCGTAGTCGTAGCGCATGACGGCACGTTCCTTGGCATCGATGATTTCGCGCTGGTTGCCCTCAATATCCAAGACAACTCGGGTGACGTACTTCTCCTCGACCGTGCTGTCGTTGCGGACAAACCGGTTGTGTGCGACAGTCAGGAAAGATCTACCCAGGGAATCGGCATAAGCGACAGACGGAGTGGCGCCATGGACCTCTGTTTTCTTGGCCGCGGCTGTTTCGTTTGCCCGAACGGCTGCATCAGGATACTGGGCGGCGAAGAGCGCGGCATGGGCGACCTCTGTTCGTAGGGCGTGCCAGGTCGGCACATACTCCACCTGCACCAGGCGCTGAAAGAACGCACTCAGGTCTGGATCGGCACTCGGATCTGCCTCCAACACGGTATCGTTCACATCCCAGCTTTCCTGCCACCAGGGATCAAACACGACCTTTTCCCACGTGTGATTGGGGTGCAGCGTGGCCACCACCCTTTCGACTGGGTCGTAGAAGAGGACGGGACTTACCCCGATCCGAGTCTCGAATTCATGGGTATGCCGATCGGTGAAGAAAGGCTCGTACTGGCGAACAGGCTTGCCTTTGTTGTTGAACACAGTCCAGCCGCTGCCAACCCAGCGCGGACTCGCCACATTGGCTGTCATCACTGGCTGGCCATTGGCTCCGATGATGATCTTGCCGTTGGCATCCCGCTGAGGCGTTGGCCCTGGTTCGGCTGGAACCTTCTTTTGGATCTCCCGTCCAAACCCATCGGAGTAACTGAGACTGACCTGAATTTTCGTGCGCTGACCTGGCCGAAGGTCGCTGACATGGGTCTCGCGAGCGAGCGTTGCTGCAAAGGGCGGCTCGCCGATCCTCATGAAGCGATCTAGGTCGTACAAGAACCTCGTCGTCGCCGTTCTTAACAGGTCGTGGACGATCGGTGAGGCTTCGCCTTCATCTTGATTGGATGCTGGCTGGCGTGGCCCGGCCATGAAGGCATCTAATTGTTGCTGGGTCAGATCCGTCTGAAAGGACGCATCAAGCCTATCGCCGACGGTTTCACCCTCCTTCCCCATGACGGCGGTCCCGGCCACCATCCCCAAGATGTCGAACTCCACAGCAGATCGGTTTCCGTTCAGATCGGTCATCAGTTTTGGCGCAAACACTCGATAATCATTCTGCGCACGCACTCTGTTCTGCAGGGCATCCTGTGACTCGGTCATCAAGAGATCATGCGTATCGAATGTGACCAGAATTTCGGTGCTCAGTGTTTCGGTATGGAACGGATCGCAGTAGCGCTGTGGGAGAAAGAAATGCTGCCGGGCATAGGCGAGCTCCTGGGCTGGAGTATCCATGCTTCCGCGAGACAGAAACATGCGTCCTGAAGGAATCCACCAATGTAGATTGCCATCCAGATCGACATAGCCGCCGCGATCAGGCCCGCCTCCACCCAACACATCCGCTGGATTCGGCAATAAATCCTGCCCGTTTCTGACATAGACTTGCTTGAGGAGCCCTGCGGTGAACGCTAGCTTGTAACTCTCGAATGGCAGCGCGAGGGCTTCTAATTGTCCCAATGGCAAGGATCTAGTGAGGTCATTGTGTCGGTAGAGCGTGCGAACCTGTTCGATCAAGCGCTTTTCGTGGAGATTGGGCGTGGGATTCTGTTCATAGAGAATCGGTATGGCGCCACTTCCCTCTGCCAGCATGGCTTCGAAGGAGAACCGGACCTGCCCCGATGCGAGTGCGACGCCCGTCACCTCATAGGTCTTGGTCTCACTGGCCAGTGGAGCCCGGTAATCATCATCGGTCTCAACGGCATTAGTCACAGCGTTCTCGTTATAGGTGGTGAAGATTTGCGTCTGCTTGTTGCGATCCTCCGGTGCCAGGGTCGGATCCGGCTGACGCCGCCCGTAGCCTATGGCGGCTTGTTTGAGCACATTGCCGAATCGATCCACCTCCAACGTGAGGGCATGTTGCACTCTCGGATCGACCGGGTTCCGCTCATAGCGATAGGTGAGTGCTTCGCGTGGGTGCGTAAAAAAGACAGCGTAGCGATTTCCTGCCTCCGGCTGGAGACATTTGACTGTGAAGTTCTGCTCGGAGACGGTATAGGGATGCTCTTGTTTATCTGAGCCGTCGAGGGCATAGACCTCCTGGCGCAGCATCGATCCTTTGAGAGATCGGCAGGCTTCGCGCTCTTCCTCGGGTGTTAACCCGTCCGGCAAGATCGTATCGGGAAGGAGCAGAGCTCGGGCTTGCTCATCAGTTAGCCCCGGCTCACGGTAGTATTCACCGACATCGTCGTGATCGAGCAGACCCGCGAAAAAGTTGGACATCCGATCACGCCCCAAATAAATGCCCGTGTGAAACCATGTCTTGGTCAGCACAGGGGGGACGTGCGAGGCCGCATCGATGTTGTCCCCGATGGGGAAAGCACCACTTTGAGTCAGAGCCGCAAATTCTTCGGTATCGAGCTGATCGACTCGGCCAAAGCCGCGGAACTCACGCTCAACGCCATCAAAATAACCGTGATGATAGGTGTAGCGTGTGACGAAACGGTTGCGGCTGATGTGGTCGTACGTGGTAACCCGTTCGATCACATGCACGGGAAACGGTAGTTTGGTAAGCCAGGGCTTGCCTGACTGTTTGTCCGCAAAATAAAACTTTGTGGAAGGCGCGTACTGGACCTGTGTTTCAGCCCCAAGATTGTTGACCGTCAGAACCAGCAAGTGCGGTTTTTGTCCACCCATAAGGTCAATAAAGCGCATGGGCCTGCTTGCATTGCCTGGCAGTGCCGAGCTCCAGACGAGACAGGCCGTCCCATTCCCCAACAAATCCACGGTGGTCACATCAGCAAGGTTGTCGATCTGTGGAAAATGCGTCAGCGTTCTCGGCTCACTCCAACCGTTTCCCGACCGATTGAAGTACAGCCGAACTCCTTCGCCATGGAGATAGATGATGTCGGTATTGCCGGAACCGTCGATATCAGCCACACGGATGCGCCGTTGATCAAATAGGTCTGGTAGGTCAAACCAAGGAGAGCCATCCATGGTGACCTTGGACCCGAATTTCCCGTAGCCCAGGTTAGGCCAGTAGCACACCTCGCCGTTTCGGATGCGGACGAGGTCCGTGAGCCCATCTCCGGACATGTCGGCTAAATAGATGGACTGTGTTCCATCCGCCATCACAAGGCGGGGACCTGCTTCTTCGTCATGGGGCTTGAAGACTCGTTCCGCCTGGCCAAAGCCGTCTTCAGCAAGTGAGGGGTACCAGGTCATCACCTCATCTTCGGTGACAAGAATATCGGCCAACCCGTCTCCGTTGAGATCCACGAACTCTAGGTTTGGCTGTGCCCAATCGAGTTCCGGCAGATGGGCAAAGGTCTTGAAGCTTTCCCATTTCTGATCCGGTGTCCGTTCAAAGAAACCGGGGACTGCATCGCCAAACTGAACGACATCCAGTTGCCCATCTCCCGCCAGATCCAAGAGCTGTTGACGGCCACTGCCCAGTGCAGCCAGCGAGGGCTTGAGCAGGATGGTTTCCACTGGGCCAAACTTCCCGTCACCCCAGTTCGGCTTGTAAAACCATGCGTTTCCCTGCTCAGTAAGAATTCCCGATGCCCCTTCGCCATCTAAGTCCACCCACTGATAGCGCGAGCCGTCGAGACCATAGGGGAGGTTTTCTAGACTCTTCGCCGGTATTTCCTTGATCTCATCGTGGACGATCGCTTGGCTGTACTCGAATTCCAGCGGTGGCAAAGACTTTCTCAGATATCTGCCGTCCGGTTGGCGGGTGTAGCCAGATTGCGTGACCGCCGTGAGGAACGAGGCGATTGGGCTCTGCCGATACGTGAACTCCGTTGAGCGCACGAGGTAGTCCTGAACGCCCAGTTCCTCCGGAAAATGATGAAACATCAAGACTCGATGGCACAGCCGATAGGTCCGCACCTCGAAGCCAGCGCGATAACTGGAGAATGGATCTTGGCGGGAAGGCCAAGGATGTGTGCTGTTGAGGGTCGCGTGAACGTACTCGTGTTCTCCTGGCTGTGTCGGCAAAGCCTGCCAATGGTCTTCGTCATAGTCGAATACCACCTCAAACAACCAGCTAAGTTTGTTGAGATCAGGCTGTACGAGCCTCGACGGACAGTTACCGTACTGGATCCTCTTGAGATACCGATTGGCCGAACGGCCCAAGGCAGTTCGGTTCTTCTCGTGTGGGAAACATTGATCCAGCCCTGCTGAGTCCTCGGGCTGGTATTGATAGCGAATAGCATTCCCTTTGTCGTCATAGCTCTCACAGATCAGCCAGCTAAAGACACGAGTGGAGTCGGCAGGGTCGGCAATTCGACTTTCGCTCGTTTTCCCGTACCAGGTGGTAATGTTGTCTTTTGAAATAGAACGCCAGCATATATCAGTGGAGTCATCCAGATTCGTCCACCGTTCAATGCGGGCGAACAGCCCCTCGATTCGCGGACGATAGCGATCGATACAGTAGCGTCTTCCATCGATAGCCCGCTCGAATCGTTGGCGATGCCAGTTACCGCAGGATTCTTCTAGAGCCGGCACTAAATCTTCTGCGCCGGAAAGGATAAAGACATCGGACTCCTCTGCATCCTGGTACCGAGGGAGACCCTTTTCGGTCTTGCGGGTGATCGATGGGAGCGACAGGCTCCAGCCAAAGCCGAATGGCCCATTGCCAGATCCGGAGTCGTAGGAAAGCGACAGGTTGGGCCCAAAGCCGGAGCGACCTGGGCTCGCGGCGATCGGCACTGTCATGGAGCCGGTCCCGGTGACTGGATTCGCGGCAAACTTCTCCCCCATCCCACGAATCGCCCCACCTCCCTTTGGCAAAGAGATGGTCGGGGCGGCCACCTGAAAAGATTTTTCGGATGCTTCCTTGGTACTCGGTCCCTTTTCCTTGGTCTCGGCCACGCAGAGCACTCCCTACTCAAAGGTTGAAAGGCACCTCATCTGTTCGTTTCTCCCATATGCTCTTTCACCGTCGTGCGTAGGAATTGAAGAAGCCCGTTTCCCTTTGCACTGACTAACTCTTGGCGATGAGAACGAAGTTGTTGGGCGAATGCTGTGTGCATGTCGCTCGTTACACTTACAATGGCAAGATCCGGATACACGGCCAGGAGTTGGCTGCAAAGCCCAGGCTCATCCGCTCCTTCTTGGGCGAGAATGACTGCATCAGCTTTTGTCCTACCTGTTTCTTGGAGGATTTTCATCGGTCCACGGCAATCTCCTACGACCTCCATATCAACCTGCCCTTCAACGAGTTGCCGAATGGCGTCGGGGACCATCACGGGATGATTCGCCAACAGTACCCTGATCTTGTCCAAGCCAGCCTCACTTGGTTGTCTCGGCAAACAGTAGATCCGCTCAGAATAAAGTCCAATGCATCGGATGATCCAAATAGGATCTAGGTGGTGAGAAAAGAAGGTCTAGGAACTAGATCTCCGCAGAAAAGAAAAAACGTGCGAGTACTGCTTCACACGATAGAAGTTGAACTGGGTTACGAAGTGAGAGTTAGTTACGAGGCGTGGGTTTGGTGTCGGGCTACAAAGCCGTGTTCCTTGGCATACCGGGCGGCGGACCGGCGATTCTGCAGATGGAGCTTGTCGAGTATGTTATGGACGTGATTCTTGACGGTTGACACTTCGATCTTTAACTCATTGGCGATTTCTTTATTGCTCAATCCTCTTTCAATCGCTTCCATGATGTCCTGTTCACGGCGTGTGAGGCAGCTGATTTCTGAGGTGCGTGAGTCGTAGAATCGATTCGCCAATGTTGATATCCGCGTGAAGGCGAGATTGGCAAGACGCGGGGAACAAATACTCTCACCGGTACTAATGGCTCGAACCGTTCTTAGGAGGTCATTGAACGAACCCTCCTCTACCACATAGCCCGAGATGCCGCCGACCTCGATACAGGCCAATATAGTCTCATCCTGATTGGGGACCTCCAACATGATCACTTTGCATTCAGGCGCAACACAACGAAACCGGCGAAGGCACTCGAGACATTTGTCGAGTGGACGACAGGCCTCCGCTAGAAGAACAGTGGGGTTGATAACTCCGATATCAGTGGTGAGTTGTTCTAGATCACGAGCCTGATGGATGATGGGGAATGCATTTTGTGAAAGCCCTAATGTCAGCGCCTCTCGCAGCAACCTGTGATGATGAACAATCGCGATCGACAGTTCCATGCTTCTCACCGCTAGGACACACGAGCAATGACAGAGGCACTACATGTTCATTAGGTCCATTTGCAAATCAAGTAGGTAGTATTCCAACAATGGATCTATCATGACGGCCCAGGTTACGGTAGGTACGTCTGGCTCTATCTGTGCCGTTGCGATGTTCTCTACATCAACGCCGACTACGTCTCACAGTCCTGCCAAGCCTAAACTCTCAAGCAAAATTGATGCTACACTGGCCAGAATATTTTTCGTTCACCACGGTCTGAATTTCATAGAACATTCAACATAGTTGCTGTTGAGATAGTGGACCCGAAAGCTCCACTGAATCCAATTCGATTCATGGTGAATCCAAAAGGATACGGCGACAGCGATGCCAGAGTACAAGCGCAGGGCCATAAAGGAGCCGCCCACCGTCCCCATCTTCTGGGGATAACTTTGTGAGCAAGTCGGGTGATGCGCAAGCATCACCGCGAAGCATACGGCGTTGAGCAGGTTGCCCAATTTTTAGGCGACCGCTGTGTCAGAAACAGACCACCACTCATAGTTGGGACCTGGAATCTTCCGCATGTGTGACAGGCGTCATCTGCTCACAAGAATATCCGCCTGGAAGTACAACAGGACTTTCGCTGTCGCTTCACAGCGGCCAACCCTGATCGGCAAAACTGTAGAAACGATCGTCCCCGAAAATGAGATGATCGAGCATCCTGATGCCCAGCAGGTCTCCAGCGTCCCGTAGTCGTGTGGTGAGCGGCCGATCCTCGGGGCTCGGCGCAGGATCTCCGGAGGGAAATGATCATGTCATGTGGTGCACCACATGAATTGTGAGTGACGATACTACTTGGTTTAAGCACCGTGCGAAAACCGCCCGGCCGTCGCACGCGTGAGTGTTGGCTTAGACAAACCGTTTGCACGCGAACATGTCGAAGCGCTTAACATGCCATCTTTGTGTCATTGCGTATTCAGTTTGAAGTGAAGACTAACGGACCAACTCATCGTTCTCGAACTTTTCCTCGTTCCTTCCCAGCCTCCGGAGTCCGGCCTCCTCCCCCCAGATAGCGCACCAGATCCACCGCCAATTGCCGATCCTCCCCACGATCTGACCTGGCCAACGCCCGCATCACCTGCTCATAATTCCGCATGACGTCCTGGGTTCGTCCCTGTCGGCGCGTGGTGCGTTTCAGCCGCTCCAGTGTCTATCCTTTTTTGCTCGGTTCAGGCAGATGTCGCACGGTCCAGCGTTCATGCGTGGTGCGATGAATTCGGCTCGTCGTGGTCGCCTCAATACCATGCTCTCGTAACGCCTCCGCAAACCCCTCTCGCCAGCGCTGCAGATCCGCCTTTCTCGGATTTAAACGCATCCCATCGAGGCCCGCAACCTTCACCGTGAGATGAACATGCGGGTGCGGAGATGGATGTGGATCCGGATCGGTCTCGAAGGTGTGGAGGACCATCGCGTATTGAAATCCTGCGAACTCTCGTGTCGCGAAGTCACGGGCTGCGCGTTGCACGGACAACGGATCCGTCCTGGTCGGCATGGAGAGGACGAGATGAAAGGCGTCGCGCATGGTCGAGTCTGCCGCGATCGGCATCCCACCGTCGCGCCATTCAGATTTCAAATCGGCCACGGCCTCCTTCCCGAGAATCACCTGGCCATCTTGGTCTTCAATCTCGAGTTCCCCATCACGCGAAATGTAGGTGAGGTTGTTCGAGATGCCCCTCATCCCTTTCGGCCCCTGACGAGTTTCACCACGACTTGCAGGGAGCGGCGGACCATGGCTTGGAGTTTCCCCCTCACATAGGTCGCGCGAGCCTGTGGCGTGCTGAGCCGTCCGCCGGTACTCACAGACTTGGCGGAACCCAGACGAACATTCCTGCTGCGACGCGGCCGTGGGAGGGTCTCCGTCGAGACATTGAAGAGCCGACTCCCCCACTCATCCAATTTCTGGTCAATCTGGCTGCCTGTCGAACTCATTGGAGGTGCCAGCGCTCCACGGTCCCGCGTAAGACATCGGACACCTTCTTCGTATGGGCCTGGATCACGCGGGAGAGTTCGGTGATGACCTCGACCCGAAAGGCGGCTCGGTTCTGAGGGGCGGTATTCAGGACCTTGGCAATCTGGTTCAAGTTCCTCCCTAAGGCAAGGAGTTGCTGATTCGACCGGGCCAAGATCTCTAATTCCGGCTGGCCCACATGAGGCTCCCCAGTCAACTTGGCGCGCACCATCGCTACCAGCCATTTGGTCGGCACGTAACCTTCGTGACCAGCCATCCGCTTCAGGGCACCGAGCTCTGAGGTCGTGAGGTTTAGTTCGATGCGAGCGGTCGCTCGTTCTCGCTTGGGCGTGACGCGATTCCGAGGCGCAGGAGCCCGCGTGGCTCTCTGGTCCATGGCCTGCCGTAGGGCGTTCCGGAGGGCATGACTCGGCGTGACGCCCTGCTGCTGACACCAGGACTGCCAGGGCGCTTTCAGCTCACCCAGATCCACCGTGACCGTGGTCGTCCGTTTCGCCCGCTGCCCCATCAACACACCTGTACCAGCCCAAGTTGAGACATCGAACTCCCCTCACCGACCGGTGGCTGCTTCAGGTCATTGGAGGGTCAGAAAGCCTGGGGACAAGAATACGATAAACCCATAATGTAAGACAACTACGGGCAATAGCCATATCCT
>CABVSA010000038.1 GCA_902500805.1 uncultured Nitrospira sp. | reverse complement strand
ACGGCCAACCCATAGGACATGGGAGAGGAGAACATTAAGAATGTGAGGAAGAGTAGCACTGGACAGGAAAGCGCTGCAACTACAAGCACCTACACCACCTGCTTGGCCAAGACCGCAGTGGAAACATAGTGGCGCAGCGACCAACGTCACGGACCTGGCAGGCGGTCATGAAACATCTCCGAGCCAGACTGATCAGTGGTGGAACAGTTCTGATCTCAAATCTCAACGACTGATAGAAGATCAAACGAATTCTTTTCGCCCCAGAGAACCTGATCCGTGACGGATGTTGCCTTAGTCGTGAGATCCTTGAATCTTGAACCGCTGTTTGATGGCCGTTACTATTTGCTTCGCTTCTGCTTCGTCGAGGCCTGCGCCGAATCGGTAGGTTCTCTCACCGTGGTCGAACGCAATCACCCCTCCACCAACTCCCCATAATTGAAAGCTAGACGAGAACGCCAGCGGACTGGCTCCAACTGATCTAATGCGAAGGTCCCGCATCTGGATGAGGTTGTACTCCTTATTAAACCCAAATCCTCCGATATCGCGTCGTATGTTGAACGTTTGGCCGCGCACGGTGAGCATCTCTTTACCCATCAGCTGCCACAGCCACGCATAAATCGCGACCACTCCACCGACAGTCCAGACTCCGAACCAGGCGAGCATGAACAATTCTCCCTCCGGCGGGCTATCACCCTTCAGAAACTGGTTCGCGACCATCACTTCCGCCACCGCCCAACCGCAGAGCCAGAACGCCAAAAAGCAGATCACGAACCAGCTTCGGCGACAAGGCATGACAATGCGCAGCCCCTCCGCAGTATCCGCAATGGAGATTCGAGATTCGGTGGATTGTCGCTTGGCCATGAGGCTCTCCCCCTACGGTAAGCGACATTATGACACGAATGTTTGACTGGTCGCACATGATAGTGATCGTCCAGGTGAATGCCTCCATAACCGGGGTCGTCAGAGCCTTGACTCAGCCCTGCGATGGTCGTAGCCTCCATCCAGACCTGTTTGAACGACGAAGTACGATACACCACTACAGGCCCAGGGAGTCTCCAATGTCTGATACGCAATGGACGGATGTCGGATCGGTCGAAGAGCTCAAGCAGAAATCGTTACAAGAGGTCACCTGTGGTAAAACACGCATCGCCCTCACCTATCAACACGACAGGTTTGCGGCAATCTCGGGCATCTGCAATCATGTAGGCGGACCACTCGGTACGGGTACCCTGGACGGTGACTATGTCGTCTGTCCTTGGCACTACTGGAAGTTCCACCGCGAGACAGGACACGGTGAGGTGGGATATGAGCAGGATCGGGTGCCGACCTATGCAACCAAGATAGAAAACGGCCGACTGTACGTCGACCTGGCCTCTGCCACGAAACGCACAAAGCAACCACATCAGCCTCATTCCCTAGCCCGCCCTGTCATTCGCCAAGCAGGCCCGGTGCGCATTGTTGGGATCTCCACCACAGCAATGACGGTCGACCATCCACGCTACAGCACCTCGGATGCGTTGCTCGACATCGCATTGGACTATGCGCAACACACGCTCCAGCTAGAAACCCAATCCATCAGGTTGCGTGACCTGAACTTTCGTGCCTGTGAGGGGTTCTACTCCAAAGCCGCGCAGGCCTGTACCTGGCCCTGCTCAATTACACAGATGGATCCCACCGACCAATTGGATCGCGTGTACGAGGCCATCGTGCATTGGGCCGACGTGATTCTGCTCTCGACGCCGATTCGGTGGGGTAATGCCAGCAGTCTCTACTTCAAGATGGTTGAGCGGATGAACTGTATCCAGAATCAGGAGACGATTGCAAAGAAACATCTTCTGAAGCACAAAGTGGCAGCCTTTATCATCATGGGTGGGCAAGACAACGTGCAAGGTGTGGCGGGACAATTGATGACTTTCTGGGCCGAGATTGGCTGCCAATTTCCACAGTTTCCCTTTATCGCCCATTCACGGGGATGGAGCGCGGAGGACATGGAGCGGAACATCTGTGAAGTCCAGAACAGCCGTGAGCTGCGTGAGGCTGCACAACAACTGGTGGCTCGCGCCGTGGATATGGCAACACTAATGGTGGGAGGACAGGTACCGGAGCATCCGCTTGCCGGTGGTGGACGCAAAGCACACAAACTGGATAGTGAGCCGACGGGATAGTATTTTTGCAGTAGGTACGATACGGTCCACTAGTGAGCGGGAATGGTCGGTCCGATCTGTTGCAGGATGACTTGTTTGACCTGCTTTGCGAAGCGCTTGGAGACTTCGAGGTTCCGTTGAGCATGACCGGACTCCGATACGGTATAGGTCGCAGGTGGGGTCTGTGATGTGATCGTGGCTTCAAACACAACCGCCAACATCTTGACAGGTTTCCCGGTTTTTCGATCGATTCCGTATGCCTCCTTCAATGACACCTTCGGCAAGACCTCGACATCTGCCCCAGCCGACAGATGGGGCTTCAATAACCCTGACCGTTCCTGATCTCGCTCGATGAGTTTAATCATGGGGTCTGCGACGAACTCACTTCGAATCTGTTCTGCCACTGCTCCTTTAGCTCGCTCAGCCTTCTGCATCTGGTCATCCAATATAGCTGGCGCAAGATCCACATAGATGGGTTCATTCGGCTGGCGCCTTGACCCATTATTTGACTGGGCAAGTCGTTCATTTGTCTTTAGATTGAGCTCCCCAGCCACTTCTTGCGACGCCACTTGCCGCTTGGCCATCGGATCATTGGCATCATAGACAGTCGTCTTCCCTTGGAGATCGATTTCATACACCAGCGTCTTCCCACCTCGCTCGTCCACCCTATAGACCTTCTGCTCACCATTCACGTTGGCCGTATAGTAGTTACTCGAACATCCCCCGCTCATGAGCACGACGACGACACACCATACAAATCTCATCATCCACAAACAGGTACGGAAACCCATATGGAGGACTCCTTGCTTTTCGCCCAGGATAGAACACGAGGCTTCAATCCATCGAAGTAAGTGTAGCAGGATCACCCATGAAACCAAGACAGGGAGCCGTACCATCCATCGAGCTCAAGAAAATGCCACAGCAGCCGATGAAGTAACGAGAAGACCCCTACGCAGGCCGTGGAGAACCATTCACCCTGCTGCTTTCATCAGAATGCCCTCGCACCTCCCCTGATTCATGTGAGGACACGAACCGGTGAATACACCTGCCCGTCTCGCTCACCCCATGACTCGCAAGCGCGTGGTCATCATCGGGGGTGGGTTTGGAGGGATGACAGCAGCACGCTGCTTGCGCGATGCCGATGTCATCCTGATCGACCGCACCAATCACCATGTCTTCCAGCCGTTGCTCTATCAAGTGGCCACTGCTTCGTTGTCACCCGGTGATATCGCATGGCCATTACGAACAGTGTTTCGCTCACAACCCAACGTGCAGATCGTCATGGATGAGGTCGTGTCCCTCGATCACACCGCGCACATAGTCCACCTCCGTCACAATACACCCATCGAATTTGACGCCCTTATCGTCGCACCGGGAGTACGCCACGCGTATTTCGGACACAACGAGTGGGAATCGTTCGCACCTGGACTCAAGACCATAGGGGATGCTGTTAAATTACGGGAACGCATCCTCCTCGCGTTTGAAGAAGCAGAGCGGCAGAAGGCCGACACCGGCAAGCAAAGCCGCCTCAGCTTCGTCATCGTGGGAGGTGGCCCCACAGGTGTTGAGCTCGCCGGCGCACTACTCGATCTCGGAAGAAAGACCATGGGGCCAGACTATCCACACCTGCGTGTGGAAAATCTTTCCATCACACTTGTGGAAGCTGGCTCACGCATTCTCTCCGAGCTTGACCCGAAGCTTTCCGCGAAAGCTCTTGCCGCACTTCACCGAATGGGAGTGACCGTCAAACTCAATACACCTGTGACTGCCGTTCGTGCCGGTGGGGTCATGCTCGGTGACGAATGGATCGCGTCCACCAATGTGCTCTGGGCGGCCGGCACAAAGCCCTCACCACTCTTACGTACCCTTGGAGTGGATCAGGATCTCTGTGGCCGGATCAAGGTTCAACCGGATTTGACCATCCCGCAGGACCCATGGATCTTCGTGATCGGCGATGCTGCGCACTGTCTTGACCGTAACGGTACACCACTCCCCGGCATTGCTCCCGTCGCCATCAGTGAGGGGCGGTATGTTGCTACGTTGATTAATGAGGATTTACCACCAGCACACCGCCTACCATTTACCTACCACGGCCGTGGCAGGATGGTCACGATCGGATGGGCCCAGGCCGCAGCTCAACTCGGACCGTTCCACACATTGGGTCGCATGGCTTGGTCACTTTGGTATGTCGTTCACATCTTCATCCTCATCGGCATCAGACACCCTGTCCGAGTGATGTGTAAATGGGTCTGGGCCTACCTCACCTGTAAACCGGGAGCACGATTACTGTTTGAGCAGCACATTGTTGAGCACAAGACGGCATTAAACGACCAGGCCGCTGGACGCATCACAGAAGAGCGCACACCCGTCCGTCGCGCGGCCTAATTTCAGCCGGCGTGTTCCACCTTCACGACAGCTGCCTTGATCCACCGTTCGGATGCCATCCTGTACACACATTCATGGTGAGAAGCCCTTCCACACGGCTCCGGACCAACCTTTCCATTGACTCGGTCGCCGAGGTAGTCTATCGAGAGCATTATTGAACTCTCGCGATGATGTGAACTCTCTATGGGGAGCCTGCTGTGAAGGTTATGTCTCTACTCTTCCTAATTGGCTGGTCCTTCATCATCACAAGTTGTGTCGGGATCGAGCCGAAACAGGCACTTCAGACCGTCTCCTCAGTGGATCTGGCTCGATACGCTGGAGCATGGTATGAGATCGCTCGACTCCCTATGTGGTTCCAACGACACTGCGTTGAGTCAAAAGCAACGTATACGATCCGGCAGGATGGCACGGTAGATGTGCACAACGAATGTCTCACCGCCCGTGGGACTGTGGACCAAGCCGACGGCGTTGCAACGGTCGTCGATAGTACCAGCAATGCCAAACTGATGGTGACCTTCGACAATTTCTTCGCGCGGCTCGTTGGCCCATCCCGGGAAGGTAATTACTGGATCCTCGAACTCGACCCCAACTACACCGTAGCCATGGTCGGCACCCCTGACCGCCACTATCTTTGGATTCTGTCGCGTACACCGCAACTCGATGACGCCATTTATCAGGAGCTCGTGGCCAACGCTCAACAGATCGGCTTCCCGGTCGCCGATCTCATCAAAGCCACCTCGCTTCGGACAAAATAAACCACCCACTCCAACCCTCCTCGCCCACTGTTGACAGGCACCGCTCCGGCGGGTAGGGTTTCTCCGCCCTCATCCCGGAGACCATTCGTGGCATAGCCTCGCAACACCATGGACTTTCTCATGTTCCTCACTCTGTTCCTCGTCCTCGTTGTCCTCATAGGTACGGGTGTCGCGTGGCTCCGTCGAATCAGTCGGACAACTAAAGAACGGTATCAACAGCATGTCCCTGCCGTTCGCATCACCAACTTGTCAACATTGAAAGCCGAAGACACAATTACCTTCACGCCGGAGTTAGAAAATACGGGGCCAGGAGTCGCCTACGACTTCCTCCTTCAGCTCAGTGGATGGGATGGTACTTTTTCCGTCAAAGCCTTCCACCCCCAAGGCCCTCGCTATCAGACACACTCCGTCCCGATCGTCCTTGGTCCGAACGCGCCGATCCGCACAAAGCTGTTGAGCCGGTGTTACTTGCGATTGGCCTATCGCGACTGCTGGGAGCAGCGATATGAATGTTGGTATCCCGTGTCGCAAATTTCGAACGTAAGCAGCCGCCTTTACACCATCCACATCAATCTCAGTGAACCTGAGTTCACGGAGCCTCATCCATCCGTCAGCACCATGTGGAAGTTGCTTCGCAGGAGTTCTGCCTATCAGTAACAACCAAATTGCTTGGTTGGTCGCCCTCACTCCGAGTCGTTGATCTCATTTCCTCACACGTCATATTGGGCACTTGCATTCCAGGCTTGTGCCTCGTACCATTTTTGAGCACTGCTCCACACCTGCGGGGCCGTGATACATCTGATGTAAGACAACGACGTCTCACTCGACTCTGAAGCAGTGATCACAACATACAAAGGAGACATTCAATGCCGCCTAAACTCCAGATTGATCCCATCGTAAAGGTCACCAAGACGGAGGAGGAATGGAAGCGACAACTGTCCACCACGGCCTATCGGGTCTTACGACATGAAGATACGGAGCGAGCATTCGTCAACCCTCTGCATGAGAATCACCAGGCCGGCACGTACTACTGTGCAGGGTGCGACCTCCCACTGTTTTCGTCTGCGCATAAGTTCGATAGCGGGACCGGCTGGCCGAGTTTTTGGCAACCGATCGATCCTCGCGTCGTAGAAACTCGAACAGACTTTGCACTCTTTATCCCTCGGACAGAGGTCCACTGTGCCCGATGCGAAGGCCACCAGGGACATGTTTTTAAGGATGGCCCCAAACCCACAGGCCTCCGATACTGTATCAACGGAGCGGCACTCACATTCTTGGCCGATTGAGCTCCAACGGTTTTCACGCGCTCAGATGACCAGGCCCTACGTAGGACGCACAGGGAGGCGTCCCACACTCCCAGTGTACCCCCCTGGCACTTGTGATCCGGTTCGCGGTACAATTCCCCACCAGTCATGACCGAGTTCAGAGTGTAATGCTCCGCTCCATACGATCCTATACGTCGCTTCTCCTCCCCCTCGCTCTACTCTCCTGTGGAAAGGTCGGGAGTCTATTCGGCTCGACCACCGACCCCTGCGCACTGGTCACTGTCGAAGAGGCTCAACAGGCGCTTGGGGAGCCAGTAGAAGAAGGGACACCGTCTGAACCCAAAACATGCCTCTTCAAGGCCCATCGGAGTGATGGCAATACTGTCACCGTTCAACTCCATGATAGCTCCGGTCAGGACCGGCGGGCTTGGTTCAACAAGGAGCGGCTTCGGCGTGACAGTCGGCTGATCCCGGGCCTTGGCGAAGGCGCGGTCAGAGTCGATTCGGCCTCTCTCTCCCGCCTGACATTTCTGCACGAGGATGAGCTGATCACCGTGATCGTCGCCTCGACAAAACAGAAGCACCTCGCTGACGCCGTCACCAGGTTGAGTCGGGCGGTTGCCGAGCGGTATGGTGCCACCTTGACCGCAACCATCCCCTCCACGGTCACCAGCCCCACCGCGGAGCAGAATTCACACCGGGAGACCGGCTCTCGCGCAGCCCCCGTGACACTCACCCAAATCCGTCCGGCTCCTGAGGCTCTTCAGGACGGACCCAAGAAATCCACGTCCATTGATCCGACGAACCTGATCGGGACCTGGCATACTCGCGTCTCACGTGGCACGACACAGCATGACCTCCTGCTGGTCATCAAACCGAACTTGGAATGGTCGCTCTCGTCGATGATGGAATTCGATGGCATCTTGAATGCCGAATCCGGCTTGTGGTCCCTGGAACGAGCGAACACATTCAAAGGGCTCGGATGGAAAGGAACCTATCGAATCAGCGCACCGAATGCATTCGCCACGACCGGAAGTGTTCAGGCGAATTGGAAGCGGCTCGTGTCCGATCAGAACCCTGCGCGCATTCCGGCTGAACTCTGGAACCTCCGGCGAGAAGCGACGAGCGTACCTGTCTTCCAACTCAAGACCGTTGACCCTGACCTCATCGGGCAATGGGAAGGCTCCGGCACCTATGCCGGCGGTCCTGCCACCTTTGTGTGGGCCATCCAGCCATCGGCAGCAACGGATTTATTGATCGTAGACAGTCTCAAGGGAACGGTTCAATCGAAGGACGGGCTTCCTCAACTGCACCCGGCACAGAAAAAGCAACAACGTGTGAGCGTGATCGCCTTCAACGATCATGGATTTACCACCACGGACGGAAAAACCACTCTCAAATGGAACAAACTGCAACAACCGCAATCCACAGAACCCCGTCAGCTCTAGCAATGACGACCATCGATCATGCCAGGATCACCTCGTATGACTGAACCAACTGAGCGTATTGGCTTCGTCGGGATCGGCCGAATGGGCGCCAATATGGCTCGTTGTCTCCATGAACGCGGCCTCCATCTGACATCGGTCTACGATCTCCATTCCGCAGCCGCCGTTGACTTGGCGAATGAACTTCGTGTCTACCCGGCACAGACACCGGCTGAGGTTGCTGACCGGTCATCCGTCATCATCACGGTGGTGTCAGATGATGCGGCGATGCGTGCGATCTTCTCTGCAACCGACCAAACCAGTCTCTTCGGTAACGCTCGAGGTCGGCTCTTTATCAATTGCGCCACCCTCTCTCCCGGGACCCATCAAGACATTGAGGGCTTGGTCACTGAGCGGAGGGGATTGTGCCTTGAAGCCTGCATGGCAGGAAGTATCACGCAGGCTAGAAACGGCACCTTATATCTCATGTGCGGAGGCAAGCCCGAGGCCTTTGCTCGTGCAGAGACTATCCTTGGCAGGCTCGCAACAACAATCCGCTACATCGGTCCAGCCGGTGAAGCGGCAAAGGTCAAGGCCCTGGTGAATATGGTGATGAACAGCAATACCGCTGCATTGGCGGAAGGACTTGGGCTCGGAGCAGCGCTTGGGATCGACCTCACCCTCCTGCGCGACGTGTTTAGTCAAACAGGTGCCGCGTCACGAGTCTTGGAAACGGACGGAGAAGACATGCAACAACGTGCGCATGACTGTTACTTTTCTGCGGCCCATGCCGCAAAGGACTCCGCCATCGCCCTCAACTTGGCTAAGAATCTCGGCCTTTCGCTCCCCGTGGCAGAAGCAACCCTTGCTCAATATCAACGGTTGATCGTCCAGGGAAAAGGTGATCTCGATAAATCTGCAGTTGCCGAGCTAACTTTTGTTGATCGTCTTGGATCCGCACCAACACATGGCTGATCTCAAGACCCTGCTCTGTCATCAAGTTGGATGGATCATTGGAAAATCCCTGGGAACAGGGCAGGAAGAGCTGTCGTCTAGGTCAATGACTCTCTAGACTTGAAAGAACTGCCTCACATGTTCGACCGGCACACAGCCGACGAGCAAATCACCATCCGACGACACAAGGAGTGGCACTCCGTTTTGACCAGTCGCATGCCAGGCGGTTTCCCATTTCTGAGCAAGAACCTGGCTCTGCCCATCACCGTTCTCCACGACATGCTCCCCTGCCAACTCCTTCAATACCACCGGATCAGAAATGTCTCGCCCCTCGCACCAGAAGGCTCGGTACGTTCGCCGAACAAAATCCATCCCCACCCGTGGTTCCTTTTGGAAGAGCGCGATCCCGTGTTCAATCGCCGGAAGCGTATTCGGCTTTCCAGATGGTAACGCGATCGGCAATCCTGGAGCCAGCCGCTGCACCATCGTCACTTCATGTCGAAGCTCCGCACCTAATGAGCCGCTCCACGGCTTCATGGGACGCGGCAACTGCGGTGCATGCTGGACTCCGCGCCACTCGCAACGGTCGATCACACCCACATCATGCAGTCTTTCGTGCAGGGCGTAACAGAACGGACAGTTAAAGTCACTATAGAGGATCACGCGACCAGCTGGAGAATCAGGGACCATACACGCCACTCTACCGAACTGGCGAGCGAGAATCTACCTCCTTTTACCTGCCGTGTAACCGCACTGTGATTTGGAGCTAAGTGGAGGGCGGTCGTAACAATTCCTGAAGACCTGCCCGTAGGGCCGGCAGCGTGAGCGGCTTGGTCACCACCTTGTCCATACCAGCCTGGCGACACTTCTGAGCATCTTCCTCGGAGGCATGACCGGTGAGCGCCATGATCGGGAGATGATTGAGTGCCCCTTCCTCACGACGACGAATTTCGCGTGTCGCTTCATACCCATCCATTTCTGGCATCTCACAATCCATCAAAACAATATCATATGCAGTTCGCGTAATAGCCTCCACCGCTTCCCGTCCTGTACGCGCCACTTCAACCTGACAGCCTAACTTTTGCAAGAACTTACAGGCCACAACCTGGTTGATTTCGTTGTCATCCGCGACCAATACCCGCTTCGGGATCCCCTGCTCACTGAAAGCGGATTGGTCCGTCCCCACTGATAATGTACTGGCCTCCCGAAGAATCGCCGGAAGTAGATTGGTGGTATAGCTGAAAGTGCTGCCTTCGCCGAACTGGCTTGAGACCGAGATGGTTCCTCCCATCAGCTCGACAAGCTGGTGACAAATCATAAGACCAAGCCCGGTCCCGCCGAATCTTCTTGCGGTGGACGCCTCTGCCTGGGCATAGGCTTTAAACAATTGAGCCTGTTGTTCAGCAGTCAACCCGATACCCGTATCACGGACACTCCATTGCAGCACTACCGTGTCCATGTTTTCAGAAAGCCTGGGTTTCACAGCGACCGCAATCGTGACGCCTCCCTGTTGTGTGAATTTGATCGCATTCCCCACAAGATTGAACAGGATCTGCCTCAACCTGATTGGATCACCACGAAACTCCTCCGGCACGTCCGATTCAATCTCGACTGCAACAGTCAGATCTTTTTGAGCAGCCAAACCATCCGTTAAGGTGGTGATATCTCGAATGAGTCCTCGCAGATTGACATTGGCCACCTCTAAGGTCATCTTCCCGGCCTCAATTTTTGAAAAATCCAGAATATCGTTGACCAATGTCAGTAACGCTTCCGCGGAGCGATGCATCGTCTCGATCAGCTCTCGTTGCTGGTCGGTTAACGAGGTATCTTGAAGGAGTTGCGTGCATCCCAACACACCATTCATGGGAGTCCTCAACTCATGACTCATGGTGGCAAGAAAGATCCCCTTCGCCCGTGCCGATTCCTCGGCCGCTTCCTTGGCACGACGCAACGCGACATCCGAGGTAATATCGAGCCCATATGCACGGATCAGTTCAAGATCGCGGAGGGGAAAGAACGACCACGCGATGACACGATCCCCCACAAGATGTTCAACCCGAGGCAAAGACACATCAGTAGAGAGACACTCCTGAAGCATGGCCGGAAGATGTCCTGGAAACATCACCTCAATCCCGGCATCGAGCAGCCCACACCGTCCCATCAAATTCAACATGCCTGTGTTGGCATAGAGCATGGCACCCGTCGCATCAAACTCGACGATGGGGTTGGGCGCATCCTCGGCCAGTCGTGCCGCTCGTTGCACATCACGTTGAACGTCCATCACATCGGTCAAGTCACGAACGATCACGACGCCTCCGACAAACACTCCCTGCTGTAATCGAGGCCAGAAGGAGAGTGACAGCTCAAATTGAGTCCCATCCTCGCGAGTCCATATATGAGAAGGAATCACAACGAGCTCTCCGGTACTTCTCATTCGCGTGAACGGGCATTCTGAAGTAGTGCTCTCCCCTACGGTGAGACAGCCCATTAAGTCGTGAAACCCTATCCCGATCGCTGTGCGTGTTTGTCCGACCAATTGCTGTGCCTCGCCATTCAGCAGCCCAATGCGATTGTCACGATCGAGGAAGAAGATGGACTCAGGGACCGCTTCCAACAAGAAGCGAGCATCATCACTGGTCAGGACGTTCAGTGGTCCGTTCCAAGAATTCGAGGGAGCACTATTCATGGAATCCGTCATAGGTATGCGTGAGAGACCTTCGAACCTCCATTCTATCGGCAGAACCGGAGATCCCCTAAAGTCTTACGAACTGTCATCTCTAGCCCATAGTGTCCGTTTCTGTGGATTAATATCGATTGCATCACTGCATTCTCCTTCGCGTAAAGTTCTGCTCGTAGCCTCCGATAAGTCACATGACGGGACATACTAGAATCTCCAAGGGAGGTGTTTATGATATCCGCCATACACACCGCGCTCTCGGGCCTGGCTGCCTTTGGGAAACAGATCGAAGTCGTAGCGCACAATGTCGCCAACCTCAACACCGATGGTTTCAAGAAATCCCGAACAGAGTTTGTGGAAGTCCAGACCGGAGGAGTCCTTCCCGTGGTTCAGAAAGACCATGCAGCGGGCCCAACGGTGCTACGAGATACAGGCGGGAATCAGTTCCCCGCCGAGCTTTCCAATGTTGATCTTGGTGAGGAGACCGTACACCAGATGCTGGCTCAACGAAGCTTTGAAGCCAATCTTCAGACTATCAAGACGGGTAATGCGTTGCTCGGCAGCGTGCTCGATATCAAGAAGTAGCTCCACGTCGGCCTTCTATGTCGAGCGGTGCTGCGGGAGCGGTCAGAGCTGAGACATCACCCGACTCTTCCTCAATTGGGATATTTCTTCGGACATAGCATTTTTCTCTCCCACTGTGCTATGTCCGGCTCATGACACCTCAACGTGTGCTGTTAGTCATCCCTCCCTTAACCCAGCTGAATACGCCCTATCCATCCATCACCTATCTGACTGGATTTCTTCAGTCTCATGGAATTCATACGGAACAGGCAGACCTCGGCATTGAAATGGTACTCCGACTTTTCAGTACTGGCGGCTTACAATCCATCTTCAAACAGCTGCACAACAGCACAAGTGTCCTTCCCAAAGAAGCCGTCCAAATGATCAAGGCCGAACATCGGTACATGGAAATGATCGAACCGGTCATCACGTTCTTGCAAGGCCGGAGTCCAGACCTCGCCGGTCGTTTCATGCAACCTGGCGTGCTGCCCCAAGGACCACGGTTTCGTGGTCGGCGGACATTCCCTCGCTCGGTGTCGGTTACCGACCGAGCCAAACAATGGGCCACGTTCTTTCTTGAAGACCTCACCGACCTCGTGCAAGCCACCATCACTCCACACTTCGGCTTGAGTCGATATGCCGAGCATATCGGGCGCAGCGCGTCATCCTTTGATCAAATCGCCGCCGCACTTACGGAGCCAAAGAGCTTGATAGATGAGTGGCTGCTGGATGTCTTCTGGAATCATTTCCACCGAGTTCAACCGACGCTCGTCGGCCTGTCGATCCCCTTTCCAGGTAATCTCTATGGTGCGTTCCTCATCGCGCAGTCGATCAAGGAGCAGTATCCAGACCTCCCGATCGTCATCGGCGGTGGCTACGTGAACACTGAGCTCCGTCGAGTGACTGATCCCCGGGTGTTCGACTATATCGACTTCCTCACGCTGGACAACGGAGAACGGCCGCTCCTGTCTTTGATTGAATATCTCTCGGGACGGCGGCACCGACGAGCGTTGTGTCGCACCATGTTTCGTGAACAGGACCGCGTGGTATATGTCGATGATTCCAGTCTCACTGATTTCTCGATGGACGACATTGGGTGTCCGACCTACCAAGGCTTGGCGCTGGATCGGTATCTGACCATTCTCGATAGCACCAACCCCATGCATCGCCTGTGGTCGGAAGGTCACTGGAACAAACTCACGGTGGCACACGGGTGTTATTGGAAGCAGTGTACGTTTTGCGATGTGGGGTTGAACTACATCAGTCGCTACGAAATGACGCCGACTGAACGACTCATTCAGCAGATCCAGCAGCTCGTGGCTGAAACAGGGTGCCGAGGCTTCCACTTTGTGGATGAAGCGGCTCCACCAGCCGCGCTCAAAGCATTGGCCCTGGGCCTCTTGGAACGACGAATCACCATCCGCTGGTGGGGGAACATCCGCTTTGAAGCGGCCTTCACGCCTGACCTCTGCCGACTCCTGGCTGCATCTGGATGTATCGCCGTCACAGCCGGACTAGAAGCCGCTTCGGACCGGCTTCTAGTCGAAATGAAGAAGGGAATTACCGTTGATCAGACCGCGCTGGTTGCGGCAGGGTTTAAAGACGCCGGCATCATGATCCATGCCTATCTCATGTACGGCTGTCCCTCAGAAACCGTTCAGGAAACCATCGATTCGCTTGAGCGTATCCGACAACTTCTCGCGGCCGATCTGATCCAATCGGCCTTTTGGCACCGGTTCACAGTCACGGCCCATAGCCCGATTGGTCTGGATCCCGACGCACATGGCCTCCGCATTCTTGGACCCACGCATCAAGGGTTTGCAGAAAATGACCGTGAACACGAGGACCGCTGTGGTGAAACCCCAGCGTGGCTCGGCGAAGGACTCCGACGATCGCTCCTCAACTACCTGGAACGGCGCGGGCTCGACCTCGATGTCCGTTTCTGGTTCGACGAAAAGGTTCCTCGCCCTAGGGTTTCTTCAAGATGGCTCACAGGCCTGCTCACCAAACAACCTATCCATGAGGGTACAACCAGAGAACGTCGGTTGGTTTGGCTCGGTGGAAACGTAACGAGTGAGTCTGTCGGAACGCGCTCACGACTCATCCTCCGAGGGACTCAGCACGACCAGATCCTCATGCTCCCGACTTCGCAAATCCAATGGGTGACGCAATTGCTCTCCGATGCGACTCCACAACAGCCATGTCAGACCTATCCACACATGCACGACGTAGAGAAAGACTTTCCTGGAACGGCATCAAGCTACAACCGGTTGCTCACTTCTCTAGCTTGGCAACGAATCAGATCAACCGGATTAGTGCTCGTCTAGTAGATTTCAACCAGAAGACACGACAAGCTCGATTGAGAGGAAGAAATAACAAGGGCCGGAATCCGATTGACGGATCCCGGCCCTTATCTACAACCAACCGCTTAACTTCGGAAAGTACCTAGTACTGCAGCTGCAAGGCGACGTGGAAGGAATCCACCTTATCGCCCGCCACCCCAGGCCCGAAGCCCCCGGCAAACCCCTTCGTATTGATGTCCCCATACCGGTAAAACGCCGAGACCCGGGCATTATGCCCCGAGATAATATAGTTCACTCCGGTCTCCCACTCCTGCCGCATCGCGCTGTACCGTGGGTCGATGCTCGTGAACCGCACATAGGGCTGGAACCGTCCGATCCCCACTTCCTGAGGAATCAGATACAAGCCGTACACCGTCCACGAATGCCCATTGAACGTGCAGAAGCAGCTATTAAACCCGCCCACGTTCGTGAACGCCCCCGCGCCATAATTAGCCCAATGCCGCTTAAATTCCCCGTTGAAGGTGAACACGCCCATGTTATTCGGCAGCACCTTTTCCACCAACACATCGATGGAGGCCCCGGTGAAATCCGACACATTCCCCGTCGCGGTATTCCCCGCCCCATCCTTTTGGTGCTGCACGCTGGCCCCGATCGCCGCAATATCTCCCGCCGTCCCATAGTACGTCCCGGACGTGTAATAGCCCGGATTCACCTCATCGTTCAACAGATTCCACTGCAACCGTCCCGTGTACATCAGACTGCTGCCGGTGTTGGGGCCCCCGCGCAACCCCTGCGACACACTGACCACATACAACAGATGCGTGCCGCCCGGATGCACCTTGCCCCAGAAGGTCGCCGCATTATCACGACCATAGAGACCGGCGCCGCCCCCCAGTGCACTCACTCCGTTGAAATTCGCACTCTGGTCGGCTGGGAAGAATGGCGTTCGAAAGCCATCGAACGTGGCATGGTAGAACGGCCCGTTCAACTCCCCGCGCTCACTCGGCAGCAACATGCGGCCGACCCAGAGGTTCACCATCTCATTGAACTCGAACTTCCCGATCGCATCGAGCAAGCCGATCGAGGAGTTGCCGCCGAAGTTCTGCGAGGTCGTGGTCAACGCCGCATTGCCGAAGGCCCCGGCCCCGCCGCCGACGGCGCAGTTGAAGCAGTCCGTATTGAACTCAAACTTGATGTACTTGTGAATTTGCCCGTTGACGTAAATCCGCGCATTGTTGATCGTAAAATCGTTGCTATAATGCCCGGCCGGCGACGCCCCTTCGATGGAATTGAAGCTGGTTCGGACCCCCATCCCGATCGAAATCCACTTGTCCTCATCTGCCTTGATCATGCCACCAGCAAAGGCACTGGGCACCGTGGATCCCATTCCAGCCACCAGTGCCACCATGGCCCCAGCAACTACAAATTGTTTCCACCGCCTCACATTATGTCCCTTCATACTGATGCCCTCCCTTGTGAGTAATAAGAAACCACTGCCCACCTGAAACCATGAGTAAAAACTCTTGCCCCCTCGGAAGTTGGCGCCGACTATGCCTAAGTCCTCGAAACAAAGCAAGAAACTTTTCGTATGTAGCTCATCTGTGTCGACTATACATCAGTAGTTCTGCTTGTCCAAACAGATCACGAAAACCGACAGGTGCGACACGGACACAGTGTTGAACTCTCACTTCGGCACATTCTCCACAGTGAACAAGCTTCTGTTCGTTGCACCCAGTCGACCACGGCACTCACGCTATAGAGTCCCGCCCGGTCTAAAGCAATCCTCGTACCTCGTATTGTCAACGTGTATGCACGTCCGCAATTCAAGCGCGCCAGAACGAAACAGATGTGAGAATTATGCCCGTATTACAGAAAGGATTGAGGCCATAACGTATTGATAAATAAAAAACCAGGCAGAGGATTTCCATCACCGTCTGCCTGGTTTTCTCTACGTAGGCCGTCGCGAGTCTATCGGTTCGGCTGAGGCGTGTACCGAAGGTACGGCTTCACTGTCGTGAAGCCTTTAGGAAACAGTTGTTGCGCTTCTGCATCACCTACTGCGGGAGTAATGATGCAATCTTCGCCGTCCTTCCAGTTTGCCGGAGTGGCCACTTTATATTTCGAGGTGAGCTGCAATGAATCGATGACACGTAAAAGCTCATCGAAGTTCCGACCACAGGAGGCCGGGTAGGTCAATGTCAGCTTCACCTTCTTATCAGGACCGATGATGAAGACCGACCGTACCGTCATGTTATCGATCGCATTCGGATGAATCATGTCATAGAGGGTGGCGACCTTCTTATCCGGATCAGCAATGATGGGATAGTTCATCGTCGTCTTTTGCGTCTCGTTGATATCGTTGATCCACCCCTTATGAGAATCCATGGGATCCACACTCACGGCGATCACCTTCACCCCTCGTTTCTTGAATTCCGGAGAAATCTTGGCGACCGTGCCTAACTCTGTCGTACAGACAGGAGTGTAATCCTTGGGATGGGAAAACAGAATGCCCCACCCGTTCCCCAACCATTCGTGAAAATTAATCGTCCCTTCTGTCGTCTCCGCCGTAAAATTCGGCGCGTCATCGCCCAATCGAATCGCCATATGACACCTCCTTAAAATCGTATCGGCATAAAACTGATCCTCACTCGACCATGTGTCGTTACCATACTGTGTCACAACGGACGAGTTCAAGGGGCTGAGAGAGGCAACGGACACCCTTCTCAACTACAACAGGCCCTCATACGGCATCAGATCCAGTCCCACACTCAAGTTTAGTGAATCCCAACCGATATGACTTCTGCGTACCCTTGATGGAGTAGGACCATGGACTCAGACTCCTCCCGCACAAAGCTCCGTATTTCCAAAGACCCGATGTACTTGCTGCTCCGCGAAGGGTGCATCAAGGAATTCAATGCCAAGAAAGCCGCGGGGGACAAATGCGATCTCCGAGGATGCGACCTTCGGGGGCTTGATCTTCGGGGGCTTGATGCGGATGGGCTGGACTTCAGCGATTGCTATTTCCGACAATCCGATCTGCGGGGTGTGGACTTAAGCAAGGCCAACTTAGACGGAGCCAGCATCAATGCGTGCAAGATTTCAGGAGTCCTCTTTCCGGCAACACTCAGCGCCTCAGAAATTGAGCTTTCTCTCCTCCATGGTACGCGCATGCGATGCAGCCCGAAGTAACGGGATGAACTCGAGGCAGTGACCGTGACGCGTGAAGCTAATCCGCCATCCGGTTTCAAGTCTCACGTTTCTCGTTTCAACTTCTGTGAGGATGATCTCACCCAACTCATAACTTGAAACCAGAAACCCTTGCTGACGACGCACCGCTAGGAACCGGCAGAGAGCGTCAATTGGGTACGCACCTTCTCATGGCCTAACTCTGCGGCTTCCGAACCCATTAGGACGACCCGTTCTTCAGTCAACCTCCCGCTCTCCAGCAGCAGGTTACGAATCGCCTCTGCACGTTGCCGAGCCAACGTCTCTAACTCAGCATCAGTAATCAGAATCGCTGCCGCCACTCGCTCCTTCATACCCTCCACAGTCGGCTGGATGGGCTCCGACGTAGTGGTCGAATCGGGCGGAGGGAGTTTAGCATACAGTTTTTCTATCAGCCGTTGTTCGTCCCGAAGGGAGAGCGTATCCCCTGTCGCACCACGAGACGTTCCGCTCATCTCCAAGAGTTGCTCATGGAGCTTCCTCACCTGAAGTGCCGCCCGATCCAGCGTCGTATCGAACGTGCCTTTCACGTCCAATCGAAGTCCGGGTCGCTCATCGAGCGCCGTCTCCAAGGCCTCAAGCTTCTTCATATCCTCGTCGGTCAACGATGCGCTGCCCGGTTGGAACTCGATGAACTGCAGGCCTGCCTCATCCTCTCCACCGCCAGGTACCAGTTTGCCCATCAAGGAAAACGGTGACGCAACCACTTTGGTCAGGAGATTGAGCAAAGTTGAGATCACGACCTTGCCGTACCTGAAGTCCGGGTCGTTGAGGTTCCCACGAATCGGCATATCGATCTCAATCTGACCCTTGCGATCCTTCAGCAGTCCTACAACTAACGGAACGGGCAACGAGGTGGCGTCCGGGCTATTGGTCTTCTCACCAAACGTGAGTTGATCGACATGGACCAGATTCTCGGCTTCCAATACTTTTTGTGACACCTTGTACGTCAGGTCAAGCGACAACTTCCCTTTTGATAACCCATACCCCACGTACTTACCGCTGTACGGGCCACCCGGTCTCAGATCCATACCAGCCAGCGTGATGACCAAATCCGTGAAGGCGTCTTCGCTCAATGGGTTGATCTTTCCCACGATCTTAAACGGAGCGGTTCGTCCAACCTTCCCAGCCAGATTGACGTCGGCTTTCTTAATCTGCCTTGAGGACAGTCCTTTGATGGTCCCGCCGAAATCCGTGAGACCCGTCTTGACCTTTGGTTCAATCGACTGGTCCTCAAATATCGCGGCCAACTTCACCAGCTTGACCTGATCAATCGTGACAGGAACGGGCTCCGCTAGCTTGGCTTGTGGTTTTTCGCCTCCAGGCTCTTTCTGAGCCGATGCGTGATCAGTCGGCGGAGACGAGGCGGCGAGCCGCGAGAGATTCAGTTTTCCGTCGCTCCCAATGACAATCTGTGCGGTTGGCTCTTGCCAGACGATTTCTGCGATTTTCACCGCCGTTGGTTCGACGTCCAGTACAACGTGATTAATGTTCAATGCTTTCCAAGCCACAGCATCGGTGAGAACGTTTCGCTCCGCGATCGCCAGCTGACTCACCCCGAGATTCCCCTGAAAATTCAACATGGGTTCGTTCGCATGCTCCTTGGCAAAACGCACCGTTCCATCAAGATTAATCGCACCGTCCCGCACTTCTGCATTGAGAAACTGATCGAGATAGGGTTGAAAGGGACGGATCTCGATATGCTCCAACTTAAGATGTGCGTCGGCCTTCAACGGTTCGACCGTCACTGTTCCCTTGATACCGATCGCCCCGGTCTCATTCAGTTTCAGTGATAAATCAACCGGCAGCGGCTTCTTGAATGGAATCTGCACATCCTTCACGGTCAGATTCATCGCGTCGACATCCACGTGGGCAGGCTTAGGAAGTGTCCGGTCCTCATACGATGCACTGTAGTTTTTCAGTCCGATTTCGTCGACCGTGATCGCCCACGGTTTGGCGGGCTCCGCCGGCTTGGCATTCGCGGGTGGTGGTGGCTCCGTTGGCTCCTTTCCACCTACAGGCGAAAAGAGAGTTTGATAATTGACCACGCCGTTCGGTGCCATCCAGGCATCGAACCGGGCATCGGCTGAATGCACCTTGGCAACCTCAATGGTCTGTTGTTGGAGATCCAGTTGAATCCCCTCCACGTTGAACACCGGCACGGTCACAACCGGATCAATGCCACCCCTCTCTACGATGGCCAAACCATCAATCGAAACCTTTCCATTCTTCACCGTGGCCTGGGGAGTCTGGCCACGAAGATCGAAATGATACGAAGCCGAGAGGCCAAGGACACCCTCAGTGAGATCGAACTGAAACAGATCATGCACAGCCTGATACAAAGTTTTCAGCTTGAGGCCTGACAGAATCACCTTGCCATCGGATTCCACCGGCTCTAGAAAGATGGTCCCTTCCCAGGAGATTTTTTCTCCATTTCCAATCTCGGCAGTGAAGGCATGGGCATTCTCGCTTCCCTCGGCTGGACCCGTGCTGAAGTTTCGCAAGGTGATCTCAAACGGCACCACATCGATGACGACCGGACGGGCTTTTGAATCATCTCGATACTCCACAATCCCTTGCCCAATTTCCAACAGATCAATCTGCAGCGGCATCACCTTCTTGGGTTCGCCGGTCGGCTGAGGTGGTGGCACGGCCTTTTCATCCGAAGGCGGAACAAGTGACGTCAGATTCAGCTTACCGTCCCGATTGACCCTGGCTGCCACAAACGGCATACCCAGGCGAATCTCGTCGAATGCCACCTTTTGGAAGAACAACGTCACCGCATCCACATTCACGAACAGCTCCTCGAACCCCAGCATCGGCGTCTCGTTCTGCTCCTGCACTTCCAACCCAGTGAGACGGACCGACAGCGCAAACGGATTGAACGCCGCGTCGCGCAGCAGAATTGGATGCTTGATTTGCTCGGAGACCATGGGGATAACGTATGACTTGATGATGGAGGGAACCAGCACGAATCCAACAAGCGCATACAACGCAATGAGACCAGCTAACGTGCCGAGAACCACACGTGGACGCAGCAACCGACGCATACCTGACCGTTTCCTTGGTAAGTGGAAGTGAGAATAAAACTATAGGGGACTAGCCCTTCGAATGTCTACTAGTGAAATACCTTCTTTAGTCTGGTAACTATGTAGGGGGTTCAACTCGTCGGCGATGTGCCGATGGAGCGGACATTCGGATAAGTGGCATGAGGGAGATTTAGACTAAACAAACCGAACGAACCTCCCAGCGGTCTGGTGTGACCATTAAGATTGAAATGGGCTCCGAATCCTGTACGCGTGAACAAAGGAGATAACGGTGCTCGGTATGTATCCTCGTAGTACAACCACGATGCAGCAATAAACCATTCGCGGTAGGAGCAAGCTCTGTATTGGTGCGCCCGGCTGGAATCGAACCAGCGACCCTCAGCTTAGAAGGCTGATGCTCTATCCGACTGAGCTACGGGCGCACTCAAATATTTCAACTACTTAGAGGAATGACCCTCAACGGCCATGTCGCTTGGTGTTATTAGGGTGTTAACGTCAAGGTACTTTTGCACCTTCACAGCAGCATCCGTCAAGTCTTTCTCTTCGATTGAGTTGTATCGCTTCCACATCTTCTCAGACTTGTGCCCCACGATCTTCATCGCGGTTGCTGTATCCACACCGGCGCGTCGTAGGTTTGTCGATGCACAATGACGGAGATCATGGAATCTAAAGTCAGTGATTCCGGCGTCTCTCAACGCGGTCCTGAAGGATCGGCTGATACGTTGAAGCGGTCGGCCCTTGTAGGTGAACACGTGGTTGTTCGTCAGACGGCGAATTTTGGCCAAGCGTTGGAGGGTTGATCGAACGTCTGCGGTCATGGGAATACGCCTCCCGGTTTTGGTCTTGGTGTCTTGACTTCGAAGGGTGATGAATCCCCGACGGAGATCAACACGGTCCCAGGTGAGAGACACAATCTCCCCGAACCGTTGGCCGAGTTGATAGGCCGTCAAAAGCACCGGGCGGAGGTGTGGCTTCGCGGCCTGATGTAATCGGCCCCATTCTTCTTCCGTGAGCACCCGATCCCGTTCGTTCTGGGGGTTGGGTATGGTTACCCGTGAAGCAGGGTTAGCCTGGAGCAGTCCTCGCTTGATCGCCACGTTCAAGCAATGCTTCAGGGCGATGTGATCATGGTTGATGGTCTGAGTGCTGGCCCTTTTGCCGTTTGGCTTTTTTCTTTGGCTGCGGAAGGCTTCTATGTCTTCCGGTCTGATCTCAGAGAGGATCCGATGACCAAAGAAGGGGATGAGATGGGTGTTGATGCTATGGGATCGGCCCACGAAGGAACGAAGTCCTCGAACGGTTTCCAGCTCCAGGTAAGCCTTTGCCCATTCTTTAAAGAGGATCGGCTTGGCTTGTTCGGTCTTCTCGTGGCCGAGGAGGAGTCGTGTCCTGATGGTGGCTTCCATCTCCTTGGCAACAGTCTTATTGAGACACCCCACCTTCCAGCGTTTCCAACGGGCACCGGGTACACCACTCGCGAGAGCCAATGATTTTCCGTCCGCACTTTCGATTACTGGAAACTCCACATAGTAACTATCGCGCCGCTTAGTGAGTCCCATGGCTGTCTCTCCGTGGTGTGATCGTGTGCTGATCGATCCAGGCATCCAGCTGAGCCTGCTTAAACTTCACCAGCCGTCCCATCTTGACGTACCCCAATTTCCTTGCGGAGACCCATCCGTACAGGGTCAATTTGGATATGCCTAAATACTTCGCGGCCTCATCCATTGTCAAAAGGTTATTCATGGCGCTTTAACAGCCCTCTTCCTCATGCACGACACATTTGGTCGATCGAACTGATCGACGTACCTACACAACTCTCAGGAGTGGCACTTATGAGAGGGTTCAGAATTTATGGCCATACCGAAAAGGTAGGGGGAAGACAGTTGACAGCTTTCCATAAGACATGTAACATTTTGTTACATGCGGTCTCATGAACTCAAACAGATGCGGACAGCTCTCGGGTTGACCCAAGACACCCTTGCGCAGACCCTCAATGTGACGCGGCAGACTATCAATCGGTACGAGCAGAAAATCGTGCCGATCCCCACCACCGTGGAATTGGCCCTGATGCAGCTCAGCTCCACACAGATTCCGCTCGCCGGAGTCGTCGCGGCGGGAGCGCCCATTGAACCGATTCCGCAGATGGAACGCGTCGAGGTGCCGAAGAGCATGGTCGGTCGTGGCGAGACCTTCGCCCTTCGAGTCAAAGGCACGTCCATGCAGAATGAGGGCATCTTTCCGGGTGACATTGTCGTGGTGCAGAAACACTCGTCTGCCAGTAATGGCCAGACCGTGATTGCCTTGGTGAACGGCGAGGCCACGATCAAGACCTATCATCGCAAAGCCGGCACGGTGGAACTCCATCCAGCCAATGACGCCATGCAGCCGATTATCATCAAGCCGTCGGACAGCTTCCAGATCGAAGGGATAGTCGTCGGCGTCATCCGTCATTTGAGAAAGTGAGGCCCCGGCTGTTGACACCATGGACCGCCAGATTGTCTGCTTTGGGATTCCTGCCTTCGAGGTCGCCGTCGCGCGTATTCATAACCCCAGCCTCTCGACGCGACCACTAGCCATCGCTCCGTTAAACACCTCCCGGGCCTGCCTACGTGAAGTCTCATCTGAAGCCGAACAAGCAGGACTTGCGATCGGCATGTCCGTCGAGCAGGCGCGACGGGTCTGTCCCTCCCTGCACGTCCTCTCACCGAATCCCTCTCGCGTCCGTACGGCAGAAGACTCTTTGCTTCAGATCGTGAGCCGCTATGCTCCGGTCTGGGAACCTGCCCAGCCAGGGTCCTTTGTTATGGATCTGACTGGGACCGGACGACTATTCGGACCAGCCTATGACATCGCGGCGAAGGTCCAGCACGAAGTGCTCTCACAGTATCGGCTCGATGGAGTTGCCGGTGTGGGCAGTAACAAGCTTGTGGCCCAGACCGCAGCGACGTTGATTCAGCCGTCAGAACTGTACGATGTTCGGCCTGGGTCCGAGCTGGTGTTCATGGCACCGCTCGCAGTGCGCACCCTGCCGGGCCTGCAGCGACCTTGCATGCGACAGATCCTGACCAGGCTCGATGATTTGAATCTCGACACACTCGGCGACGTGGCGGAGAGTCCCGTTGATGCATTGGAAGTGGCGCTCGGGGATTATGCCGGGCAGCTCTCCCGCTGGGCACAAGGGATCGATTCCCTGCCGGTGCTCCCTCCGGCCAGTCAGCCCCATCTCGAAGAGACGGTCTTGCTCGATCCGGATGAGATCGATGATCCCGTGCTGACCGGCCGATTACTCGACGCATTACAACGGCTTTGCCGGACCCTACGGAGTCAGCGACGCGTCTGTGGCCATCTGTCCCTCACAATCCGGTACAGCGACCACCTTGAAGTCACGAAGCACGAGCGCGTCGCTCCCGAAACCTGCTGGGAATGTGATCTGTCTCCCGTGTTGATGTCCCTCTTTCAGAAGTGCATGCGTCGGCGGATTCGACTTCGAGCCATGACGCTGAGCATGGCGGGTCTGGCTGGCTATTCCGAACAAGGCGTGCTGTTCGATACTCGACCATTTGAGGAGCAGCGCAAGCAGGACCGAGCGAAGAAACTATCTGTCGCCCTGGACACCCTCCACGCACGATTCGGAGAACAGAGCATTCGCTATGGCAGGAGTGGGTGAATGGCCTTCGTCCACCTGCACACGCATTCATCCTCTTCGCCAATGTGGGGCGTGCCCACGGTGAAGGCCCTCTGCCAGGCCGTTAAATCACAGGGACAGGACTATCTCGCTCTCACTGACACCAATGGCCTTTATGGCGCGATCCGCTTTCTTGAAGTCGCGCGTGAGCACGAACTCAAGCCGATTCTAGGCGCAGAACTCATCTCCGGGCAGCATCGGGCTGTCCTACTCGCGAAGAACCCCACAGGGTACGCCAATCTCTGCCGGATTCTGTCCGCTCGTCACTGTGATGAGTCTTTCGATTTCATCGAGAGCGTGACGCAGCATCGCACAGGACTAGTGATCCTGTCTAATGATCCTGTCGCCCTGACAGCCTGGCAGGCGGAGTCTAGAAACGATCTCTATGTCGAGCTCACGCCGGGGTCAGCGTTACAAGAGACGGTCGCATTGAGCCGCCGACTAAGACTGCCGCCGGTAGCCACCACCCGCGCCGCGTTTCTCCAGCCAGCGGACTATCAGTCTCACCGGCTTCTGCGTGCGATCGCCCAGAACACGACCCTCTCACGGCTAAAGGCCGATCACTGTGCGCTCCCCTCTCATTGGCTCATGCCGGAATCCATGCTCGCGCGACAGCTGCCGCATGTTCCTGAGGCTGTTACCAACACGCGGGAGATTGCCGAACAGTGCCACACCGATTGGGACTTCAAACAGACCATCTTTCCCTCCTTCCGCCAGCTCTCCTCGGCTGCGGCCTTCGAGACGTTGCAACACAAGACGTACGAAGGCGCCCTCTGGCGCTATGGGACCTTGTCGGTCGCAGTCCGACAGCGGATTGAGAAGGAACTCGCCGTTATTCGTGACAAGGGCTATGCCGAATACTTTCTCGTCGTGGATGAAATTGTCCGACAAGCTCCGAGAACGTGTGGCCGGGGATCTGCCGCTGCTTCAATCGTGTCCTATTGTCTCGGCATCACCCATGTGGATCCCATTCGACATAACCTGTTGTTTGAACGGTTCCTCAACCCCGGACGACACGATCCGCCCGACATCGATATCGACTTTCCTTGGGATGAACGACCCGCCATTCTCGAGTGGGTCTTCAAACAGTATGGACACAAGCACGCCGCGATGGTGGCCAATCAGAACACGCTTGCCACACGTGCCGCCTTGCGCGAGATCGCGAAGGTCTATGGCCTGCCGGCGGCTGAGATTGGGAAGGCGTTGAACTTTCTCGATCGACGAGCGGACTTTGTCGATGTGCAGCAAGGCATGAGCGTGCAAGACTGGGCACGGGACGTCTGTAGGGCCTTAAACCTTAGAAACCCTTGGCCAGAGATCCTCTACTGGTCGATGCAATTGGATGGCCACTTCAGGAATCTAGGCCTCCATCCCGGTGGCGTCGTGTTGGTCCCCGATGAGATCCGACGGTATGTGCCGGTCGAGATCTCCGCCTCCAATCTGCCGGTGATTCAATGGGAGAAGGACCAGACGGAAGAGGCCGGGCTTGTGAAGATCGACCTCTTAGGTAATCGCTCGCTCGCCGTCATCCGTGACGCCATCGCGGCCATCGCCCGTAACACTGGCCGGGTCATCGATTATGCGACGTGGGATCCGCTCACCGATCCAGTCACCAATGACCTGATCAGGCGCGGCGAGACGATGGGCTGCTTTTACGTGGAGTCTCCCGCGACCCGGCTCTTACTCAAAAAGCTTTGGGCCGGCATGCCGCCCGCCAGACGAGCCGTCGCCGATGTCTTCGAATATCTCGTCGTGGTGTCGTCGATCATCCGGCCTGCTGCGAACGTGTTCGCCGATGAATTCGTGCGTCGAGCCCATGGGCAGCGGTATCAGTCGCTTCATCCGGTTCTCGATGAGGTCCTCGCGGAGACACACGGCATCATGGTGTATCAGGAAGATGTCATGAAGGTGGCGGTCGCCTTGGGTGGATTCTCGGTTGAAGACGGCGATCAGCTTCGGAAGGTGTTGAGCAAGAAGCACAAGGAACGGCAACTGCGAGACTATCAACGCCAGTTCTATCAGGGAGCCATGGCCCGTGGTGTGGAATATCGCGTGATCGATGCGATTTGGGCCATGATCATGAGCTTCTCCGGATATAGCTTCTGTAAGCCGCATAGTGCGAGCTATGCCCAGGTCAGTTTCAAATCCGCCTACCTCAGAGCCCACTACCCTGCCGAATTCGTTGCCGCCGTCGTGAGTAATCAAGGGGGGTACTATTCGGCCTTCGCCTATCTGTCGGAAGGCAGACGGATGGGCCTCACCGTCCTACCACCAGACATCAACGCGAGTGCCTGGGCCTACAGCGGATCAGGAACCACCGTTCGAGTGGGACTGATGCAGATCAAAGGTCTTCAAGAAGACCTCGCCCAGCGGATCATTGCAGAGCGAGAACAGCACGGTCCGTACCGATTGCTGTCAGATTTCCTCGGTCGCGTGAAGCTGGACTACACGCAAGCCAAATTGTTGATCAAAGCCGGGTGCTTCGATTCGATTGCTGGGGAATTGACTAGACCAGCCCTTCTATGGCGCGTCTTTGCGGCGCAAGCGACCAAGCCACCGACGTATATTCCGATTCCCACGGAGTATTCACCACAGAAAAAGCTACAGCATGAGCTCGCCCTCTTCGGCTTTCCGCTCCACTGCCATCCGCTCGATCTCTTCACAGAGGCGCTGGCTGGCACCTCATGCATTCTGGCCAAGGATTTAGGTCAGTATGTGGGGAAAGAAGTGACCCTGATTGGGTGGCTCCTCACAGAGAAGATCGTCTCCACGAAGAAAGGCGAGCCGATGGAATTTATGACCCTGGAGGATCAGACCGGGATGTATGATGCCACCCTGTTTCCCAATAGGTACCGGGAATACTGCCATCCCCTGGCCCCAAACCAAGCTTATGTCGTGACAGGCCTGGTCGAGGAACACTTCTCGACCGTCACGGTCACCGTGAAAACCCTACAGCTCCTGACCACCGGCGCAATTCCAGCACCGAGTGAGCCTCTTGAGGAGCTACGCGTATAGCAAGTACACTCCTGCTCCATGCCGCTCTCACCGCTGATTCAATTCTGAACTTCAACCTGGACCTACGAAGGATGGCAAGGCCAGGTCTATCTGAAGAAGTACGCCAAGACCACCTTTGCACGAGAATGCCTGGGTGAATACTGCCAGTATCTCCACAACGGTGAACCCTGCTTTCGCACGGTCGGGAATGACTCTACCTTCTATCGTCCGCCGACAGCCAATCAGCTTCGGCACTATCTGAACCAGATTCCCGAAGACTTCGAAATGTGTTTCAAGGTGTGGGAGGAGATCACGATACATGTTACGTGGAATAACCGAACACAGGACTAGACATGTGGCGGGAAAAGGAATAATGGTTGGCCACTCAACGTGGATGTCGTCTCATGGCCGAGATCCAGTGGAAGACCATTCTCCCTGCCACACACGTTGCACTCATCACACGATGGGTTCGCATTCAGTGCAATCTCGGCCTGGCTCGGAACACCGTTGACGCCTATGCCCGGGCGCTCAACGAATTTGCCCAGTTCAGTGTGGACACAAAGTTTTCACTTCTCTCGGCCACACGCGAACACATCGCTCTCTACATTCGAAGTCTGTTAGATCGACCACATGTCCGTTCCCAGACGGCAGGCACTGCTCCAACGTCGGTCGGGTTGTCGAACGCCAGCATTCATCAACGGTTGACGGTCCTGCGACTCTTCTTTGATTTTTTAATTGAGGAAGGTTGTCGTGAGAAGAACCCCATCGGACGTGGACAGTATACCGCCACACGGGGATTCGGGATTCCCGGAGCTCGAGGCCTCCTGCCTCGTGTGAAGAAATTTCCACGTATCCCAACGGAAGCCGAGTGGCACACCATCGTCGACACGGTACGGGAAGAGCCGATCCGGAACCGCTTCATGTTTGCCTTAAACTATGATGCGGCTCTTCGGCGCGAGGAACTGTGCACCCTCCAGTCCACGGATCTCGATCCGGCGCATCGGACGGTACGCATCAGAGCGGAGCACACCAAGATGCGTCGGGAACGGATCGTGCCGTATTCTGCCACCACTGCCCAGCTACTTCATGCGTATTTGCTCCAGCGACGCTCGCTCTCGGCGGCACGAGGTCCGCTCTTTCTCTCCGAATCTCGTCGGAACAAGGGGCAGGGGCTGAGCAAGTGGGCATGGTCGAAGATTGTCCGGGGGATTGCCCAGCGGTCGCAGGTCGACCACTTCACGACCCATACCGCAAGGCACTTATGCCTGACCGATCTCGCGAGAGATGGCTGGGCGCTGCACGATATTGCCACCTTCGCGGGGCATCGGAGCCTCCACACCACACTGATCTACATTCACCTCAGTGGCAGGGATCTGGCGGAGAAATTCGCGGCAGGGATGGCTGCTCTCCACGCAAGACGTCTGCATGATATGGACTCGCTGAGTCATGGTGAGCGTTAACGCATGTGGTTCTGGCACAACGGACCTCCTCACACACGAGGCGCTATGGGACTGGCCGATTGATCCAACGCAATTTCGGCACCCTCCGAACCTGCTTCTCAAAGAACGCCAGGCACTCCTTGCACTCGGGCCGCGGCGAGGCTCGTGCGGCCGCTTCACGAAACGGATGACCGAGGATCTCAAGGGGTTGATCCAGCCAGTGGAGGCCGCGCTCAAGGCCACAGGCATTGACACGCGCAGAACGGGCGCGGTGATGACGATTGTGCTCATGGAGGTCGCGCGCCGCCAGCGGCCGTACTGGCGATGGACGCCCCACGAATGTGTCACGACGCTCGGCCAGTCCACCACTCAATTCATCCAATGCCATCAGCGTGGGGCGCACGCACGGTCGCCGTTGATTGCGGCCTTCTATCTCTTACACCTTGTGCAGGACCTCTCTCAGCTGGGTCTGTATGACCGTGTGGCCATTGCGGACCATATTTTTGGCTCCTCGCGGACTGGACCGGTGCGAGACCTCGTCTTGGGATCGGCCAGACAGTGGGGGTATAGCCGGTACACGCTCATGCACCTGAATTCCGTGCTCTGTGAGGCGCTCATCATTAACCACAGCCCGAGACTGTGCGAGCTCACGACCGCCTTTCTGGACACGCAGCGGAATCGCTGTCCTCGCCAAGCTCGCCGCGAGGCGTGGAGTGGGCTGTCTCGCGTCCTCGCGAACCTCGGGGTCATTCACGAGGCGCTTCCGCATGGAAGGAAGGCGAGCACGCGCGTAGAAGCCCAGGCACGGGAAACAGGCGTGCCTCCGAGATGGGCGTACGTGGTGAACCGATGGTTCCACACCTCCACCCGCCAATTTCTGAGCCGACGAAACGGGAGAGCCGTCCTCATGAAAGCAGGCCGCTGGGTAGCGCACACGCAACCACGCCTCGATCATCCCGACCAGTGGACGCGGGAGGTGGCGGCGGAATGGGTGGCCGCGGTGCTCAGCATGAAGAAGGGGGACTTCTGCCAGACCACCTACCTGCGGCAAGGACAGCAAGGCAGCCCCATTTCACCGCGACATAAAATGCAACTCCTGAGCGCCTTGAACGTCTTCTTCCGCGACTGCCAGGAGTGGGAATGGATCCCCCGTCGATTTGATCCCCGACGGGCGTTTGCCGTTCCGCGCATGCTGCTGGCTCTCATTCACCCGAATCCAAAACCTCTCCCCGACGATCTGTGGGCGAAGGCGCTGTCAGCGGGATTACAGCTGGGAGCCGAGGATCTGGCCTCCCTCTCGCCACGGTGGCCCACACGCAGATTCTACCCGATTGAGATGGTCCGCGCGGTCGCGATGGTCTGGTTATTTTCCGGGCTGCGCAGCGATGAGATCGTACGCCTCCGAGTCGGGTGCGCCACCACGAAAGTGTTGGACGAGCAGCGGGGGAAAACCGTGTGTCTGCTCGAGGTGCCGACGAATAAGACCTCCCGGTCCTTCGTGAAACCAGTCGATCCCATCGTGGCTGCCGTCATCGACGCCTGGGAACAGGTTCGCCCACAGCAGGCGCGGTTCATCGACCGCAAGACGGGAGAACCAGTGCCGCTCTTGTTTGCCTTTCGAGGAAGACCATTGGCCCCACCGTACCTAAATCACACGGTCATTCCACTCATCTGCACGAAGGCCGGGATCCCTCGCCATGATCGACATGGGACGATCACGAGTCACCGCGCCCGCTCCACCATGGCCACGCAACTCCTGAATAGTCCTGACCACCCGATGACGGTGTTTGAACTTCAGCAATGGCTCGGCCACCGGAGTGTGAGTTCGACCTTGCACTATCTGGCTATCACGCCGACACGCTTGTCTGAGTCATTCCTGAAATCGAATCATACACATCGGAATCTACGAACGGTACAAGTGCTGATCGACCAAGACGTGGTCTTGAGCGGGGACGCGGGCACCCAGCCATGGAAATTCTACGATCTCGGTCATGGATATTGCCGGTACGACTTTTTTGAACAATGTCCCCACCGGATGGCCTGTGCCAAATGTTCGTTCTATCTTCCCAAAGGTTCAACGGAGACGCAGCTGCTTGAGGGGAAAATCAATTTACTGAAAATGCGCCAAGAGATCCCGCTGCAACCGGCGGAACTTGCGGCCGTGGATGAAGGAATCGAGGCGTTCGAACGGCTCCTCGCTCGGCTAAGGCAGACACCCACTCCCGCTGGTCCGACCCCATTTCAAATCGATGACGCGAAGACCTCGGCGAGAGAAAGTGGCGTGCAGGCTGGGCTACCCGAAACATCTGCTGCACGACCGACGGTCCCCTAATCACTGTCCTCAGCTCAATACAGCGTCATCCCAAAGATGGCCCGGCCAGGTGCCCTCTTCTTACTGAGCAGCACTCGTTCGACGGGGTTTGTATGACATGGCATGCGAGCCAACTGCTCGACTGAACACTAATTCCACATAACAAGACTCCAATCAGCACTCGTCCCATCATGCACCTCCCTTTCCAACGTTCTTGCTACTCTCAGGTAGATCCCCAATGAGCCGTCAGCATGCGTCATCATGGTGTCTTTATACCTCAATAGGGTCGGCACTGAGTCAGCCAGGCTCCTGAATATTTCTCAAGGCCAAACCTTGAGACTGGCTGCAGTCCTCTGGTGGCCACGTGGATACGAGCACTCATCGGACTGTGGAGCTGCAGTCAATTTATGGGAGACCCTGCGTGGATGTACTGGGGGTATACCTGGAAAATCCGGTGTGATCTGTTATCCCACCAGACGTGCCACTCAGACTTGGTGGAAAGCTAGTGGCGTAGCAAGCATTTCTCCAGAGAAACGGATACACCCTGGCCTCATCGGCATCCGCATACCAATCTGTTGTGGTCTGTCGAATGACCCGTGGGGGGTGACCCGCTGTGCGCAGTACAGCTTCAGTCACGACCCAGGAATCGGCGAGATACTTCACCTGAATTTGTAGGATCACAGTGGCGTGCTCACCCGTCAGGTCAAGGGTATAGTCTGCTTGCTTGCTGCAGAAATGGAAGTTGAATCTGTTGTCTATACGCACAGTGGATACCGGTCCTGTCACCTGAATCACATCTGAGTTAGTCACAGCAAACTGCCTGGCCACGTGGTAAGCCTCCGAATGCGTTCGGCCGTACTCAATCATGAATTCAAGGACCGGGTAGGAAAGGACGACCAGAACGAGGATGATCACAACACGTCCGATCTTCACGAATACCCCCAGTCCAAGTACCCCAAGCTCTCTCACTTTCTTCAGTAGAGTGCATTTGGACAAGCAACGTTCCTTTTTGTCAGGTTGCATAGATATCCCCTCCCAGTTCTTCGCTGATCGAGTTGTTCTGATCGCGTTACACTCTTCCACTCAAGTACTTCTTGGACTCACTCACATTCAGCGCGGATACACCGTCCATCGCCAAACAACGGCATCAGACGCCTCGCTGATGGTGAGGCCACATGTTGGAGCCTTATACTGGGGTAGGCCCCGTTGGGAATCAGGACTCTCGCTGGAATGTTTTAAAGGCGCTATCTTGAGGAGGGCACGTGCACGAGGCATTCAGCCTGTGCGGAACCAGCTACTTGCCTATGGACCAGATGGTGAAGTGAAACAGCTATCAACGAGGCCACCGGTGGTGTTCACCACATCATGCCATGTCAGTGGGACTCAATCGGGAGAAGTCAGCTGCCAGAAGTGTTAATGCCAGAAGAGTGGCTCGCAACGTCGGTGGGAGATCAGGATTGTGCCAGGGGCTTCATCACCAGGTCCGGCCTTCAGGGGCGCCGGACCTGAACCTTCACTCGAAACGGCAACGCCATCACACCACAAACCCTCTAGTCGTTTCGTAAGGTGCTTCTTGGGCATAGTCCGCCTTAATCAATATCACCCTCATCCTTGGCGATACCTTTCCATCCATCGGGGTGGCAATTTAATTTGATCCGAAGCTCCAGAATAATGGCCTTTACCTCGCCGACTGGAATTCTGAGTGCCTCAGCAATGTCCTCTGGGGCAGTCTTGCCTCCCACATAGCCTCGTCGGTCCCATCGACCCACATATAGATCAAATACGTTTCGCTCCAACTCCATTAGGCGACTAATCAAAACAGAATAATTCGGCGTGTTGTTGGCTTTCTGTGTTTGTTCCGCTTCACGAGCTTTTTCCTCGTTGCGCGCCTTCTTCGCGACGCCTTTCCAGCCATCCTGGTGACCTATTTTGTCTCGAATATTATGCTTATGGGTGTCGACAGTGCCCGGTTCAATGCACAATTCCTCCCCAATCTGCTTCGCTGGATAGTCTCTAATAAACAAAGAAAATACGTCACGTTCAGTATGACTCAATGCCGAGAGGATCCCCCTACACCGTGAGCCAAATTTCCCCAATGAAGGACTAAAATGTCTGTCACCTGAATGGACAGTGTAAATGGCCTGAATGAGTTCCTCCTGGAGGACACTCTTGGGAATATACCCATCAACCTTTTTCCTCCAAGCTTCGCTGACATCAGCTCGTTCTATTGAGCGGGTGCACAGAATCACACGGACACCAGAATAATTTTTTCGCACGACCTGCCACCCACCTCGTTCATAACGCCAGAAATCAAGGTCCAAGAGAACAATATTTGGAGACAGTTGTTCAATCAGCTTCATAGCCGTCTCTACACTTGTACATGATCCGACAACAGAAATCTTTTTATCGTCTTCTAGTATTTCACAGATATCCTGAGCAGCAGCAGCTTCATCGTCAACCACGAGCACACGGATGAGACCAGTCTCACAACCCAACGTACCCGTTCGCATGTTCGCAGCATTACTCTGTTGCCCATGGGGCTTACCCTCCCCAGCCTTCTCCGTAGCAGCAGTTGCACACAGCTTTGTGCTAGCCCCTGCTCTCCCTTGGCTAGCCGCACGGCTCAGAAAGCTACCACCAGCCATGACGGCCTTGATCGCAAGAGCGAGGTTCTCTTCAAGATCCTGTTTTGCCACATAGCCTCGTGCTCCAAATTTCTGTGCTTCCTTCACCGACGCACGATCTGTCGACGATGAGACAATCATCACATGGGTTTGCGGATAGTCCCGGCTGATACGCTGGAGCGCCTGAAACCTATTCATCCCTGGCATCTCAATATCCAGTAATACGAGCTGAGGCAGATGGCGCTTTACAAGCGCTACTGCATCATCGCCATTTCCGGCTTCCGCGATGACCTGCATGTACTTCTGACATCCGACTAGCTCTCGTATATGTGCCCGAACCTCCTCATCATCGTCCGCAATGACAATACGAATATTCTCCGTCATCAGAGAACCCCCTTTACAATACGCGTTCAGTTTCTGACTGCCTTGACCACGGCATGGTGATCCGTACGGTCGTTCCCTGCCCGGGTACAGAGATTATCTCAGGGCGAGCACCTCCATAGAGTTCCACAATCGCATGCATCCATGTGGTGCCGAACCGTTTGTGAGCACTTGGTGCTTGATGGAGTACAGAATCCACATCAAAGCCTTTACCATTGTCTATGACCGTGAGAGTCACATTGTTTACCGAAGATGTTAGGACAATACGAGCCTGTGTCGCCTCCGCATGTTTGAGCACATTCTGGAGAAGGCCTTGGGCGACAAGGAACAGGGCCGATTCTCGTCCCTCGTCCGACCGACACAAGGACTCATCAATATCGACATCAATTTCGGGAAATTCAGGGTCTTTATAGTGGACCCCAGATTTGAGACACCGGTTTAAGCTGTTGTCCCAGGAGGAT
>CABVSA010000037.1 GCA_902500805.1 uncultured Nitrospira sp. | reverse complement strand
GTGGGTGTGGATAGAGATCAGGTTTTTTCTTGTTGGGACTAAGGGGATTCCTGAAGTCGTGTCGAAAATGATTCGCGTATATATAGTTTCGAATCCGATCATTACGGAGATCTGAGGCATGCCCATTTCTGATGCATGCTCGCGAGCATCTTTTAGGGTTGTGTTAGAAGGTGATATAGTCAGGGTTTGTGTCGTGAGTATTCAATACTAATTTGTCCGTGGGAGAGGAGGAACTATGCGTTTAAGTCCGAGAGAGCAGGACAAGCTGATGATTTACGTGGCGGGGAAGCTCGCGGCCGATCGTAAGCAGCGTGGCCTCAAGCTTAACCATCCGGAAGCTGTCGCATATATGACGGCCGCTGTATTGGAAGCAATTCGTGACGGTAAAACCGTGGCTGAATTGATGAGCTACGGCACGCAGCTCCTATCGCGTAAAGATGTGATGCCTGGTGTGCCGGAAATGATTCGTGACTTTCAGGTTGAGGGGACGTTTCCTGATGGAACCAAACTTGTGACGGTTCATAACCCGATACCCTAGTCGTGCCGCTGATTCCTTTATTCAAATGAGATGTACTTGTGGGAGATGAAGCGTCCAAGGGGAAAGCATGAAGGATGTTTCTTGTTCTCATGACGAAGATGATGCAAAAGATGGGGCACGTGTTGTCAATACCGCACATCAGGATGAAAAGGAGTGAGACGATATGGAAACGAAAGAGCCACAAGGTTCTGGAGAGGTCAAAGGACAACAAGATCCTTCCGCAGGGGCAGGCACATCGAGACGACAGTTTCTTGCTCAGAGCGGACGTGTGGCGGCTGGAGTGGGGGCTGCCTCATTCTTAAGCAACGCCGCTCACCCCAATATGGCGTTCGCGGGGAATGACTCGTTGATTACAAGGGTCAGTGGAGCGGGAGCAGCTAAACAAAAGAAGCTCCAGGATCCGGTCACGAGATCGAAGGAGGCGTTAGCTGCGGCGGTCAGGGCTGAACTCAACGCCCCGATCATCCCTGGTGAGATGATGACGGTGGCTGGTGATATCGAGGTCTTCAAGGGACGGGAGACGAAAGAGCTGACGATTAAGAACCTCGGCGATCGTCCGATTCAGGTCGGTTCGCACTGTCACTTCTTCGAGTCCAATCGTGCGCTCAAGTTCGAACGTGAGCAAGCATTTGGATTTAGGCTTGCGATTCCTGCTGGCACGGCAGTTCGCTTTGAGCCGGGCGAAGAAAAGAAAGTGACGCTCGTGGCCTTGGCCGGTAACCGCCTAGCCCAGGGGGTGAATGGATTGACCGAAGGGCTGTTGGATGATCCGAAAGTCAAAGCCAAGGCTGTTGCACTTGCCGCTGAACGAGGATTTGGAAAAGGAGGCGCCCGGTGAAAATTCCACGCAAGCAATATGCATCTCTGTATGGACCCACGACCGGCGATCGTGTTCGACTGGCCGACACGGACTTGATCATCGAAGTCGAAGAAGATCGGACCGTCCACGGCGAAGAAGCTGTCTTCGGTGGCGGGAAAACTATTCGTGATGGCATGGGGCAGTCTGCTCGCGCGACGAGCGCTAGTGGTCAGCTCGACTGTGTGATCACGAACGCGCTTATTCTCGACTATACCGGCGTCATCAAGGCCGACATCGGCATTAAGGATGGCCGTATCGTCGGGATCGGTAAGGCCGGCAACTCTGATCTTATGCCGGGTGTGACACCGGGCATGGAAATCGGCCCAGGGACTGAAGCGATTTCCGGTGAAGGCAAGATCATCACGGCCGGTGGTATCGATACCCACATCCACTTCATTTGTCCGCAACAATGTTGGGAGGCGTTGTCGGCCGGGTTGACCACGATGATTGGTGGCGGGACCGGGCCTTCAAGCGGAACCAGCGCCACAACCTGTACGCCTGGCCCCTGGAACATCCATCGGATGTTGGAAGCGTCGGAAGGCATTCCCATCAATCTCGGATTCTTGGGGAAGGGCAATGCCTCACGCCCTGAAGGGCTGAACGAGCAGATTGAAGCCGGCGCCATCGGGTTGAAATTGCACGAAGACTGGGGGACAACTCCTAAGGCTATCGATACCTGCTTGAGTGTTGCTGACCGCCACGATGTTCAGGTCGCTATTCACACCGATACGCTCAATGAAGCCGGGTATATCGAGGATACGATCAAGGCGATCAAGGGAAGAGCGATTCACAGCTTCCATACGGAAGGTGCGGGCGGTGGTCATGCGCCGGACATCATCAAGATTTGCGGTGAGCCGAACGTGTTGCCGTCCTCAACCAACCCCACGATGCCCTTTACGGTCAATACGATGGACGAGCATCTGGACATGTTGATCGTGTGTCACAATCTGAATCCTCGGATTCCCGAAGACGTTGCGTTTGCGGAGTCCCGTATCCGACGTGAAACCATCGCGGCGGAAGATATCCTGCATGACTTGGGTGCGATCAGCATCATGTCATCGGACTCGCAGGCCATGGGTCGAATCGGCGAAGTCATCACCAGAACCTGGCAAACGGCTCATAAAATGAAGGCCCAGCGGGGGCACCTCACGCCGGTCGGCGGGAAGGATTCCGGCCAGAATGATAACTTCCGGGCTCGGCGCTACATTGCTAAGTACACGATCAATCCGGCGATCACCCACGGCATCGCTCACGAAGTCGGGTCAATCGAGGTTGGAAAGATCGCGGACCTCGTCGTCTGGAAGCCGGAGTTTTTTGGTGTGAAACCCGAGATGGTCTTGAAAAACGGATTTATCGCGCAGGCCCAGATGGGTGATCCGAATGCGTCGATCCCCACACCTGAGCCGACCATCAGCCGGCCGATGTTCGGCGCGTTTGGCCGTGCGTTAACGAGCACGAGCTTTACCTTCTTGTCTCAAGCGGCGTTGGATCATGAAATTCCAAAGCGGCTTGGTTTGCAGCGGCGGGTGGCGGCAGTCAAGAACTGCCGGAATATCGGCAAGCGTGATCTCAAGCTGAATGATGCTCTGCCTAAAATTGAAGTGAACCCGGAGACCTACATTGTGACCGCGGATGGTGTGCCGCTCACTTGTGAGCCGGCCATTGTGTTGCCGTTGGCACAACGGTATCAATTGTTCTAACTGACAAGACAGCCGGTTCGACTATCAATGTGGAATCATCGCCACGGTAGTCGGACGGCTGTTATTGTTTTTCGCTTGTGTACCATGAATACCCCCGCATTGCTTGAAGGGTTACGGTTCGTCGATACGTTTTTCCCCTCCGGAGGCTACGCCTTTTCCTCAGGGTTGGAAGCAGCGGTACAGGGCGGAGCCGTCAAAACGTCCGATCAGCTGACCAAATACGTTGAAGATTTACTGCGTGGAGGGATGAGCCGCCGGGAAGTGCTTGCCGTTAAGCAGGCCAATCGTGCGGCTTCGAAGGGGTCGCTGGAGAGTGCGGTCCATATTGATCGGGTGCTCGAGGCGACCAAGCTTGGCCGTGAATCGCGTCTGGCTAGTCGCCAGATGGGCAAACAAGTGATCAGGGTTGCGGCTGATCAGATTCGAGCCAAGTCGATCTTGAACCAATATCGTGATGAAGTGGAAGCCGATCGCGCCCCGGGGCATCTTGCGGTGACGTTCGGGCTCACCATGGGGTCTTGCGGGTGGAACCCGGAAGAAACCGCCGGTGCCTTCTTGTACCAAACGGCCGTGGGGTTCATCTCCTCGGCGATGCGGTTGAGTCCCATCGGTCAACATGAGGGCCAGCGCATCCTGGGCGAATGGCTTCCATTGATTGAACGGATCAGTCGAGAGGTTGATCTCGATACGACCATGAGCTCATGGTCACCGATCCAAGATATTTATGCGATGCGTCATGGGTCTCTGGAATGGAGACTGTTCAGGAGCTAAGAGCGTATGGCTGATGGCTTATAGCAGGAAAGGAGAGAGACCGATTGATTCTGGCCCATGTGCCATCGGCAATCGGCTCTTCGTTTGTCTATGCATGATCTGAATCGTGAACATAATCACAATTGGACTCCGACTCAGGCCAGGAAACAGGGCATTCCGGTCATCGGTATCGGCGGCCCCGTCGGATCAGGGAAAACGGCACTGGTGGAAGCCCTGTGTCAACGGCTGCGCGATCGCTTCAGCCTCGCTGCCGTGACCAACGATATTTTCACAAAAATCGATGCCGAGATTTTGACCAAGCGCGCCGCGCTTCCGGTCGATCGGATTCTTGGCGTGGAAACCGGGGGCTGTCCCCATACGGCGATCCGTGAGGACGCATCCCATAACCAGGAAGCCATTGATGATCTGCTGCGCCGGCATCCGGACGTGGAGTTGATCTTCTTGGAAAGCGGCGGGGATAACCTTGCGGCCACGTTCAGCCCGGAACTGGTGGACTATGTCATCTATGTGATTGATGTGTCGGGCGGTGACAAGATCCCACGGAAGGGTGGACCGGGGATCACGCGGTCCGATTTCCTCGTCATCAACAAGATGGATTTGGCTCCACATGTGCGCGCCGATCTTTCCGTGATGGATCGAGATACCCGCAAGATGCGTGGTGAACTTCCCTTTGCCTTCACCAATATTCTGTCTGGGGAAGGAATGGATGCGGTCGTAGCATGGCTTGAACAGCGCATCCCGCAACGTGCCACGCGCTCGTAATCATGGCGATTCAGACTGGACGGAAACAGCGGACGTCTCGGAACACCGGCACGTCTCCAAAAAGAAAACCTGCCGGGAAACGAACACCTTCTTCAAGAAAGAAGGCTCCTGGACGGTTTGCAACGGAGTTGGTCGGGCGGGTCGGCGAGCTGAAGCTGAACTATACGAAACTCGATCATCGCACGGTCATCTCTCATTCGTATTTCACCACGCCCTGGAAACTGCTGCCTCCCATCTATCTCGATGATACGGGAGCGGCCTACACGTTGCTGGTCAATCCATCCGGTGGTCTGGTCGGGGGAGACCATCTCTCCATCGATATGACCGTAGAGCAGGGTGCGCATGTCCTGATTTCCGCGCCCTCTGCCAACCGAGTGTATCGAACTGAAGGCCCGGTCTCTGATCAGCATGTCGTCATCGCGGTCGAGCCTGACGCAATTCTTGAGTGGTTTCCAGAACATACGATTCCCTTTGCCGGATCTCGGTTTCGGCAGAGCCTCCGGGCCAGGGTTGGGCCTGGCGCGACCCTCTTCTTGTGGGATGCGCTTGCCTCAGGCCGGATTGCCAGGGGAGAACGGTGGGCCTTTACCGACCTGGAAAACGAAATCCTGATTACAACCGCTTCCGGGAACTCTCTACTAGAACGATATGTTCTTGATCCGGCCACGGACTTAGGGACGGTCGGTCTAGCCGAAGAATGGGATTATGTGGCCTCGTTCTACGTGATGAACGACGCGCTGGCCGCAGAGGTCTGGACCGGATTGGAGTCGACCATTGCGGCGCTCTTGGATACCAAGCCAGGAGCCGTATTAGGCGGGGTATCAACCCCACCGATACCCGGCCTCGCGGTCAAGCTAGTAGCTCGAACAGCACCGGATCTCTTGGCGATGATGGAGGCCTTATGGGCAGCCGCTCGCGAAGCCGTGTTGAAGCTCCCGCCTATCTCATTACGGAAATACTAAGCAGGCAATCATTCCCGGTTCTCTTTTCTGATTGAGAGGGGGGTTCGGTGAAAGATTACAGGTTTGACGCCTGAGGGTCCGCTGCGTTCGCTGTCCGAAGGGACCAGGCTAACCCCAGAAGGGAGAGCGTGAAGATCACCCACTTCGATGGGTCAAAGTTGTACCAGAGGGGACCGTTGCGGTAGTCGGTTGGATGGGTGTGGTGGTAATTGTGGTAACCCTCACCAAATGTCAGCAGGGAAACCGCCCAGCTGTCTCGGCTTGAATCGGCTTGGCCATGGGGTTGGTTTCCCCACAGATGGCAGACTGAGTTGATACAAAACGTCGAATTCAGCACGGCGAAGGTTCGGCCGATACCGGCCAACATAAAGCAGCTCATCCCCCCAACCCAGCCGTTGTACAGATAGCCTGCCAGGAATGGGAACGCCAACCCCGAGAGGAAGATGAGGGTGTAGTATCGGTGTTGCCACATCACGACCGGATCCTGCCGAAGCCTGGTCGCATATTTTTCGTCCGAGTACTTCTTGTCTGCAAAGAGCCACCCACAGTGGCTGTGCCAGAACCCAAGCTTGGCGTTGTAGGGGTCGGCATCTTGGTCGCAGGCCGCGTGGTGGCGGATGTGATCGGCGCCCCACTTGAGCGCAGACTGTTGAAGTGCCCATCCTCCGGCGATGAGTAAGACAGCCTTGACCCCATCGGGGCAGCTGAAGCTGCGGTGTGAGATGAGACGGTGGTACCCCACGGTAATGCCTAATCCCGTGACAATGTAGAGGAGCGCGAACATCGTCCAATCGAACCACGTGTATCCATAGAGGAAACCAAATAACGGTACCCCGATCACGGCAGTGCCCACGATAATGCTGAAGAGCATCACCGTCACATAGAGCGGGTAGGTACGTTTAAGTCCGCCGGTAGGGACAGTTGACGCGATCATTGTGGTCTACGCGAGGGATGTGACATGAGTCGGAGGTTCACCTAGACGTGTAATTTCCGCCAAATGTACCAGGACGATGTGGAAATAGCTACTCTGGATGGCCCATTCAGGTCCCTCTTGTTTCGGTTGACAGCGGACGGTAAGATTTCATATACATACTCGTTCTATCTAGACTTGCCATAGTGTGATCAATGGTGTGAAGGGTCTGAACCGGAAGAGCTTTGGTGGATGAAAACCAGAGAGATAGGTCAGTTCGGAGGCAGGATGTTCGTTAATTACAAGGAGGCAGTCCAATGAAGAGTGCGTTATCAATGATGTTTGGCGTAGCAGCCGTCGCCTTGGTCGCGGCGCCTCTCACCTCGTACGCGGGCGGAACGATTGCGGGGAAGGTGACATTTGCCGGCAAGGCGGAGAATAAGGAATTCCTCTTCTCCAAGTTCCCGAACCCGAAGTTCTGTCCCCAGATTCCTGACAAGAGCAAGGCGGATGGCGACAAGCGGTTCTTGAAGCAAATCGAAGTGAGCAAGGACGGCGGATTGAAGGGTGCTGTCGTGGCCGTTGTGGACATCGAGGATAAGGCCTGGATGGACGGCTATGCCGGAACGGAAGTCGTGGCAGCGTTCTGTGATTTCCAGCCGTTCAGTGGCGTGGTGGTAAATACCCGCCCATTCAAAGTTGAAAACACCGATGCCGATGCCGAGGATCCTAAGTCCGTAGCCGGCGTGCTGCACAATCCCCACAGCTTTACCGTGAAGGGGAATTCCTCAGCGACTGGTTTCAACATCGGCCTCGCAAAGAAGGGCGATAAGTTGGACAAGCCGGTGACCTTCCGCGGTGGTGCGGAGAAGGAAGGCTACTATCGTCTACAGTGCGACCAGCATGAGTTCATGCAGTCTTTCTTCCTTCCGGTCTCGAATGCCCACTTTGCCGTGGCGAAAGAAGATGGGTCCTTCGAGCTGAAAGATGTTCCAGCTGGCAAGCACAAGGTGATCGCGTGGCATCCTTTTGCCGCCAAGGGTAAGAAGGTTGAGTTCGAAGTGGATGTGACCGACGGCGGAACCGCCAAGCTCCAGGCTGAAATCAAGTAAGCCGGTTCCATCGATGTGTTCGTGACGGGCAGCGGAGCAATCCGCTGCCCGTCGTGTTTGTAGCCCCTTCTTCCTGCAGTGCTTTTCTGCGCCGGTATTCTCATTTCAGGGTTTTCTCCGTCTCCGCTCTTTGATGTGATACATAGTGTGGCCATAGCTGGATTGGCCTATCGAGAGGGGAGATCGGTGATCTTCCGTCCGCTCAAGACCGAAGGTGCAGATCACGTGCTGCGATCAACGAGGCATGGCCTCCTACTGCTGCTTGTCCCCACTCTTCTGATCAATGCCTCCTGCTCCATCATTGATGGGGCGTTCTCCGTACTCAAGGGGACCTTTTCGGTTGCCAAGACCGGCTATCGTGTTGTGAAAAAGACGATTAAAGGCACGATCTGGGTGGTGAGCGGAGCGTATGAGTTGACGAAGGGGGCGACCAGGCTGGTCTATCACATCGGGAAATTTACCTTCGAAGTGGTCCAGGCTCCATTGGAGTATCCCTTGATCCGAGACGATATTCAGACCATTGATGGGCTTCCGGTGAAAGAGGCGATCCGGCTGGGCCGCGTCAAAGCAGCGCCGTACACGGTGAAGGGCCAGCGGTATGTGCCGATGAACATGGGGAATGCGCAGACGTACGAGGAAACGGGCTTGGCTTCGTGGTACGGGGAGGAAACCAGGCGTCTGCCGGGCGGCCACATGACGGCGAACGGCGAGCTGTTCAATCCCAGTGCCTTGACGGCGGCGCACAAGTATTTGCCGCTGCCGATTCATGTGCAGGTGACCAACCTGGAAAACGGCAAGTCGATCATTGTCCGAGTGAATGACCGTGGTCCCTTTCCGAGTGATCACAACTCCGATTCCGGGAAGCGAATCATCGATCTCAGCCGAGGCGCCGCCGAGCAGCTAGGATTTGTCGACCGGGGCACCGCCAGGGTTCATGTGGAAGTGATCCAGCTGGAAGAAGCGTGAAAGACAGTTGCGGTCACCGTTTTCTTGATGGGCCCAGCTCGCGGGCTATGGATGGCGGCAATGGCGTCAGGCAGGGCTGTAAATAGGGTAAGCCCTAGCCCACATTATTCATGAACGCTTCTACTGCAACCGCCGATACGCCGCTGCGACAAGCCTGGCCTCGCCTTTCTCGTGGCCAGGCGGGCAGGCTCGCCCTTCGGGACCTCAACATACTGTTTCAAGTATGCCTCGGTCGCTCAGGGCTCCGCGTGCCCGTCTCGCCTGGAGTCTTGGCGGTTTCGTCACGAACCGTCATGAATAATGTGGGCTAGGTTGCCCAACGCCACTAGAATGAAAGCAAGCTGGGCGAGGCCGCAGGGCCTCACATTTTTATGGGCACGTATCCGAGGAGGTATTTGCTTTATTTTCCGACAGTAGCTACAATAGCTACTGAGGTGCACGATGAGCCAGGTCGGCGTCAAAGAACTCAAAAACCGCCTGACGCACTACCTTCGTCGGACCCAGAAAGGCGAAGAAATCGTCGTCACCGATCGGGGACGACCGATCGCGTTACTCCAACAAATCGAGGCCGGGAAACCAGGGACACGCGAGGCGCGGTTGGCGCAACTTGCTGCGCTCGGCAAGATTATCCACCCGACCGGTGTGCCGAGTAAGCGGCTGAAACCTCTTGCCTATCGAGGTCCCTCGGTGGGGCAGGCGGTGATCGACGACCGTGACGAACGGTAACCATGTATTACTGGGACACCAGCGCTTTCGTCAAACAATTCATCCAGGAAGTGGGAACAGACGACGTGCTCGTGCTGCGAGCGGACGCGCCCCCTCATGCCACCGCCACGATCACCTACACCGAAACGTTTTCGGCTTTTCGCCGGCGCGTCCGGGAAGCCGCGTTAAAAGAATCTCATTACCATGAAGTCGTTCGTCGGTTTGTCCAGGAATGGCCTGCCTACGTCAGGATCAACTTGGACGACAGTATCCTGGGACGATCCAGAACTCTACTCGAACGCTACCCACTCCGCACCCTGGACGCCATTCATCTCGCCTCTGCCCTCGAGTTGCAAGAGCACCTGCACGAACCGTCGGTGCTGATCTCAGCCGATGCCCAACTCCTCAGAGCCGCGATGGCCGAACACCTCGAAACGAAACGTATCCCCTTGTGAACCCCTCCGCATCGATACGACCGTTCATTCGGATCGACGCGTAGCAGAGGGGGGCCCACGTCGCGAGTTCGCCCAGCCATCGATCAACTCAGTCCAGTATCAGATTCGCCCGTCCTGACGGTCGACTCCATGGCAGAAATCGTACAGTCCCTCAAGCCCTACGTACGAAAAATCCGATCGAGATTGCGCCGGCCGCCATGTACAGCATCCCCGCTAGGCCGATCATGGCAAACTCATGCTCTGCACGAGTTGCGATCGAGTGGTGCAATCATCTTTTTCATGGAGGTGTGACATGGTCAGAAGGGTGCTTTCACGATTGTCTGTTGTCATTGCATTGAGTACCGTGTTCGCCCTCGATGCCCATGCTATCTCATCACCCGGAACATGCGTGTGGGGGATGTGATGCGTCTCTCGTGAAGCGTGAACCTAGCAGGCTGTTGACAAAGGCCGCCAGCGGCGTTCTCACGTCGCTCAGAGGCTCAACGTACGGGCCGGAGTACGATTCGCCCCTTCGCTCGCTGCGGCCTTGCTGGACAGCCTTTCTGAACAGCCTGCAGGGCATCTAGATTCGGTCAGTCACCGTGAGGCTCGGCCCGTTTGAGGAAGGGCGTAGGGTTTGTCAACACACTGCTAGTAGGCTGGTCATCAGACTCATGTTGCCATCGTACCAGGCCGGCACCCTGTGGCGAATTCCCTGCCTTGTCTTTTCGTTTCTGATCTAGGTAAGATCCTATGTTTCTGGGCTATTTTCTCTGTCCAAGAGGGGTAGTGTGTCTCGAGAACTCTCACTCGCGGAAGTCTTCCAGCTGGGTTACTACTGGGAGACCAAGATTTTGCTCACAGCCGTGAAGCTGGATGTCTTTTCGGCCATCGATGAACGGCCGAAATCTTGTCAGGACATTGCCGGACGACTGCAGGCCGATCCTCCTACCCTGGGCCTTCTCTTAAATGCGCTGGTCGCGATGAAGCTGCTGACGAAAGAAGCGGAGTTGTACGGGAACTCATCGATTGCGATCAAGTATTTGGTCCGGTCGTCGCCGCAGTATGTCGGCCATTTGCTGCTCTTACACGATGCAGAGTGGAACAACTGGGGCAAACTGGAAGAGACGATTCGTACGGGGAAGCGGACGGTGGATCGCCATGTGTTCGAGACCGATCCTGAGTTGGGTAGCCATGTGCTGGCGGTGCTGAATCGTATTGGCCAGCAGAGTGGCCCCGATTTGGCCAAGCGGTTGAAGTTGGCTGGGCGTGAGCGGATGTGTGATCTCGGCGGTGGCGCCGGGACGAATGCGATTGCGTTCTGCCAGGTGTATCCCGACCTGCATGCGACGGTGTTCGACCTTCCAGAAACGCTGAAGCTGACGGAAAGAACAGTGAAAGAGGCAGGTCTGGAATCACGGATCACCCTACACCCCGGTGACTTCAATCGGGATCTGCTCGGTGGACCCTACGATGTGGTCCTGATGTCGGATATTCTACATTATCAAACCTTTGATATGAATCAGGATCTGGTCAAGAAGGTCTATGGCGCTCTGGCGCCGGGCGGGCGGTTGGTCATTAAGGATCGATTCTTGGACGAAGCCGGGACAGGCCCCGCCTGGACGACGGCCTTTGCCGTCCACATCCTCGTCAACACCCAGAAGGGGAGCTGCTTCCAAGCCAGTGAAGCGATGCAATGGCTCCATGCTGCCGGGTTCGGCTCTGTGGTGGAACTGGAGAAGACGGCGGTGGTGCAGGGGGTGAAATCGCGTGAAACGTGAAGTGGCGCTCGTGAAGCGCAACTTGCGGCAAGACGACTATGGGCACGATGACGAGATACGTTTCACAAGAGACGAGCGACGAAGAGTAAGCGATGGATTGGTTACGAGAACCAGGGTTCTTTGGGACCCATGCGACGGTCGGAGCGGACCTCAGTCAGCTGATGGCCACGCTTTTCACTGGACTCTTTGTCATCGGATGGTTTCAGGCACGCCAGCGAAAGGCCGATGCGCACCATTGGCTGATGTTGGGCGGCATGATTGCCATGCTCAGCTTCTTTATTGCCTATTACCTGTTTCGGCAGCTGGGGGTCCTGGCGTTTGAGGGGAAGGAAGGGTTCGGCGGCTCACAATCACTGTATGACTATGTCTTCATCCCGGTGCTGACCCTCCACATCATCCTGGTCATCATCGGGCTGATCATGGCGGTGTACATGATGGTGTTGGGGTTTCGTTCTCAGCAATTCATCGACGGGGTGCGGTCGCTCCGGGAGTCACGGCTCATGACCACGTGGAAGAAGATCGGAATCGTGTTCGGTGTCGTGGCCGTGATCGTATTGGGGTTGTTTTTTTCGCGCGTGGCAACCGCCGGATTTTCGATGCGCAAGATGGAGGTCTACCTGATCTTCCTTGCACTCGTCGCCTTTGTGTTTGCGATTGAGATGACGATCCAACGAATCTGGCCGGACGGTGCACGGCGGCATCGGGCGCTGGGCCGATTCACGATGGTCATCTACTGTGTGCTCTTTATGACCGGAAGTTTCACTTATACGATGCTGTACATCCTGTACCCGGGCAAGATCGGATGATGGCTCACAGCTAATAGCTGTCAGCTGACAGCTTGAGGATTTATGCTGACTTGCGGCTGCGGGCGATGGATGCATACCGAGGGGATTGAGGAACGTGGTGGTGAAGCTGGCGCGTTCTGGTTCATCCGCTCGGAGTGCCGAGGCTGTGGGTTGAAAGTCGGTGTCGATGTGCCGGAGGGTCAGACTCGAGGGCTCATTGATCGATTATTCTGGTCCGATGAGGCACTGCATCGATTGGCCCGCATGCCGCCCTATGTGGCTGGGCTGGTTCGAGATGAGGTGGAGCAAGATCTCCGTAGCCAAGGAGAACGAGTTGTCACCTATGACACGTTGCTCCGTCCCCGTACGGGAGAGCGTATCGAATGGGACCCGGAAGCAGAACGGCGGTTGGACCGGGTGCCAGCGCCGGTTCGCGCGATGGCACGGATCGAACTTGAACGAACTGCGGCAGATCGCGGATTGTCTCGCATCACCGTGTCGCTGATGGAAGAGATTAAAGCGAAGTACTTTGGGATGGGCGCTTCGAAGACGTAAGGGGTTAGGGGTGAGGTGTAAGGGGAACGACCGTGTTTATCGCCTTACCCCTCACGCTTTACGCCTAACGAGTTAACTATGTTGCATCGCATGGCGTTGCGGGTGCTTCCGAGCTTGAGTTTGGCGGTGACGGAAGAGGCCGTGCGCAAGAGAAAACGCATCGTGATGTTTGTGCCGGGGTTGATCGCCTTCGGAGTCTATCGGCTTGCCAAACATCTTGTTCCGATCGCCGAGCCGCTGGTGCTCTTGGCCGTGAGTGCGCTCGTCGCCATGGTGACGGCGGCCTTGGCCTATCGGGTCGGGCGCGCTGCGCCCTGGGCGGAGATCATGCGCCACGATGGCGTCCGGTTGTTCAGCTGGCTCGTCGGATGGATCGGAGCCGTCTATGGGATTCAGCTCTCGCTGTTGGTGCTGACTCTCTTGTGGATCATGAGCTATAGCTATCTCCAGCATCCTGATGGGCCGGCGATGATGGCCATCATCATCTCCTGCACATCCGTTGCACGCGATGCTTTTGAAATCGGACATGTGCGCCGGCTTACGCAGATGGGGCGACCCTTTCTCACGTTCCCGGACGGAGCACCCCTCCGGCTGTTGCTGCAGCGCAAGGCCGGGCAGCTGGGGCCGTGGGTCCTTGCCGGACTTGCGCTTGGTGCGCTGGCATCAAGTCCTGGGCTGCTCATTGCAGACGTTCAAGGAGGGGTGTTGGCCCAGTTATTCGCCGTGACCGTTCTTGGCGGTGGGGTGACTCTCTGCGCCTATTTCGGCGGACTCTATCCATCTACTCCGTGGGTGCAGACGCTTCGCCGGACCGCACCGGGTGAGCTAGTGAAATATTGGTGGTGGCCTGGGATGGCCTTTGCCTCGACCTATTACCTGGTTGCGATGGGGTTGCTGCTGTTTGTGATGAGACAGCCCACGATCACGTTAGGTTCGGCCGCGGTGATGGGGGCGATCGTGACCGCCATCATGGCTTTGTATGGGTATTATCTGGGTGATCGCCGTCATGTTGAAGATGAGCAGGCACCCCAACTGTCGAGTGGCATGTTACGGTGCCCGTTTGTCATGGGGATTCTGGGCAAGACCATCGGTTCCACGGATACAACCGGGGAGTTGGCGCTCGGTAAGACCGGGATGAAGGGATAGATCTATGGGCCAGGGATTCAGGATAAACGGTTCCCTGCTTCGTGTGGCACTGTGCATCGCATTCGTTTCGATCACTCTTGGCTGTCTGGGGACAGGCCCTGCTGTGTCCTTTGCCGACTCATCCACGGATGTGTATTTCGGGACCGAAGGGGTTCCTCAGGGACCGGCAGCCCCCACTCCTGAGGAGACGACGTATCCTCGAATCGGTTCACTCGACAGTCGACTGCTTGTGTGGTTTGTGACGCAGCAACATACCTATTTCGGCGGATTCGTGCTCGCTTTGCCGTTGTTTTGCGCCCTACTTGAGTTTCTGGGGTTGATCACGAAAAAGCCGGCCTTGGCCCTTCGTTATGATGGGTTGGCGAGGGATCTTGCGAAAGTGGCGGTCCTGGCTATGTCGGTTACGGCACTGATCGGTAGTCTGATGTTGACGATGTTCATCACGCTCTATCCGAGTTTCATGAAGTATATGGGCGGGACATTCAAAGGCTTCATGCCTGCCTACGCCGCCGTATTTTTCGGAGAAGCGCTGCTGCTGATCGTCTACTACTACGGTTGGAACCGGATGACAGACCGTGGCATGAAATGGATTCACGCCGCGATCGGGATTCTGACCAATATTGTGGGGACCGCCCTACTGATGATGGCCAACGCCTGGTCTGCGTTCATGATGTCGCCCGCCGGGGTCGATGCGCAGGGGCGGTTTCTCGGAAACGCGTGGCATCTGCTGCACTCCGCCCTCTGGAATCCTCTGAACGTCCATCGTTTTCTGGCGGACATGATGTCCGGCGGAGCGGTGGTCCTCGCCTATGCCTGTTACCGATTTTTCACCAGCAAGACCGACGAGGAGCGTGCCTATTTTGATTGGGTCGGCTATGTGTTCCTGTTCGTCACGGTCTGTGCCCTCATTCCCATGCCGTTCGCCGGGTACTGGCTGATGAAGTCGGTCTTCGTGTTTCGTCAGACCATGGGGGTCACGATGATGGGTGGCCTGCTCACCTGGCTGTTTGTGGTGCAGGCCCTCTTGATCGGTGTCTTGTTTTTGGGGATCAACTACTATCTGTGGCAGAGTATGGCGCGGATCAAGGGAGGAGAGCGGTATCAGCCGTATTACCAAACCCTTCTGGGCGTGTTGATGCTCGCGCTCTTCATTTGGCTGACGCCGCATACGTTGCTGACCTCTGCCAGTGAGGCCAAGGCCATGGGAGGTGCGCAACATCCGGTCATCGGCAACTACGGGGTCATGTCGGCCAAGAACGGAGCGGTCAATATCCTGATCCTCGTGACCGCGCTGAGCTTCCTCTATTATCGTCGCGCGAATCGAACCATGACGATCTCATGGATCAAGACCGGCAATATCCTCATCACGGTGCTGTATGTGGTCGGCGCAGTGAACATCATTTGGCTATCGATCTATGGATTCTATTTGCCGGCAAAAGTTCGCGTCGGTCTGTCCGCTCCGCAAGCCTTCACGACGTTCACAGTTATTATCGTCGGGGTCGTGATCAATCGGTTGATGCTCAGGCGGGCGGTGGTGCATGGCCCGATTCAGTGGGGAAAGATTCCACTGCGGGGCATGGTCGGGTTATTTGGGTTGGCGGCATCGTTCAGTTGGGTGATGGGGTTGATGGGATACATCCGTTCCTCAGGGAGGCTGTCATGGCACGTCAGCGAGTTGATGGCCGATGTCTCGCCCTGGGCCTTCACCCCGGATCTTCAATATGCGACGAAAATGGTGACACTGAATATGGTGGTGTTCTGGGCGGCGGTCCTCGCGTTGTTCTGGATGTGCGAGCGGGGGCAGCAGCCGGTGATGGTAGAGGATGCGAGTGAGAAAGAGTCACCGTTATTGACTCCGATTCCATCGCAAGAAACATAAGAAAGGGATTCAGAGCATGATACGGACTGTGTTGATGGCTGCGGCAGCCATGCTTGGCTCAATCCTTCTCGTGAGTGGGCCTGCGCCGACGATTGCGGGAGAAACGGCTTTAGTCTTGGAAGACTTTCAAGCAAAGGAAGCGGACGGGTTTCCATCCCTATGGGACCATGAAAACCAGCGGAGCCAAACGAAGGGCCGTGACGCCTACAAGGTGCAGACGGAGAACGGAGCAAGCTTTTTGTCGGCTAAAGATGCGGGGCAACGGATCAAGAAAAAGAAAATCGATTGGGATCCCAAGGCCTATCCGGTGCTGACCTGGCGCTGGCGTCTGACTAAGGCTGCGACCGGAAACGAGCCGCTCGCGGCCGTCTATGCCTCACTCGATACGGATCTCCTGTTTATTCCGGTGTTCACGAAATATGTCTGGAGCGAATCGAAACCGGACGGCACCTTGACCGAAGGTGGGATGTTCAGCGGATCGGAGATCGTTGTCCAGTCTGGGACGAAGGAGATCGGACAGTGGTTTGAAGAACGGGTCAATGTGTACGAGGACTTTAAGCGGATTCATAAGCATGAGCCGGCCGAGAAGGCCTGGGGGATTTCTATCATCGCCGCGCCTGGAGTGGAGATTGATTTTGGCCCGCTCGTCGCCCTTCCGGGGAAGTGACGTGTGGCTGGACTCTTAAGAGATTGGCGTGATGGAGCGTCGCACGGTTATTGATATTGCCCTTGGGATCGTTGTGATGGGGACCGTCGGGACCCTGATCGGGACGACAATGGGTGGGGGGCTGATGCCGGTTGCCGTCCTCGTTGGGCTTGGCCTCGGTGTCGTGATCGGCTTTCTTGGTGGTCGCCGGTTTCTCGTCAGCATTCTGGCCGGCACGGTCATTGGCGGCCTGTTGGCCTGGTTGATGGCCGGTCCTGACCGGATCTGGGTTGGCGCTGGGGCTGGAGCCGCCATGGGCGGCTTTCTTGGCGTCCAGATTTCAATGTTGCTCGATGTGCGTGCAGCGAAGAAGGCGGCGGCGGAGCAGACTGGAACCTCGCCGTCATAGGGTTCATGGGTATTGATTGTCGAGGTATGTGTGGAAAATAAAGGTGTCTTGGTCGGCTCCATTATCTTCGTGTTTGCGTCGTTCTTTCTCATGATCGGTCTGTTGGCCTACGAATCCTACAAGGCCAAGCAGATGAAACAGCTTGCGGCGTCAGTGCAGTCCGAAGCGCGACCCACTGCCGGCAGTCTGCCCACTCAGGATTTCTCCATGTACAAGACCAAGATCGGAGACGAAGGGCGGGAAATGGTGCAAGTTCCGGAAGGGCCGTTCACGATGGGAAGCAATGACGGGGATCCCGATGAGGCGCCTGAGCATCAGGTCTATTTGAAAGGGTTCTATATCGATCGGAACGAGGTGACGCAACAAGAGTATCAGCGGTTTGCCAAGATGACGAAGCGGGGGATGCCGAGGATCGAGGTGTTTGACGACGATCAATCGAAAATCTTGAAACCCGAGTTTGTGGCGATGAGTGTCTCGTGGGATGAGGCGGCGGCCTACTGCAAATGGGCGGGGAAGCGTCTGCCCACGGAGGCGGAATGGGAGAAAGCCGGTCGGGGTGAGAGTAAACGACGATATCCCTGGGGGGACAAGTTTGTCGTCAATGCGGCCAATGTCGATGGGACGGAAGATGGCTATAAGTATCTGGCTCCTCCCGGATCCTTTGAGGCTGGGCGCAGTCCTTACGGCATTCACGACATGACAGGAAATGTGGCGGAGTGGGTTGAGGATTCCTACGACGAGAACTACTACAAGAAATCTCCGTTTCGTGATCCCAAGGGGCCGGAAAATGCAGATTTGAAAGTCGTGCGGGGGGGCTCTTGGAGGGAGACGGAGCATCAAGCAAGGTTGTCCAAGCGGTTTGCGGCTAAGCATTGGCGTACTGATGTCACAATCGGTGTCCGCTGCGCGAGTGATTTGGATCCGGCTTCAACTGGGAGCTGAGTGATAGGAAGGCATGCTCGAGTCAAAGTTTAAACTTGTCTTCTTGTTGGTGGTTTTGGCCTGCGCGACCATGCCCATCGTAGCCATTATGCGAGGGACGACGGTCACACCGTATGAGAAGCCGACGTCTGATACCACTGCCGAAGTGGTGTCAATGGCGGATAGTGCTCCCGGGGAAGAACCTCTTTCTGGTGAGATGGTCACGATTCCAGCGGGGCCGTTCGTTCGTGGAACTGAGAGTGGAGGCTTCGATGAACGTCCGCAACGAACTATTTATCTGGATGCGTTTGCGATCGATCGATACGAGGTGACGAACTACCAGTATCAGCAGTTTGTTGTGGCCACGGGGCATCGAAAGCCAGGACTCCCTTCGCGCTATGCCAAGAGTGGGGCCAAGGTGCGTGGGATCAATCAGCCCATCGTTTATGTGTCCTGGGAAGACGCAGATGGGTACTGTCGTTGGAAGGGTAAGCGACTTCCTACTGAAGCTGAATGGGAAAAGGCCATGCGCGGCACGGATGGAAGGCTCTGGCCATGGGGGGATAAGGAGCAGCCTGATGGGGCCAATTGGGCTCGTGTGCAGGATGGCCATGAAGCTTCAGCGCGTATCGGTACATTTCAGAGCGACAAGAGTCCGTATGGAGTGATGGATGGTGCCGGCAACGTCATGGAGTGGGTGGCTGATTGGTACAACGAGACCTACTATAAGAGTTCACCGGACCAGAATCCACCGAGTCCTGAATACGGTACCTATCGAGTGCTTCGGGGGGGAGGATATACGACAGCAGGTGGCGATGTTCGGATTACCAGCCGAAGCAAGATGATGCAAGATTTTCGAGATGAAACGATCGGATTTCGCTGTGCAAATTCACCTGTCGGTACGGTCGGTGAAGAGAAGGGAAAACAGGAAGAACTTACAGAAAATCAAAGTAGTAAAGGATCAAAAACACGGCCAAAATGATGTTGACAACCATTCCAGCCAAAACTATAATGTCAAACACTTTTGAGTTTTTCGACACAATGTCCTCTCTAAATGACTGTTGAAAGTTGAGAAATTTTGATAACACAGGGCCGTGTGCCTGTCAAGGAAATGCAGTAATTCTGAATTTTATCCCTTACTAACTATTTTGATCGGGAGTTAATGACGATGGCAACAGCTACCCCTGATAGCGAACTGAAGGTAAAAATCGGGAAGATGATTTTTTATCTCACTTTAGCTGTCGGTCTATGGTTTTTCTATTGGTTTGCCGGTATTCAGTGCCCTTGTTGATTTTTGAGCCAAGTTTGTCTTGGGAGTTTGGGGCTGTCCGGCGTAACTGATTGATGGCATTGGTCGACGGAGGAGAGGAAGAAGATGAGCGCGCTTAACAATCCAATTATTGCACTTGTTGTTTCTCTTATTATTACCGTTGGTTATTTTGTGATGGTTGATCACTACCTCATGGATATGCAGGGGCTGGACTTTTGGTATCTCTTCAAAAACTGAGCCCTCCTGAAGGTGTTGTCGAGTATTCTGAAAATCATACATTTAACGTAGGGTATTAAGGAGGTATTCCATGGGCCTTTTAGCCGGCAAGCGCATATTTTCGATCGTAGCGCTCTGCATGATGGTCGGCCTCCTTCTGCTTCCGGTCGTGGTGGCGTTGCCTTCACTGGCTATCGGTGAAGAGACACGTTCTGGCGATGCGGCAAAGAAGGAAGGGGATAAAGTTGAAAAGGGTCGGGATGTCTATTACAAGACTGAAGGCATCGTGTCTGGTGCTCCCGCTCCTAAGACCACGGATGGTGTGAAGGACTATCCGAGGTATAACTTTGAAAGCCGCGTGTTGCTCTGGTTTGCGAATCAGCAGCATCTCTACTACGGCAGCTTCGTGTTGGCCGTCCCGATTTTCTGCATGATCATCGAGTTTATGGGCGTGGTGACGAAGGATAAGGCGCTCGCTAAGCGCTACGACCAGTTAGCGTATGACTTTATTAAGATCAGTCTGACCGCGTATTCTCTCACTGCGATTCTGGGAGGTATTCTGATCTTTACCTTCCTGACTCTGTACCCGGCATTTTTCTCATATTTGTCGGGTATCTTCCGTCCTGTCATGCACATCTATGCGTTGATGTTTGTGGCCGAGAGCGGGACTCTCTATATCTACTATTATGGCTGGGACAAGATGAGAGAGGGGTTCTTGAAGTGGATCCATTTGAGCATGTCGGTAATCTTGAACGTTATCGGGACACTGCTCATGTTCCTCGCGAACTCTTGGATCGGTTTTATGATGTCGCCGGCTGGCGTTGATGAACAGGGCCGGTACCTCGGGAATATTTGGCATGTGATTCACACTGCACTCTGGAATCCGCTGAACCTGCACCGTATTCTCGGCAATATGGCATTCGGTGGCGGTGTGGTCGCGGCCTATGCTGCGTATAAGTTCTTGGCATCGAAAACGGATGAAGACCGAGCTCACTATGACTGGATGGGCTATATCGCTATGGCATTGGGCGTTGCGTTTCTGATTCCATTGCCCTTTGCGGGATATTGGCTTATGCGCGAGGTCTATGCCTATCGTCAGCAGATGGGTATTACGTTAATGGGCGGTCTGCTTGCCTGGTTGTTTATCATTCAGGCGACCATGATCGGAATTCTGTTCTTGAGCACCAATTACTACCTCTGGCAGGCGATGGGTCGTATGCGTGGGGCAGAGAAGTATCAGCGATACATTAAGTATCTGGTCTTCCTGCTTGCCTGCGGCTATATGGTCTTCATCACTCCGCACACCATGGTGATGACTCCAGCAGAGCTGAAAGCCATGGGAGGTCAGCAACACCCGGTATTGGGTAACTATGGGGTTATGTCTGCCAAAAACGGAGGCATTAACGTCATTATTACGACCACGGTGCTGAGCTTTGTCTGGTATATGCGGGGCAATAAAGTCTCGACTGTATCGTGGGCGAAGTTCGGGAACATCTTTATGGGTGTGTTCTTCGGCTGCGCCTACTTCAATATTATATTCCTTGCAGTGTACGGATATTACATTCCGGCCAACGTCCGGGTGGGTCTATCAGTTCCTCAGGTAGCGACAACCTTGTCGTGTCTCTTCTTCATGTTTGCGTTGAATAGCTTCATGATGAAGGGTGCCAAGCAAATGGGGCCGATTGAGTGGGGTAAGATTTCTGCTCGATCGCAATATGCTCTCATTATGTTGGCCACCGCGTTTACCTGGATGATGGGATTGATGGGCTATATTCGCTCGTCAGTCAGACTTTTCTGGCACGTCAATGAGATCATGCGAGACAATTCTCCGTGGGCCTATACCCATACGGTAGGATTTGCCGCCAATATGATTTCAGCCAACGTACTATTTTTCTGGATAACGATTCTCTTTGTCTTCTGGTTGGGTAGCTTAACGGCGAAGAAAGTTCCAGTTGAGTCCAAGGCTGGAATTCCTGGTAGCGTTCCGCAGCCGGCACCCAGTCATTAACCTGTGTCTTCTTGGCTAGTCGGCACAACGAATGGGAGGGGCTACCGCCCCTCCAAAGTTGTAGCTGTAGGAGGTCACGACCTTGGGTAACTTGATTGCTGAAGCATTGTCGATGGGTTGGATGGCTCTAGCCATCCTTGCGGGTCTGCTGGTTTACTTTCAAGTAAGTATCAGCGACCCTGCTGCGAAGAAGCGCGCAGTATTTAAGACGTTCATTGGGATTGTATCCTGTTTCCTTCTCTTTATGGCGATCGCCAATTACAAGACTAACTTCTATGGCGAAAGCCGGTTGCTCCCTGTCTCATTAGTGATGATCACGGTGACAACCTTCATTATGGCACTGTACTTCACCAATCTGAGTGCCCTCCTGAAGATCGGTGGCATGATGTTCTTCGTGGCTGCATTCCTTTCTGGTTATGGGAACTGGCTTCCGCAAGTGGAAGGTGGCTTTCCGCCAGTAGAGGAGAAGGTTACGTGGGAAACCATGACCACTCAACAGCTGGCCGACAAGGGTGAGGAAATTATCTTTGGCGGAGTCGGAAAGAATAAAGAGCAGGGTGCGATTGGTAAGGGGCAATGTCCTCTTTGTCATGCCTTCCATGCTGGGATGCTCGGTGAGCGAGCACCGAACTTGCTGGGTTTGCCAACTCGCAAAGAACGGCTGGAAGACCCGAAGTATTCTAAGGGCGATCCATCGAAGCGAATGTATTCTGTCAAGGAGGCCTTTCCTGGTTCAGGTACTGCAGAGACTGTCCAGGAATACATTGCAGAGTCACATGCCTGTCCAAGTTGTTATGTTGTAGAAGGATATGGCGTAAAGGGAACAAATGACAAGGAAAGTCCGATGCCATCGATCCATAAGCCGCCGATATCCCTCAGTCTCGCAGAGCTCGCGGCGGTTGATACATGGATGTATGCCCGCGAAGGAGTCGAGCCTCCATCATTTGATGATATTGTGAAGTCGTACGAGAAGTTCGTTCCTGAGGCAGACCGACCTAAGCAGGCAGACGACAAGCCAGCCGGCGCCACATCACTGTTGGCAGATGGCTCAGAGCCTGTTGATCAAATTTTCGCTAAGGCTCAGTGCGTGTCCTGCCACACTATACCTGGCATTCCTGGAGCCACAGGGACGATTGGTCCAAAGCTTGAAGAAGGGACCACTGCTCCGCAGCGAATAAAGGATCCAGCCTATAAGGGTACGGCAAAATCAACTACTGAATATATAATGGAGTCCATTGTTGATCCGAGTGCCTATGTTGTGAAGCCATTCCCGGATAAGACAATGCCGGCTATCTTTGGACAAAAGTTGAGCGCCGGAGCATTGAAGAAAATCGTTGACTACTTGTCGCAAGTGAAAACCGGAGCGCCACCACCGAAAGTCTCCTAACGCCTGGTTATCTGTTATGCGGAGAGTAAAGGGAGTTTGCCGATGAAAGCATTGATGTCACTTGGTGCCTTAATAGGAGTAGCGGGGCTGCTCCTGCTTGGTGGGATGTTTTTTGACATTGTCCCATCCTCTACTGTGCGATTAGTTGAAGGGTATATGCCGATCCAGCTGCTGCTCGAAGTGGCATGTTATGTGATTGGTTTTACCGGCTTGAGCTATATGATGAATGCCATGGGAATGGCGATCCCGAGGTTTTGGCAGGGAATTGGTTTCTGGATTTTCTTGATGGTCTATCTCAAGTATCGCGTCTATCCTCCAATTCCATTCAGCGTGCGTGCAATGTATGGGACAGTCGGACTCGTCACCGTCTTTATGTGGATATCCGCGAATGAAGAAGACTGGACGAAATTCAAGCAACCCATCATGAACGTACTTGATGCTCAAACGGGTGGAAAGCGAATATTGCGGTATGCCTATCTTGTGCTCTTGCCGATTTTGATTGGAGGGTTTTCCTTCAACGCCATGCTGCCGAAGTCTGAAGAGCCTATTGAGCTTCGGACAGTTCATCCTGCACCTCCTGCCAGCACGAAGGTGCATGGCAAGACCTACACGCTGCAGACTTCACAGAATCCCTATCGGGTTAATCCGGAAGGGAAGTACGACCAAGAGTTTTCTAATGCCAATATCGTTGAACAGGGAATGGGGCGTTTGATGAAGCCAAATTCCAACCCCTGGGATGAGAAAAATCAAGGTTACCTGAAGTACGTCAGAGAGGGTGGCGAGATTTTCTTCCAGAATTGCCATTTCTGTCATGGTGATAACCTGAATGGTCGAGGTCTCCACGCCTTTGCTTTCAATCCCATTCCAGCAAACTTTACCGATCCAGGGACGATCGCACAGTTACAAGAGACCTTTATTTTCTGGCGGGTCTCCAAGGGTGGTATCGGCTTGCCCAATGAGGGATTCCCATGGGCTTCAGTCATGCCACCATGGGAGCAACACCTGACCGTGGATGAAATTTGGAAAGTCGTTTTGTTTGAATATTGGCACACCGGCTACTATCCACGGACCTGGGATTAGTCGCTCACTCTTTTAACAATGCCAAACCAAACATAATGAAGACTATGAGGCCAAACATGATGGACAGTATAACTCAGAAGGCCGGGATCATCGCGGCTGCAGCCTTCGGAGTGGTGTTAGTGTCTACTGCCGGATATTCGTCGGTTTCAGCGCAAGGACTCCCTGAAGGCTTCAAAAAAGGTGAGCTCGCACCTGAACCCTCGGCAGAAATGATTGAAGCAGGGAAACGAGTTTATTTCACCAAGTGTGTGTGGTGTCACGGAGTAGATGGAGCCGGTGACGGACCTGGTGCGGATCGGCTCTGGCCTCGCCCACGCAACTTCAATCAGGGGACTTTTAAGATTCGGCATACAGCCAGTGGTGAGTTGCCATTGTTTGATGCCAAGAAGCCGGTCCCCGGTCAAAACGATCTATTCGAAACGGTGACGCATGGACTTCCTGGCTCTGCAATGCCCCCGTGGGAAGGTATTTTGAGCGAGGAACAACGGCAACAAGTTCTCTCGTTCGTGACGACCCAGCTCGTCAAAGATCGAAAATTCACCGATAAGCAGTCCGAGAGCCAAACTATCCTACAGTTGGCTGATCTGAAACCAAAGCCAGCTACCGACGAAAGTAAGAAGCGTGGTGCTGAGTTAATCGTCGAGAAGAAGTGTGTTGAATGTCACGGCATGGAAGGCCGGGGTGATGGAAACGCCTTTAATCTGAAAGACGACTGGGGTTTCTCCATTCAGCCGGCCAATTGGCATAAGTGCTGGAACTTCCGTGGGAGCCGTCAGGATCCTTACAATGTCTCAAACATTTTTAGAACTTTCTCGACGGGTGTAAACGGCACTCCGATGCCATCGTTTGCAGACAACACGACCGTTGATGAACGGTGGGATATTGCCAACTTTGTTAATTCTCTTTGTGAGCGGGATACGCTGGGTAACCCATTACCGATTGATCCTCTGACTGATAAGCCAAAGATCAACTTCGTGATCCCCTCTGATCCGGTTGAGGGGGAAATTCCGACTGACCTTGAGCATGAAGCCTGGAAAAAGGCTCCAAAGCGATATGTGGCGATGGGGGGGCAGATTACCCACAAGCCGAGGAACTTTGTGAATCGGCTCGACGATATTTGGGTACGCTCGCTCTACAACGACAAGCACATTGTCTATCTGGTTGAGTGGGATGATCGAACCAAGAGTGTCGCAGAAGGTAAACTCCCTTGGGCTCCTACACAAGTCAATATCGATATCAAAGAGCAGGATCCGAAGACTGGTGAAGAAGGTTCCATTGCCGCTCACCAGAATAACTATGCGGTCTATAATGACGCCATCGGCATTGAAACCGCCGTCAAGTGGAAGGAGCTCCCGGCTCCGATCAAGCCGCGGTATTTGTTCGGTACAAGTGAACAGTATCCTATGGACATCGTGAAGTGGGAAGCAGATGGGTCTCTCCGCGCCTTCAAGGGGACAGGTTGGGACAAGGATTTTGAAGAGCGTGATAATTACGAAGAGGCTATGAAGCTCCTCAAGGCGGAATGGGTGAATGGCCGGTGGTACGTGATGATTCAACGGCCTGTTGGAAACAAGAAGGACCAGGATTACGATGAGGATACCTTCTTTGAAGTGGGCCAATATATCCCGACCGTTTTCTTTGCGTGGGATGGGCATAATGGTGATGCAGGACGGAAGATGGCTGTGTCGGCCTTCTACTACACCTTTATGAATCCACCGGTCCCACAGGAAACATACATTTATCCGGTCATCATCGCAGTCGGTGTGGTTCTCCTTGAAGGGTGGGTCCTGACCCGCCGTTCAAATAAGAAAAAGGGAAAGACACTGTAGTCTTTCTTTGAAACGCGAGTAGGGATTGTCAGAGTGAAGGGGGTGGGGTAACCCACCCCCTTTTTTATTTTGGATGGTGATGGATTTATGATCTCCGATGTCACAGGGGTCCTTCTGGCAGGCGGAAAGAGCAGGCGGATGGGAGCCGACAAGCGTTTTCTTGCTGTGGGTGAGCAGACCCTCCTGGAGAGAAGTGGCAACATTCTTTCTCGGATTTTTGAACATGTCTGTATCGTTATTGCTCAGGATAGTCAGCCTCTCGAAACTCCTGTCCCGGTCCTTCGTGATCTGATTCCCTCGTGTGGAAGTCTCGGGGGGATGTATACCGGTCTGCATCAGGCTACGACGCCGTATGTCTTTCTCTCTGCTTGCGACATGCCCTTTATCCACGCAGATCTCATACGGTATATGGTTGACGCAAAAGACGAAGTGGATATTGTACTTGGCTATTGGGACGGTCGACCTCAGCCGACTCATGCGGTCTACAGCCGAAACTGTCTGTCGGTTGTGGAGGAGCTCATTCGAAACGGTGATCTCAAGCTACAGAGGCTCCTTGCAACCCCAGCACTCCGTGTTCGTCTGATCACGGAGGATGAGATTCGCAAAATTGATCCCAACGGGAGATCGTTTCTGAACGTCAATACACCGTCCGATCTTGAACTCGCTCGCTCCCTCTGCGCTGATCCTATGGAGGACCGCAGCGATGCCCCCCAGGAACACACATGACACGGTCGTTGGTCATTGTGCATCCAGGCTCCTTGGGGGACATCTTACTTGCAGTACCGGCCATACGACGGCTTCAGGCCCGCTATCCTGGGCGAGATACGTTACTCATTGCCCATGACTCTATCAGTAGATTGCTCGTGGCTTGTGGCATCGTCAATGACTGGATGTCGTGGGATGGACCAAGTGGGGCTGGGCTCTTTTCTAGGGGCGCTCCACTACCGGGTGAGCTCACGACGTGGTTGAATCGATGTGATGCTGCAGTCGCATGGCTGGATGACAACACGGGCACTCTTCGCGACACTTTCCAGAAATTCCATGTCGCGCAAGTATGGATCGAATCTCCATCCTCTCCTGTCTTACGCACGAAGCATCAGAGCGATCGTTTTCTTGAAATCGTGGAAGAACCCGCTGGTGGTGGGTTGTCAGAGAGGTTCGTCCAAGTCTCTCCGAGTATTGTCGAAGAGGGCAGTGCCTGTCTTGAGCGTATCGGGATTCCGAGGGGACGGTCATTTGTGCTGGTGCATCCTGGAAGCGGCAGCGCGCATAAGTGCCTCCATCCAATCACCATTGCGGATATCATTCAGAGGCTTGATCAAAAGGGCCTGTTCCCGATTGTCATCGAGGGACCGGCTGATCAGCATGCGGTTGAACAGGTACTGGAGGTCATCAGGCCAAGACCTCCAATTCTTCGAAATCTTGAACTCACGGCGCTTGCCGGAATTCTGGTGCAAGCCAGATTCTGTCTCGGTCATGACTCGGGTGTGGCCCATCTGGCGGCTCTCCTCGGTGTTCGTACCGTTGCCGTCTTTGGACCAACCGACCCGGCTAGGTGGAGACCTCGTGGGGATCACGTGACGATTGTGCGAGGACCATCCTGTCTCTGTCCATCATGGGATGACGTGCGAGAATGTCATGAAAAGCCTTGCTTGGGTGTGCCGACGGATCAGATTTTCACGTCGCTCAAAGCCGCTGGATTAACATAGAATTGACCGGAACCCCTCGGAATTCAAAGTAAACCGCCTTGTCTCTCGCCATCCCATAATGCTAGAGTGCTCCGTTGATTTCCGTCTATTAGTCACGTCTGAGGAGAATCGTTTTGTCGCCAGGGATCGTGCAAGGAAAGGTCGCTACCGCTCTGCTTACGGCTCTCAATGGGGCAAAGCAAAAGGGGCAGCTGCGGACGCCGATCTGGCCGACGGTGAGCCTGGATGCCCCCAAGCGACCGGAATGGGGAGACCTGGCCTCGACTGTGGCGATGTCATTGGCAGCTTCTGAGCAGAAGGCGCCTCATGACATTGCTCAGATCATTGTCGACAACCTTCCTGAGCGAGACCGGCTGTTTGATCGTGTGGAAATCATGAGGCCCGGGTTTTTGAATCTCACCGTCAAGCCGGCTCTTTGGCAGGAAGTTGTTCGAGAGATCGCGGCGCAGGGCCGGTCATATGGCCGGACAGATATTGGGGCCGGCCGTCGAGTGTTGGTTGAGTATGTGAGCGCCAATCCGACTGGTCCGTTGCATGTCGGCCACGGCAGAGGAGCTGCGGTTGGACAGGCCGTCGTCCGGTTATTGAACGCGATCGGGTACGATGCCGTGGGCGAGTATTATATCAACGACGCCGGACGACAAATGAAATTGCTGGGCGCGTCCGTCTATGCTCGGTACCAAGAATTGTCCGGACGGACTATCGCATTTCCCGAAGACGGCTATCACGGTTCGTATATTACAGCGGTGGCCCAGCAGATCAAGGCCCAGCTCGACAGTGTTGCTGAAAAGCTGAATCCTGCCGATCTTGAAGCTCGCAGTCGGTCGCTTGCGTATGAAATATTGCTGGGACTGATCCGTGAGGATCTTCGGTCGTTCGGCATCGAGATCCAATCCTGGTTCAGCGAAGCGTCCCTTCTGGAATCCAAAGCCATTGAGCAGGCGTTGGATGAATTGAAAGCCAGGGAGCTTGTGTTCCACCAAGAGGGTGCCTGGTGGTTTCGGGCGTCCCTGTACGGCGATGAAAAGGACCGTGTTGTCAGAAAACAGGATGGTGAGTATACGTACCTGGCTTCCGATATCGCCTACCACTATGACAAGCTGCGGCGTGGCTATGATCTCCTGATCAATGTGTTCGGTGCCGACCACCACGGGTATGTTCCACGCATGCAGGCCGTCATGCAGGCCTACGGACATCCGAAAGATCGTCTCCAGGTCGTGTTGGTTCAGCTGGTGAAGCTGCTCCGGGACGGCGTTGAAGTGAAGATGTCCAAGCGGACCGGCGACTTCATTACCATGCGGGAAGTGATTGATGAGGTTGGGGCTGATGCGGCGAAGTTTTATTTTCTCATGCGGGATTCCAAGACCCACTTGGAGTTTGATTTGGAGTTGGCCAAGCAGCGTTCCAGCGACAACCCGGTGTACTATGTGCAGTACGCGCATGCAAGAATTTGCAGCCTCTGGCGTGTCGCGTCCGAGCGGGGTATTACCCGTCCGTCCGCGAGCGAGGCGGACCTCACGGTGCTTACGGATCCGGACGAGTTGGGCCTGATCAAGAAGTTGGCTGCGTATCCCGAGGTGCTTCAGGCGAGCGCGCTGGCCTTTGAGCCGCACCGGGTGACGTATTACCTTCAGCAGTTGGCGGCGCTCCTGCACACATTCTATAACAAGCACCGGATTCTCCCTCCGGCTGGTGAGCCAGATGTTGATGCGCCGGTGGCGGCTGAAGTGCTCACACCCAGCCGTACGGCCGCACGGCTGGTCTTGATGGCAGCGGTCCAGCAGGTGATTCACAATGGGCTAGACGTGTTGGGGCTGTCGGCTCCTGAGCAGATGTAGTTCACCACCTTCCACGAACGATGATGCAATACGACATTCACCACCCCGACCCACATAGCAACGGTCGCATCGGTCAGTTGACGACAGGCCATGCCACGATTGAAACTCCGGCGTTCATGCCGGTGGGATCTCTGGGGCCGGTGAAGGGGCTTGAACCGAAGGATCTGCAGGAGTTAGGGTTTGGCTTGATGCTCAATAATGCGTACCATCTGTACCTGCGTCCTGGGCACAAGATCGTCGCAGACATGGGCGGGCTCCATGCCTTTACCGGCTGGTCCGGGGCCATTCTCACGGACAGCGGAGGATTTCAGATTTTCAGTTTGGCGAAATTGTGCGCGATCACGGATGATGGCGTCACATTTCAATCGCATATCGACGGTTCGACGCATGTCATCACACCGGAGAAGGCGATCGAGATTGAGGAGGCGTTAGGGGCCGACATTATTATGGTGCTGGATCAGTGCGTGGCGCTTCCTGCAGACCGAGAGGTTGTGCAGGAGGGAGTGCGCCGGACCAAGCTCTGGGCAGAGCGCTGTCAAACGGCGCGTCGTCGGACGGACCAGGCGTTGTTCGGGATCGTTCAGGGTGGATTGGAGGCTGATGTACGCGTCACATCGGCCAGGGATCTGGTGACGTTGGGGTTCGAGGGCTACGCCATCGGGGGATTGTCCGTCGGGGAGAGTAAGGCGGATATGTATAGGATGCTCGACGTCACGGTTCCGGAATTGCCGGAATCGAAACCTCGATATCTGATGGGTGTGGGACTCCCGGAAGACTTGGTCGAGGGCGTGGCTCGAGGGGTCGATCTCTTTGACTGCGTCGTTCCGTCGCGCCACGGGAGAACGGGGTCGCTTTTTACCACGTCAGGGCGGGTGGTGATTAAGCAGGCGAAATATGCGGATGATGAACGGCCGATCGATCCCGATTGTGGGTGCCCGGTGTGCGCCCGGTATTCTCGGGCGTATCTGCATCACCTCTTCATGGTCAAAGAGATGTTGGGGGCTCGACTCAACACGATCCACAATCTTTGGTATTTTTCCGAGTTGATGCGCGGGATTCGAGACGCCATGCGGGAGAAGAGGTTTCCGGCCTTCCGCGAAGCCTTTTATCGTCACCGTGATCAATCGAGCGCAAGAGAAGGTTCAGGGGACGGTGAGTCGAACGCTCACCGCGAATGCGAAAATAGTCATCAGCCATAGAAGGGAAGATGTGCGATGTTGATGGAATCACTGGCATGGGCGGAAGGAACGGGCGGGGCAGCTGCGGGTGGCGGAGCAGGAGGGTTTCTGTCGTTGATTCCCTTTCTGCTCATCTTCGTGATTTTTTACTTTCTCCTCATTCGTCCGCAGCAGCAGAAGCAAAAGCAGCAACAGACGTTGTTGGACGCCGTCAAAAAAGGCGACAAGGTGGTGACCACTTCAGGCATTTGGGGAACCATCACCAATCTTGGGAAAGATACCGTCACGCTGCAAATCGCCGACAATACTAAGATCAAGATGCAGCGGGAGAATATTTCCCGACTGCGTACGGAAGATGAAGACAAGGAATAGCGCTGCGTTGGCCAAACAGGATAAGGGGTTGGGGGCGAGATGAAAAAAGTAGGTGGGCGCTTATGGTTGTTGGCACTGGTGTTGGTGGGATCGTTCGTCTCATTTCTTCCTTCCTACCCGCCGCTCTATCAAGCCATGCCGAGCTGGTTGAAGACGGTGCTGCCGAATAAAGGCATTACGCTGGGGTTGGATCTGCAGGGCGGCATCCACATGGTGTTGGAGGTGGATGAGAATCGAGCCGTGGAAATCGCGGTCGATCGATCGGTTACGGCATTGCAAGACCTCCTGACGGAGAAGAAGATCGCCGTTGACTCGGTCAAGCGGGTCGGACATGAACAAATGACGATTCAAGTCCCGAATGCCGAGGCTAAGGCGTCCACTCAAAAGCTGGTCGATAGCTTTCCGAGCTTCGTCGAAAACGAATCGGCGGAATCGGCGGCGACGGTCATATGGGTGTTGCGCGAGGCGGAGACCAAGCGCATCAAGGATTCGGCGATCAATCAAGCATTGGAAACGATCCGAAACCGAATCGATCAATTCGGGGTCGCGGAACCGATCGTACAGCGGCAGGGCTTGAAACAGATCGTCGTCCAGCTCCCGGGCGTCAAGGATCCCAAGCGCGCCAAGGATTTGATCAAGGAAACCGCGTTGCTCGAATTCAAAATGTTGGATGAAGACATCCGGCTGGACTTGCCGGGGCATGTGACGAAGGACAAAGAGGCTGAGGTGCTGCAGCAGTTTGAGAGCAAGCTGCCTGAAGGCGATCAGATCTTGTTCGAGCGGGTGGTTGATAAGGACACGGGGGTTGAATTTCGCGCTCCCTACGTGGTCAAGAAGCGCGTGATGTTGACCGGCGATGTCCTGAGCGACGCGCGGGTGGCCATCGGCCAATTCAACGATCCGTACGTGTCGATCACCTTCGATTCCAAGGGCGGGCAAGAGTTCGAGCGCATCACTGCGGAACATGTCAAAAAGCGCATGGCCGTGGTGTTGGATAACACCATCTATTCCGCGCCGGTCATCCAAGAACGGATTGCCGGAGGGCGGGCACAAATTACCGGGACGTTCACCACGCAGGAGGCCAACGATCTGGCCATCGTGCTGAGGGCGGGCGCCCTCCCGGCACCGTTGAAGATCGTTCAAGATCTGACGGTGGGCCCATCGTTGGGGCAGGACTCCATCGACAAAGGGGTGAAGGCGACCTTGATCGCCGGGGTCATGGTCGTCGTGTTCATGATGGTGTATTACCGTCTGTCCGGGCTCATTGCAGATTTTGCGTTAGCCTTGAATCTCATCTGTCTGATGGGGGCGTTGTCCGCCTTAACGGCGACGTTGACCCTCCCAGGGATCGCCGGCATCGTGTTGACGATCGGGATGGGGGTCGATTCGAACGTCTTGATCTTTGAGCGCATTCGAGAAGAGCTTCGAAGTGGGAAGGCGGTGCGGTCGGCCATCGATGCGGGGTACGACAAGGCCTTGCTCACCATTATCGACTCACACGTCACGACCTTGATTACGGGCGTGGCGTTGTTTCTCTTTGGGACCGGACCGATCAAGGGATTTGCCGTGACGCTGTGTTTAGGCATCGCGATCAATCTCTTTACGGCATTGGTCGGGACGAAAGTGATTTTTGATCTCTTGTATCAGAAGCAGAAGGTTGAAGCGCTGAGCATTTAACCATGACGCCATCGGTACTGACTGTCCAGGGTGAGGCTCAGGGCTATCAAAAGGGAGCGCGCATGTTAGAGATTTTAGGAAAAACCAACATTGACTTCATGGGCAAGCGCCAGTTCGCCTTTCTCTTTTCCGGCATCATGGTGCTGCTTGGGCTGATCGCGCTCGTGCAGATTGCGCGAGGGGCGGCCAATCTGGGGATCGACTTCGCCGGAGGGACCGCGGTTCAACTGAAGTTCGACCAACCGGTTCGGATCGACGAAGCTCGAAAGGTTCTGGAGACGAACGGGCTCGGTGATGCAGAATTACAGGAATTCGGGCAGGACAATAAGCTGCTCATTCGAGTGAAGACCTCCACGACGATTGAGGAAAAAGTTGCGGAACGTGTGGTGGCGATCTTCTCCAAGGATTTCCCCAACAATAAGTTTGTGGTCGACTCCACCACCGAGATTGGTCCGACCATCGGCAAGAAACTTCAAGAAGATGCGCTCGTGGCCATCGTCATTTCGTTCGTGGGCATCATTCTGTACATTGCGGCTCGATTCGAGCTGCGTTTTGGAGTCGCAGCGGCACTGGCGACCTTTCACGATGTGCTGGCCGTCGTCGGCGTCTTTTATATCTTAGATAAAGAAATCACGCTGCTGATCGTGACGGCACTCTTGACGCTGGCAGGCTATTCATTGACCGACACGGTGGTCGTCTTCGACCGAATCAGAGAAAATTTGAAGCAGCGCCGTCGAGAGAGCGAGGAAGCGACGATCAACAGCGCCGTCAATCAGGTCTTAAGCCGGACCATTGTGACCAGCTTGACGGTGGTGCTGGTCCTCATTCCCTTGACCTTCGCAGGAGGAGAAGTTCTCCATGATTTTTCGCTGGCCTTGCTCGGGGGGGTGATTTTCGGGACCTATTCATCGGTATTTGTGGCCAGCCCGCTCGTGCTCTTGTGGCCGGGAACACAGGGCCGACTCTTGAAACGCAATTGATCGAATAGCGCAATAGAGCGCCGTTGTTCGTTCCGGAGGGTAGTCGCTGATTGCAGGCTTCAGATTCCATGTTGTCCGAGAGCAGCTCCGAACACGTGAAACGAGAAATCTGCAAGTTGAAATCTTTGAATCAGGACGCTTTTCCGTTCGACCGTTCGACCGTTCGACAAGTTCACGGCCCTGAGTAACATCGATGGGCAAGTTCACGGCCCTGAGCTTTATAGAAGGGCGAGAATCGCATCACCCCTCACAGTCCGCATCCTTAGCGGATCATCCATATGACGATCTGGAGCCGGTCATATAGCCTCCAGCAGAAAATCATCGGCGCGATCGTCATGGTCGGCCTCCTCCCACTTGCCCTTCTGCTTGTCCTGATTTATGCGGAAGAACGACGAGTACTGCGCGAGACGACGGGTGCGGATTTCAAGGAAGTCGCCGTCGAAGCCGCTCGCCGGATCGAGATGCAGATCACACGAGGAATGAGCGAAGCCCAGCAACTGGCGACCACGCCATTTGTCCGCACGGCCGTCTTTGAGGCGAATCGGACGTACGAAGGCAAGGATGCACGTAGCATTTCTGAAATCATCAAGGAGTGGCAGCAGCGATGGGGACAGCGGGCGAAGCGAAGCGAGTTTCCGCTGTTCGTCAACCGGATCGTGACCAACTACGTGATTCAGTGGCATGAGATTCGAAAGTCCGACTATATCGGCATCTTGGTGACGGACGGGCAGGGTGCGTTGGTCGTCAGCTCGATTCCGCAAGTGGACTACTCCTATGCCAAGACGGCCTGGTGGCAAGCGGTCGTCAAGAACGGTGGCCGACGACCCTATGTGAGCGACATCACCTTTGACCCTGCGTTTGGCACGCATGTCGTGGCTGTGGCCACCCCGATCCTGGATGATCACCGGCAGACGGTGATCGGAGCCGTCACAATCCTGTTACGGCGCGATGCGCTCTTTCAATCGATCGCGGAGAAGTCCTTTGGAGCGACCGGACATGCCATGTTGGTGGCGACGGATGGGGGAGTCGTTATTTGTCCGATCCTTGCGCCGGAAGCCCATTCGATCGATACCGAGTTGCTTGACACCATAGTCACTGCGAAACCAGGGTGGATCATCGCGGCTGACGATTGGCACGGCAACAAGGATGCACTGATCGGGATGGCACCGGTGCGGTTTACCGATCTTCTTGAACCGGGGAGCCTGGGCGGAAAGCGTTGGATGACGATCGTCCGCCAGGATCCAGCTGAAACATTCGCGCCGCTGGGCGAATTGATCGCCAAAGTACTCGTGTTTGGTGTCGTGGTGTCGTTGGGGCTCGGCGGAATCGGAGTTCTCGTCGCTCGCCGGATTGCAAAGCCGGTTCGTCTGCTGCACGACGGAGTCCAGCAGATCGGAAGCGGTCGGTTGGACCAGCGGGTGGAGCTGAAGACCGGCGATGAAATCGAAGGGCTTGCGCGGGCGTTCAATCAGATGGCCACCAATCTTCAATTGTCTTTTGGCCAATTGGAACAGCGCATCGCCGAGATCAGGCAGCTGGAGGAGAAATATCGGGACTTGATCGAGCATGCACCGGAAATGATTTGCCAACTGGATCGAGGCGGACGGCTCGTGCATATCAATAAGACAGGACTCGACAAGCTCGGGTATAGCCGTCAAGAGATGTTGAACATGAAATTGTGGGAACTGGTGCCCCAGGGACAGGAAGGCCAGGTGTTGCACTATCTCGAACAGCTGGTGTGTCAGGGGCAGAGTTCAATCGAGACGGTATTACTGACGAAAGACGGCCGCCGGATCGAAGTCGAGATTCATGCGACGGCGCTGTTCGACCACGAACGGGGTGGGTTGGTGCATTCTCGCGCGTTTGTGCGTGATGTGACGGAGCGACGCCGATTGGAGCAGGAGTTGCAGCGGTATACCGTGGGATTGGAACAGGTCGTGTCGGAGCGCACCAGGCAGTTGACGGTCTCCCAAGCTCGCTACAAGGCCCTCTTCGATGTGGTGGCGGATTCCGTGTTTATGGTCG
>CABVSA010000036.1 GCA_902500805.1 uncultured Nitrospira sp. | reverse complement strand
AGTCGAACTTCATGGCCTACAACATTCATGCGGTCTGGCAGCAGGAAGTGTGGGCAGCTGTCGAACGGTCTCGTAAGTACATCAATAAGTACATGGGTGGTTTGCTGACGGCGGAAAACGTCGATGATGCGGAAGTAATCATCATTGCGTCCGGCAGCGCAGCGGCACAATCGCGTGAGGCTGTGCGACTCTGTAAGGAAAAGGGCATGAAGGTCGGATTGATTAAAGTCCGCTCTCTCCGCCCATTTCCGACGAAAGAACTCCGCCAGTTATGCGCGAAGGCTAAGCTGATTGTGGTTCCGGAATTCAATTACGTCGGGTGGCTGGCGAAGGAAGTGGCGACTGCGATTTATGGGTTTTCCAGCGCAAAGATCATCGGCGGGCCACGTGTGTATGGTGGGCAGTCAATGCCGGTGGAATTGATCGTGGACGAGGTCGAGTCTGGGGTAAGCGGCAAAAAATCGACCAACGTTGCGATGTCGCAGATTATGGGTGGCACCGTCAATCAGGACGAGGTAGCCCATTTCATGCGCAGCATCTAGCAGATCGCTCTCAGCATCAAAGCAAGAGCCCATCAGGCCTCAATCTGATGGGCTCTTGTGCTTTTTTGCTATCGGTCGTCAGCCATGGGCCAACTGCTGAGGGCTGTCAGCTGATTGCTAGAAGCTACCCTTGAATCTCATCTTCCAGCATCTCCTCACTGGCCGGCATCCCGTAAGCTACATATTTGGCGTAGGATAGGTAGATCCCTGCACTGTCCGTCATGGCTTTGGACCCGGCCGTCAGCCGAACGACTTTATCGGAGCCGGGTGGTTCAATATTTTGGAGCATGCTGACGTGGTCGTGCAGGAGTCGGATATAGCGCTCTACCGCCGATTCGACGTCTTTATAGGCCTTCAGAATATCATCGGTCATAGTTGTCCTCCGTAATACCTTGAGCATACACTACGGCTATGCAACGCCTCAACGTTTCGGTGTCACGAAGGCTTCTTGATGCCATCCTCGCCTCCGGTGAGGAAGAGAGCGTTTCGACTAAGCAGCTGGCTCAGACTGTCAGCGAGTTGTCGAGAATCTTCACCAAAGAACGGGATCGCCTCAGTCTTTCGTATCTGGATAGTAGCCACTTGGGTGCGGCATATCTTCAGTACTTCCTACCGGTTAATCTCGCTAAGATACAGCGGTTGCTCAATGAGATGCCTACTCCTGAACTGGACGAGAGTTTCTCAGTGTTGGACCTTGGTTCAGGTCCTGGTACTGGGGCATTGGGAGTGCTCGACTGGTGGCAACAGCAGGCGTTGCAGTCTCCCCTGTCCGTGACTGCTGTCGATGGTTCGAAAGCAGCTCTTAGACAAGCCCGACAGTTGTGGGATCGATACTGCCAGGCGGCTACTGTTGGGGCAGCGAGTTTACAGACCTATGAAGGCGATCTTGAGCGGCGAGTCTGGTTGGAGCAGGTTCAAGAACGGGCTCCATTTGATCTTATTATGCTCGCCAACTGTTTGAATGAGATTCATGCAGATGCAAAAGACTCAATCGAGATGCGTACTGGCATGGTGCTGGAGGCTTTATCGCTCCTCGCCCCGCACGGAACGATGATGATCGTCGAGCCGGCTCTACGCGAAACTTCGCGAGCCTTGCTGCAGGTGCGTGACAAACTGCTCCAATATAAGCTCTGCACCATTTACAGCCCCTGCCTCCATGAAAACGCATGTCCAGCGTTGGTGAAGCCAGATGACTGGTGCCACGAAGAGCGAGCGTGGGAATCGCCGATGATCATTCAGCAGATCGACAACGAAGTGGGTTTCATTAAAGATGCTCTGAAATTCTCCTATCTATTGTTACGCAAAGACGGCAAGACAATCGTCGATCGGCAACCCAATGTGTATCGAGTCGTGAGCGAGTTACGAGTCATGAAAGGTGAAAAGAGGGCATGGCTCTGTAATGAACAAGGACGACAAGAGGTTGGCCGACAGGATCGCCTCTCATCTCCCGACAATGCAGCCTTCGACCAATGGCACCGCGGCGCGATCGTGCAGATTGAGAAGATCGCACACAAGGAACGAAAGGGCAAAGTGTCGACGCTGGGCCGAATCGAGGGCGATGGGAAGGCACAACTCCTTCGTCCTGTTTGAGGTTTCATTGAGGGGAGATCTGGCATGAGCATTCCCAATAAGGGGCCAAGAAAGCTTCGATTGACTCATCCTGGGGCGTCGGTGAGGCTCCCCACCGCTCAGCTCTTGAAGAGCAGGTAGGATTTTCTCTAATACTTTTGCAATAGAGCGAGGCGAATGATTTTTATCATATCAGATGATCGTATGCTCCATGTTCTAAACTTTGTGGTTGAGTCGCAGAGAGAATTTGAAGGCGTGGACGTCGAAGAGGGTATCTATAAGTTTTTTTGACGAATCAGGAAATCCGCCAGTTGCGGAGTTTGAAAAGCCAAGCAAGCGCGGGAAACTACTCGATCTGATCCCATGGGTTTAAGCTGGTCCCTATAGTTTGATTCAGGATATTTCTGGCAATCTCCCGCGTCTACTCGACTCTCGGGACTCAATCGCTGGCCTTGATGTAAATTCATACTTCTAGACTCTAAGAGGATGTACGTCGCTTTCTGGTGAATCGATAAAGCCGAGACAGAACGTGTGGTTGTTTGATCTTCAAAGGCGGCGGGTCTGGAGAGGACTCGTTGCCGCTCCCTCTCTCATGGTGCTGCGCGGAGTGGATCTGCGAGAAAATCACGGTCGAGCTGAACTGTCTGAGTAGAGCAGGACTGCTAGTGTTGGGCTAATCAATTACTTTACTGAAAGCTGATGACCGATCGCTAGAAGCTAATCCGCTTCCGGCTCTGAACTGCCGTGCTGGTGGGACACCTTGTCTTCTTCGAAGAGGTCCGCCATTTCCTCAGCCATGATGGCGTCATCATCCTGAATAGCGAAGACAGGGAGTTCTCTTCTCACCTTGGGTTTTTCTTCTGGAGAAGGGTCGGGTTGTTTTGGCGTGTCACTCATAGTCTCAGTATACACTAGTGCTGGGAGCACGAGCAGATTTATTCAAAGGCCTCTAACGAAGATCGCTCGACAAATTGGCGCTGACACCCCTGACAGGTGACAAAGTAGTAAGCGTCCCGTACGGACACCGTGGCTCGAAGGTCGAGATTCACACCCCGATGATTGCACGCGGTGCATGAAATCTCCTTTAGGCGAAACGGGATGTCAGGCTGTGTGCGGAGATAGAATTCCATGTCGGTATAGACAGGGAACGTGTAGAAGCACTTCTTACAGATGCCCCGCCAGTCGCCGTCACTCCCCATGAACCGTTCATCGATGGCAAAGCTCGATTGCTTGCAGATCGCGCAGGGGACGGTGTTCAGACGGCGTTCCACTTCTTGCTGAGTCAGCGTGACCATACGGAGAGTATAGCGGGCGAGGAAAAGGAATCGCAACTGGTGCCGCAGTCCGGGTGAGAATGCTTGACGCTTCTCCGGGGCACGCTATACTCACAATGCCATGCACATGATTACGGACCAGTTGTTGGTCGGGAATATTGACGATGCGCAGCAGCCACCGGCGGTCGTCGGTACTCTGTTGCTGGTGGCCGAAGAGTTGGCCGTCACCCCTGCCCCCTGGATGGATTACCGCCACATTTCCTTTCGAGAGTTTGCGAAGGCCGATCCTGCAAAGTTGATGGAAGCGGTGCAATGGCTTGAGTCGCGGGCACCGACCGAGCGAAAACTGGTCTGTTGCCGGGCCGGCATGGGTCGATCGGTTTCCGTCGTCATGGCGTACCTCTGTTGTGTGGAAGGGAAATCCTACGACGAAGTCCTAAAACTCGTCATGATCCGGCATCCAGGTGCCATGCCGTTGCCGAATCTACAGGTCGCCATCGAGCAGGTTCGTCAACTCCGCCGTTCCAGGTCGTCTCACCACGCTGGGTCCTAAGGCGGTACTCGCTTCCATCGCACAATCTTGCCTTTCCCTCCCTCTCGTGGCTTAATGCCGCACATTTCCTACTCAGAGCGCGGTTACGGAATGCCTGAACTTCCCGAAGCTGAAGTCGTTGCTCGACAAATCCGTGCACGTCTACTCGGTGCGCAGCTGACCGATGTATGGATCGGACGAGAGGATATTGTTCGAGAGGGGTATGACACTGCGTCGTGGTATTGCGGTGCGGCCCTCCAGTCCGTTGAACGGTTCGGCAAAAGTGTCGCCTTGGGGTTTGTGAACAGTCGAGCGTGTCGCTATGTCGTGGCTGAGTTGGGGATGACCGGACTTCTCCTGTTCCAATCGGCACCGACCAAACATCCACAGCATGTTCATGCGAGACTGTCGTTCAAAGGAGGTCACGAACCAGAACTGCGGTATTGGAACCCCCGCAGATTCGGACGCCTCTCGCTGTTGGATAAAGCCGGACTGGATCGCTATCGCACTCGCCGATTTGGGATGGATCCATTGGCCGCATCTCAGCAGGACTTTGTGCGACTCTTACAGGAGCGCCGTGGGCGGCTCAAAACCCTCTTGATGCATCAACAAGTCATTGCCGGCATCGGGAACATCTATGCCAACGAGATTCTCTTTCGGGCGGGTCTCCACCCGAATCGCCAGGTTCATCAGGTGTCGGTGCGCAGGATCGTAGCGCTCTATGCGATCATGCGGGAGGTCCTGGATGAGGCCATCAGGCATGGAGGATCAAGTGTGCGAGACTTTTTTGCTCCTGACGGGAGCGAGGGGCAATACAAGCGGCGGCATCTCGTTTATGGGAAAGAGGGACAACCCTGCCCGAATCACTGTGGTGGAGTGATTCAACGCCTTCGGGGCGAACGGAGCTCATATTTTTGCCCCCATTGTCAGGCCATGCGGTCGAAACGACAACCATAGCCGACAAAACTTATTATATTGCCGATGGTTAGGATGATATCTGGCGAAATGTCTTCGCTAGGTCTTTTGATCCCCCTCACTATTAGTTCCTCTGGCGGCTTGAGTCATCCTGGTAGTTTCAGCTAAAATCCCGCTCCCCTATTTGCCTGAGTTACTACGAAGGAGAATTCGCATGGCTAAGGTGTTGGAAGGCCCCGGCATGGGGCTGATGAAGAAGTGGGGGATTCACGTCCCCAACTATGTCGTCGTCACGTCCGTTGACGAACTGACCAAGCTCGGACAAGCCAATGATTGGATGAAGACCTCGAAGTTAGTGGCCAAGGCGCACGAGGCGCTCGGCTCACGCTTTAAGCTCGGTCTGGTCAAGGTTGGTTTGGATCTGAACGGCGCAATTGCTGCGACCAAGGAAATGATCGGTCGTCAAGTCGGCAGCATCACCGTGTCGCAGGTCATAGTGTCGGAGATGGTGCCACATAAAGAGGAATACTATTGTGCGGTGAAGTCGACCCGCGAAGGCAGCGAGATTCTTGTTGCCAATTGTGGTGGGATCGAGGTTGAGTCGAACTGGGACCGGGTGAAACGCCTCTGCCTGGAAGTCGGACAGGCACCCTCGGCGGGTCAACTCGAAAAGCTTTTAAAAGATGCTGGATTTACCGGCCCGCTCGCGAAAAAGATGGGCGACTTTGCCGGCAAGATGTTCACCTGTTTCGACAGCGAGGACGCACAATATCTCGAAGTGAATCCAGTCGTCACGCGAGAGAGTGATGGCGAGTTGGTGGCGCTCGATGCGGTCACGTTGTTGGATGGCGATGCCAAGTTCAGGCATCCGGATTGGAACTTTCAATTCGCTGCCGAGTTCGGCCGTTCCTACAGTAAGGACGAAGTCGAAGTCATGGCGGTCGACAGCAAGATCAAGGGCTCAGTAAAATTTATCGAGATTCCTGGCGGGGACACAGCCATGCTACCGGCCGGCGGCGGCGCAAGCGTGTACTATTCTGACGCGGTTGTGGCACGAGGTGGCAAGCTGGCGAACTATGCGGAGTATTCCGGTGATCCGCCGGATTGGGCTGTGGAAGTGTTGACGGAAAAAGTTTGTTCGTTGCCCGGTATCAAGAACATCATCGTCGGTGGTGCGATCGCGAATTTTACCGACGTCAAGAAAACGTTTGGTGGAATCATTAACGGATTCCGCAAAGCGAAGGGCGACGGCAAGTTAAAGGGTGTGAAGATCTGGGTGCGCCGCGGTGGACCGCGTGAGAAGGAAGGTCTCGATGCGATGCGCGCACTGAAAGACGAGGGCTTCGACATCAACGTCTTCGACCGCAACACTCCGCTGACGGACATCGTCGACAAAGCGTTACAGAAGTAACGAGCTATCAGCTATTAGCCATCAGCTGTCGGCTGAATGCTGACCGCTGGAGGCTTCACTGTTGGAGGACTTTCGATGAGTATTCTGGCCAATAAAGACACCCGCGTGGTGATTCAGGGTGGAGCCGCCGGTGTCAATGCAGCCCGCCGCATGGCGGAGTTCTGTTATCTGATTAAACGCCCTCTCACGGTCGAGGCGTTCGTCTATCCGCCCGATGCCGGCAAGACCAATGAAGTGCCGTACGGCAGCGGGCTGATTGCGATCCCCATCTACAAGACGATCGCCGAAGCGACGAAGAATCATCCCGCCATCAATACCAGCCTTGTCTATATCGGTGCCGACCGCGCCATGAAGGGTGGGATGGAAGCGTTGGATGATCCGAACATCAAGGTCGTCTCCATGATCACCGAGGGTGTTCCGGAAAAGGACGCCAAGCTCCTTGGGGCGCATGCGCGCAAGCTCGGTAAGGTGTTCAACGGGCCATCCTCGATCGGGATCATCTCGGCAGGGGCTTGTCGGTTGGGCGTCATCGGTGGCGCGTTTGACAACCTCGTGCTCTCGAAGTTGTATCGTGAAGGTTCCTTCGGCGTGATTACAAAGTCAGGCGGACTCTCGAACGAAATTATCTGGATCTGCTCACAATTTGCCGATGGCATCACAACGGCCATTGGTATCGGTGGCGATGCCTACCCCGGCACCGACTATGTGAGTTACCTCGAAATGTTTGAAAACGATCCGCAGACCAAAGCTGTCGTCATCGTCGGGGAGATGGGTGGAGACCTCGAAGAGCGGGCCGCTGAGTGGTATGGAGCCAAGAAGCGTCGCGTCAAGTTGATCGGCGTGGTTTCGGGCTTCTGCCAGGAGAGCTTGCCGAAGGGTATGAAGTTCGGTCATGCCGGTGCCAAAGAAGGGATGAAGGGCGAGGGCTCTGCCCGCTCGAAGTCCGATGCGCTGAAGAAATCCGGGGCAATCGTCCCGGCGACGTTCGGAGCCTTGGGGCCAGCCATCAAGGAAGCCTATCAAGAGCTACTCAAGTCCGGTCAGGTGAAGGAGCCGGTGGAGCCGGCGGTGTTGCCGAGGTTGCCGAAGTCGGTTGAAGAGGCGATGAAGGCAGACGAAGTGATGGTGGCTCCGTTGATCCGAACCACGATCAGCGACGACCGTGGCGATGAGCCATGCTATGTCGGGTATCCAGCCTCAGAGCTTATCAACAAGGGATACGAAATACCTCACGTCATCGGTCTGCTCTGGGATAAGCGCCTCATCTCAAAACAGGATGCGGAAATCATTAAGCGCATCATGATGCTCTCGGCCGATCATGGCCCTTGCGTCAGTGGTGCCTATGGGACGATCCTTGCGGCCTGTGCGGGAATCGGCTTGTCGCAGTCGGTAGCTGCCGGCCTCATCATGATCGGTCCGCGTTTCGGCGGCGCCGTGACGGACGCTGGTCGTTTCTTTAAGTATGCGGTCGACAATAAGATGTCGGTCGATGAATTCTTGACCTACATGAAGATGAATCATGGCCCGGTTCCCGGCATCGGCCATCGCGTGAAGAGCCTGCGCAATCCGGACAAGCGAGTGAAGGAACTCGTGGGCTATGTGAAGAGCTTGAATATCAAGACACCGTGCCTTGATTTTGCCTTGGCTGTGGAGCAGGTCACGGCGGTCAAGAAGGATAACTTGATTCTGAACGTGGATGGGACGATGGCGGCTGTGTTGGTCGATATCGGATTCCCGGTCGATAGTTTGAACGGCTTCTTTATCTTGTCGCGCACGATCGGATTGATCGGACATTGGGTTGATCAGAAACGTCAGGACAGCCGCTTGATCCGGCTGTTCGATTATCTGGTGAACTACGCGGCGCCCAAGCGTCGGGAAGTGCCGCCACTGAAATAGAAGCTATTAGCTTACAGCCGTCAGCCTTCAGCTACTGAGAGCTGAAAGCTGATTACTGACAGCCCTGTAAGGAGAAATGTCATGTCTATGGATCTCGCGAAAAATCTTTATGCCAAGATGCCGGCGGTCTTCGAGAAGGCCAGAAAGAAATTCGGCCGACCGTTGACGCTGGCGGATAAAATTCTCGTTTCGCACGCCGACAACTTCGACACCCAAAACTGGGAGCGTGGGAAGGCCATGTTGGCGCTGCGTCCCGATCGCGTGGCGATGCAGGATGCCACGGCCCAGATGGCCGTGCTGCAATTCATGCAGGCCAACAAGAAGAAGGCCGCGGTTCCCAGCACAATCCATTGCGACCATCTGATTCGTGCGGAAATGGGGTCCGAGAAGGACCTGACTCGCGCCTTGGACGAGAACCGGGAAGTCTATAACTTCCTGGCTTCTGCGGCGAAAAAGTACGGCATCGGATTCTGGAAGCCTGGCGCTGGCATTATTCACCAAGTCGTGCTGGAGAATTACTCGTTCCCCGGCTGCTTGATTATCGGCACCGATTCACACACGCCGAATGGCGGTGGGTTGGGTGGATTAGCGATCGGTGTCGGCGGAGCGGATGCCGGCGAAGTGATGGCCGGTTTGCCGTGGGAAGTACTCCATCCGAAATTGATCGGAGTGAAGCTCACTGGAAAGTTGAGTGGGTGGGCGTCTGCAAAAGATGTGATCCTCTATCTCTGTGGCCTGCTGACGGTCAAGGGCGGGACGAACAAGATCGTCGAATACTTCGGCCCTGGCGCCGAGACGATCAGCGCGACCGGCAAGGGCACCATCTGTAATATGGGTGCTGAGCTGGGTGCGACCACGTCAGTCTTCCCATTTGATCAAAAGATGGTCGATTATATGACCATTACGGATCGGGAAGATTTGGGGAAGTTGGCCCAGGCGAACAAGGCCTTGCTGACGGCTGATCCAGAAGTGATGCAGGCTCCGGAGAAGTATTATGATCAGATCGTTGAAATCGATCTGTCGAAGTTGGAACCCCATGTGGTTGGCCCGCATACGCCGGACCTTGCAAGACCAATTTCCAAACTGAAAGCCGAAGCGCAAGAAAAGGGTTATCCCGTTGAACTGAAGGCAGCCTTGATCGGGAGCTGTACCAATTCCTCGTACGAAGATATCAGCCGTTCGGCTCACGTGGCGCAGCAGGCGTTGAAGGCTGGTTTGAAGGCGAAGGCCTCGTTCTTGATCTCTCCTGGATCAGAGCGCATCTACCACACCATGAAGCGTGACGGGTTCTTGGAGACCTTCGAGAAGCTCGGCGGAACCGTGCTGTCGAACTCGTGTGGCCCCTGCATCGGCCAGTGGAAGCGTGCGGACGGGGTGAAGGGCAAGGCTGACTCGATCGTCAGCTCCTTCAACCGGAACTTCCCGGGACGGAACGATGGGATCAGCGAAACCCTTTCGTTCCTCGCAAGCCCGGAAGTCGTGACGGCCTATGCGATCACCGGCGATCTTGGCTTCGATCCAGTCAATCAGGCGGTGAAGGGAGCCGACGGCAAAGAATTTAAGCTTCAAGCACCTGTTGGTGAAGAGTTGCCGGCCAAGGGGTTTGCGAAGGGTGAAGAGGGTTACGTGGCACCGGCTGACAATGGTGAGGGACTCACCGTTGATCTTCCACCGACGAGTGAACGGTTGCAAGTCTTGCAGCCATTTCCGAAGTGGGACGGCAAAGATTTCGACAAGCTGCCGCTCTTAATCAAGACCAAGGGCAAGACCACGACCGATCATATTTCACCGGCCGGTCCCTGGCTCAAATTCCGAGGCCACTTGGACAAGATCAGTGACAACATGTTCCTCGGCGCCAACAGCGCGTTTTCGTCCGAGCCGGGCAAGGGCACGAACGTATTGACCGGTGAGTCGAACCTGACGATCGCGCAGATTGCCCGTGCCTACAAGGCACAGGGCATCGGGTCAATCGTGGTCGGCGACGAAAACTATGGCGAGGGCAGCAGCCGGGAGCATGCGGCGATGTCGCCTCGCTTCTTGAACGTGCGCGCGGTCATCACGAAGAGCTTCGCGCGCATTCACGAGACCAATTTGAAAAAACAAGGGATCTTGGCGTTGACCTTCGCTGATCAGAAGGACTACGAGAAGATCGAGCAGCAGGACCGCATCAGTGTGACGGGGCTGAACAGTCTGGCTCCTGGCAAGCCGGTGCAGGTAACGATTCACAAGGCGGATGGGAACGCGCTCACCATCCAGGCGAACCACAGCATCACGGCACAGCAGATCGCGTGGTTCAAGGCGGGTTCGGCGCTCAATGCGTTGAACTAAACAGTCACACCAAGAGGGAGCGTTATGGCAAGCAAAGCAGACAAAATCATCTATACAAAGACGGATGAAGCGCCGATGTTGGCGACCTATTCCTTCTTGCCGATTATCAATGCCTTCACAAAGGCAGCGGGTGTCACCGTGGAACTGCGCGATATCTCTCTCGCAGGCCGTGTCATCGCGGTATTCCCAGAATATCTGACCGCAGAACAGAAGCAGCATGATGCGCTGGCCGAGTTAGGCGAGCTGGCCAAGACGCCGGAAGCGAATATCATCAAGTTGCCCAATATCAGCGCGTCGATTCCCCAGCTGGTTTCCACGATCAAGGAATTGCAGAAGCAAGGGTACAAGCTGCCGGACTATCCGGAGAATCCGAAGGACGACAAGGAAAAGGACATCAAGGCCCGCTACGACAAGGTGAAGGGGAGTGCCGTCAATCCGGTGTTGCGCGAAGGTAATTCAGATCGCCGTGCACCGCTTTCCGTGAAGGCCTATGCCCGTAAACACCCGCATAAGATGGGAGCCTGGTCGCCAGACTCCAAGACTCACGTGGTTCACATGAAGAACGGTGACTTCTTCTCCAATGAAAAATCTCGCACGATTCCCGCTGCGACGACGGCGAAAATCGAGTTCGTTGGCGCGGATGGTAAGACCACGGTTCTGAAGGAAAAGGTCACGTTGCAGGCCGGTGAAGTGCTGGATGCGACCTTTATGAGTGTCAAGGCGCTTCGTACGTTCTTGGAAGAGCAGATCGAGGATGCCAAGGCCAAGGGCGTTCTCTTTTCACTCCATATGAAGGCCACCATGATGAAGGTCTCCGACCCGAAGATCTTCGGCCATGGCGTGACTGTTTATTATAAGGATGTGTTTGAGAAGCATGGCGAGACATTCAAGAAGTTGGGCGTGGATCCTGACAATGGTCTCGGCGACGTCTATGCCAAGATCAAGGCCTTGCCGGATGAGCAGCGGAAGGCGATCGAGGCGGATATTCAGGCGGTCTATCAGAGGCGCCCGCCGATGGCGATGGTGAACAGCGACAAGGGCATCACGAATCTCCATGTGCCGAGCGACATCATCATCGACGCGTCCATGCCACCGGTCATCCGTGATTCCGGCAAGATGTGGAATCCGGCTGGACAGCTGCAGGATGTGAAGTGTGTGATTCCCGACGCAAGTTACGCGCCGGTCTATCACGAGATGGTGGAGTTCTGTAAGCAGAAAGGTGCCTTTGATCCAAAGACGATGGGGACGATTCCCAACGTCGGGTTGATGGCGCAGGCTGCGGAAGAGTATGGTTCACATGATAAGACCTTCAAGGCACCGGCCAACGGTACGATCCGCATCGTGGATGCGTCGGGTTCGACCCTCCACGAACATAAGGTTGAAGAGGGCGACATCTGGCGTGCTTGCCAGGTCAAGGATGCCCCGATTCAAGACTGGGTCAAGTTGGCGGTCACGCGTGCTCGGGCAACCGGCGCACCGGCCGTGTTCTGGCTGAACAAGGACCGTGCCCATGATGCTGAATTGATTAAGAAGGTGAATGCCTATCTGCCGAAGCACGATACGAATGGCCTTGAGATCAAGATCATGTCACCGGCCGATGCCTGCCGGTTCTCAATTGAGCGGATGAAGGAAGGCAAGGACACGATTTCTTGCACCGGCAACGTGCTGCGCGACTATCTCACGGACCTGTTCCCAATTCTCGAAATCGGCACCAGCGCCAAGATGCTCTCGATCGTCCCGTTGTTGAACGGCGGCGGGTTGTTCGAGACCGGTGCCGGTGGATCGGCCCCGAAGCATGTGCAGCAGTTCGAGCAAGAGGGCTACCTGCGGTGGGATTCGCTCGGTGAGTTTCTGGCGCTGGCCGCCTCGTTGGAGCACTTGGCCAAGGCGGGAAATAACCCGGTGGCAAAGATTCTGGCAGACACGCTAGATCAAGCCAACGCAAAGTTCCTCGAGAGCAACAAGTCGCCGGCTCGCAAGGTCGGCGAGATCGATAACCGCGGCAGCCATTTCTATCTGGCGCTCTATTGGGCGCAGGCCTTGGCTGCTCAGATAGCGGACAAGAAGATTGCGGAGAAGTTCACGAAGATCGCCAAGGATTTGAGCGACAACGAGAAGACGATCGATGGCGAATTGCTCGCTGCGCAGGGCAAACCACAGGATGTCGGCGGGTACTATCACCCAGACGATGCCAAGGCGTACAAGGCGATGCGACCGAGCGCGACGTTGAACAAGATCATCGATTCGTTCGTATAAACAGTGAGGAGTGAGGGGTAAGGAGTTAGGGGTGAGGATTTCTCCTTACCCCTCACCCTTCATCCCTTACTGGGTTGTGAAATGGCTCAAGAATTAAACGAAAATGTGATCGATCAGCCCGAGGTGATGAAACCTCGGATGGTCACAATCGAGATCGCCGGTAAGAAAGTTGATGTGCCGGAAGGAATCACGGTTGTGAAGGCGATGTGGTATGCGGGCATGGATGTCGTCCGCGGCGTTGGCTGCCTCGGTGGATTCTGCGGAGCCTGTGCGACTTACTATCGTACGAAGGACGATCCCAAGGTTCGAACCTGCTTGGCTTGTCAGATGGCAGTTCAAGACGGGATGTCGTTTACCATGATGCCGCCGTTTCCGGCACGCAAGGCCACCTACGAGATTCAGACGCTCCAAGATCCTAAGCAAGACCTGTTCAATCTTTATCCGGAAGCGCCGCTCTGCCGGAATTGTAACGCCTGCACGGAGGCCTGCCCGCAGAAAATTGACGTGCGGGAAGGGGTCTGGAAGGCTGTTTTCGGTGACTTTAAGAGCGTCTCTGAGATGTTCATGGATTGTGTCATGTGCGGCATGTGCACGCCGGTCTGTATTGCTGACATTGCACCCAACCTTGTCGCCCTCTACGTCAGCCGTGCGCAAGGCGCACATTTCACCGACAAACCGGTCGGGCTCGATACCAGGATCAAAGAGATTCAGGACGGTATCTATACGGATGAATGGGCCAAGATTCTGAAGATGAATGAGAAAGAACTGGCCGCACACTGTGCGACAGTGAAATAACCCATGGTTAATGGACAATGGCTAATGGTCGCTGGAACAGTAACAAGACCATAGGGTTTGATGCAGGAACCTCTCGTCCATGAACCATTATCCCTCAACCATTAACCATTGACTTTTCTTCTTCTATGGATATTCACGCGCTCCAACAGATCGTACACAAGACTCGGGATGCCCGGCGTCAGCAGACCATCCCCAAGTTTTCTCCGGCAGACCGAGACCAACTGATTCACAAGTACCATCCGGACTTTCGTGCCAGTGCTTATCGACCGATCAAGTTTGGTCCGAACGAAGGTGACAAGACCGTCGTTGAGCTGGCGACGTTGCTTGAGGGTGACAGTTCCATCCAGGATAACGCCGATCTCACGCCGCAATACTCCTGCGACGTCTTGGTCATCGGTGGTGGAGGCGCGGGTTGTGCCGCGGCTTTGCACGCCCATGGCGCGGGAGCAAAAACCATTCTGGCCACGAAGCTGCGCTTGGGCGATTCCAACAGTGTGATGGCGCAGGGCGGCATGCAGATCTCCGTGGCGCCGGAAGATTCTCCCGTGACGCACTTTCTCGATACGCTCAAGGGCGGGCATATGGAGAATGACCATGCCCTGCTCAAAGTCATGGTCGAAGATGGGCCATCGATTGCGAAGTGGCTCTTGGAGTTGGGGGTGCTGTTCGATCGACAGGCCGACGGGAATCTGCATGTCAAGAAAGGTGGGGGAAGTTCGAAACCGCGCCTGTTGACTTGTTCCGATTATACCGGCCTCGAAATCATGCGTGTGCTCAAAGATGAGGTCATCAATCAAAAGATTCAATTGCTTGAGTTTGCTGCGGCTATTGAATTGCTCAGCGATAATCAAGGGGTCTGCACCGGTGCGATTTTTAAAGACCTCGATAATCAGCGACATGTGGTCGTCGCCGCCAAGTCGGTGATTCTCGCGACCGGTGGCATCGGTCGATTGCACATTCAGGGGTTCCCGACAAGCAATCACTATGGGGCGACCGGTGATGGGCTCTGCTTGGCCTATCGCATGGGTGCCAAACTCGCGCATGTCGATACGTTTCAATATCACCCGTCAGGCGCCGTGTATCCTGAACAATTGATCGGGGCATTGGTCACGGAGGGGATTCGCTCCGAAGGCGGGCACCTCGTCAATGCCAAGGGTGAACGGTTTGTCAACGAGCTCGATACGCGAGACGTCGTGTCCTCTTCGATTATCCGCGAGTGTGAGGAAGGGCGTGGGATCAGAACGATGTCAGGCCGTGTTGGTGTCTGGCTGGATACCCCACTCTTGGATGCCGAACATGGACCAGGAACGGTCGAGAAGCATTTCCCGGCGATGATGATGCAGTTTGAGCGATTCGGGATCGATATCAGCAAGGATCCGGTCTTGATCTATCCGACGCTGCACTATCAGAACGGCGGGGTGAAGATCGATACGAACTCGGAAACCAATGTGAAGAATCTGTTCGTGGCAGGAGAGGCGTCCGGCGGACTGCATGGGCGGAACCGTCTCATGGGGAATTCCTTATTGGACCTCATGGTGTTCGGGAAACGCTCCGGCTTGACCGCTGCCGGTCGTGCTCAGTCGATGAAACAGGGCGCGCTGTCCCTCAGGCATGTGCAACAGTTCCGCGCGGAAGCCAAGAAGCACGGGAACGCCAGTGGCGTCATCTCGCCGATGATCCTGCCGGCGTATACGAGGAAAGTGTAAGGAGCCTATGACCTATGGCTGATAGCGAATGGCAAGAATGCCGATCCGCTCTCAGTCCATGCCATAAGCCATTAGCCATCAGCTACTAGCTCTTCGAGGTTAAGAATGAATGTTCACGAGTTTCAAGCCAAGCAACTGTTTGCGCAGTTTGGTGTGCCGGTGCCGCGCGGCAAGGAAATCACGTCACCTGATGCGGCGACCGCATGGGCCAGCGAACTGAATACACCCGTGTTCGTCGTCAAAGCACAGATTCATGCCGGCGGTCGAGGGAAGGCTGGTGGAGTAAAAATCACCAAGGATAAGACAGCGGTGGCAGGGTTCGCGAAAGAGCTCATCGGCAAGACATTGGTGACGCATCAAACAGGCCCCAAAGGACGTCAGGTTCACCGTCTGTTGATGGAGGAGGGGGCGAATATCGCCAAGGAACTCTATCTGTCCATTCTTGTCGATCGCGATACGGGCTGGCCCACGTTCATCGCCAGCACGGAAGGCGGGATGGAAATCGAAGAAGTAGCCGCCAAGACCCCGGAAAAGATCATCAAGGAACCGATTGATCCTGCTGTGGGATTTCAGGGATACAACGGGCGGAACATCGCCTTTGCGCTCGGGCTTCAGAATATCGAGCCGACGGCGATGAATCCATTCATCAAAATGCTGGGGAATCTGTACCGCCTGTTCATGGAGAAGAACTGTGCCCTGGTCGAAATTAATCCCCTCATCATCACGAAAGAAAAGACCGTTGTGGCGCTGGACGGCAAAGTCTCGTTCGACGACAACGGCCTCTTTAAGCATGAAGATGTACAAAAGATGCGTGATCTGAACGAGGAAGAGCCGCTGGAAATCGAAGCGACCACAAACAATCTCAACTATGTGAAACTGGACGGCAACATCGGTTGCATGGTGAACGGGGCTGGTTTGGCAATGGCCACGATGGACGTCATTAAGCTGGCCGGCAGCGAGCCGGCGAACTTCTTGGACGTGGGCGGAGGCGCGACGAAGGAGACGGTTGCCGCCGGCTTCCGGATTCTGCTGAAAGATCCGAACGTGAAAGGCATCTTCATCAACATCTTTGGCGGCATCGTGCGCTGTGAACGTATTGCCCACGGTGTCATCGAAGCAGCCAAGGAAGTGAAGATCAACGTGCCTCTCGTGGTCCGATTGCAAGGGACGAATGCCGAAGAAGGTCGTAAGCTGTTGGCAGATTCCGGGTTGAAGCTCGATGTCGCCAACGATCTGTGGGAAGCCGCCCAAAAAATTGTGAAACTGACAGGAAAAGCAGCGTAAGAGAAAGATGCGCCGGGCCAGTCTGCCGTGCTCGCCCACTGCGCACACAAGGCGAAGGAGATTTATCTCGTCGCCAAGATCAATCTTAACTGGCTCCGGGTCGAACAAGTTCTGTTTGGTGCTCGGTGGATGCGTGCAGGATGAAGACCGACCCGGCACACTTTCTTAAAAAGGAAGGTAAGAAAAGAGGATATCGTGAGCATTCTCGTCAATAAGAATACACGAGTAGTGGTGCAGGGGATTACGGGGAAGGAAGGTTCGTTCCACGCGACTCAATGTAAGGCCTACGGGACGAAGGTGGTCGCCGGTGTGACGCCGGGCAAGGCCGGGCAGGAAGTCGAAGGCATTCCCGTATTCAATACAGTCGCGGATGCGGTGAAAAAGACCGAAGCCGATACGTCGCTCATCTTTGTGCCTCCGCCCTTCTGTGCCGATGCCATTTTGGAAGCAGCTGATGCGGGAATCAAACTCGTGATCTGTATCACGGAGGGGATCCCGGTGAATGACATGGTGAAAGTGAAACGGGCTCTGCGCGGTCGGGATGTGAGACTTATTGGTCCGAACTGCCCGGGGGTGATTACGGTAGACGAGGCCAAGATCGGAATTATGCCGGGTTTCATTCACAAAAAGGGTGTTGTCGGCGTAGTGTCGCGCAGCGGGACGTTGACCTATGAAGCAGTGCATCAGCTCTCAACATTGGGTTTGGGAGAAACCACGTGCGTCGGAATTGGTGGTGACCCTGTGAACGGTACAGGGTTCGTGGATGTCCTGCCGCTGTTTGAAAAAGATCCTGAGACTCAGGCCATTGTCATGATCGGCGAGATCGGCGGCGACGCGGAAGAAAAAGCTGCTGAATTCATCAAGAAGAACGTGAAGAAACCAGTTGTTAGCTTTATCGCCGGAATTACGGCACCTCCTGGCCGTCGCATGGGCCATGCCGGTGCGATTATCTCTGGCGGCAAGGGGACGGCATCTGAAAAGATGAGAACCCTAGAAGCGGCTGGCGTCAAGGTCGTGAAGAATCCGGCAGAGATCGGGGAGGCAGTCAAGAAGGCTCTGGGGCGGTAGGTGTCGTCTCAGGCTGTTCCCTCGGTTGGCATCATCTTCAGGCGCCTGATGGTACGTCCTGGCTCTCCCTACCTGTAAATCCTTCCTCTCCTGAAGCCCAGCAGGAAAGACCATCCTTGGGCTGCTGCCATAACGTGTAAGAGGGGCAGAAAAGGGGAAGCGGTGTGCCTACTGCAAGGTTTGAATGGAACCGTTTCGGTATTTTTCTTAGGCCGCATTTTTAGTTATTGGTTTTATCGATAGTGTTAATCAGTTTTATCTATTTTAAAAAATGAACGAGGGATTGGTACTGTTGGCGCCGACTGCCGAATGTATACGAAAGGAGCATCCCTCGTGGTTGCTATGAGGTCGGCTGTTTTAACCTCACTATCCGTCAGCTCCTTTGTGGAATCGAGTCATGACTCAGCCACCTCGAAAATGAATTCCAGTGGCCTGCTGTCCGTGGCCAGTGACGAAGGATTTGCAAGCATTGCAGGGTGTCGTCGTTTGCCGTTTCGAGCGATGGGAGCCGTGCAAGCTCTGATGTGCGCTGGGGTTCTCAAGGCGCACGATGCATTAGAAAACGCTCGCACACACAAAGGGAAAGGCGAGCACGGGCGACAGTTCCATTCTGAACAATGTCCTGGTTCTGCGACCAGAAGTCGTCGAAGAGACTATGTTCTTTATTTGGGAGGGTGATGAATGAAAACCAGAATTTCGGCGATGATTTTCCTCCTCTGTGCCGTTGTTGCGGCTCAGGCGGCTCGGGCCGAGGATCCATACACTGCACGGGTCGCTGATCCCTACGCGTTATCATCCGGTCTCCCCAACATGTCGTCTGGTACTATTGAGCCCTATCTATCGTTTATGGCAGGTATTGCCATTCCGTTCAGTCAGGACGCGACGTTCAGGGACGGGAGTACGCCGAGGGTGGACAGAGATGTCGACTATCAGAACAAACAATCGATCGGTGGCAATGCAGGGGTCTGGTTTCCAACCAGAAATAAGTTGGTGGGATTCGATCTCGGCGTTGAGATCACCGGTTTTATTTGGTATCCGGACGTGGCCTGCTGTCGGGAAAATTTTAATGGGGTAACTCTTCCAGACGGAGCGTTTGAGGGCACCACAACTGAAATCCAAGGCATCTACGTTGGTAGCAATTTCCTGATTCGACGGCCGATGGCGATTTCCGAGGCCTATCCCAACGGGCGGTGGCATCCCTACGTCGGGATCGGTGTGGGAGCACATCAGCTCGCGATGAGGGCAGGTGGCGCCCGCGGAGCTACGTTTGCGAATCCCCTCACCGATCAGCGGGACACGTCTATCGCGTTTCAGGGAGTGGGAGGAATCAAGGCCCATCTGTTCAAGTATGTGGCCGCGTTTGTGGAGGCGAAGTATGTCCACGCCTTCCACGACGACCTGAACACGGATCGGTTCGGGGCGTCCCTACCGTTTGCGGATGGTCCAGTTCTGAATCAATATGAGTCCACGATCAGGACGATCTTTGTGCATGCGGGCTTGTCGATTCATTTTGACATCAAGCCGTAGGTTCGTGCCAGATTTAAACAGTCCCCCATCGCAAGTGGTGGGGGACTGTTGTTTGAAAATGTTCTAACTTCCGGTCTTTCTCCTTCCACTCTCATCCCCATCTATTGGGCAAGGTCATACCTTGGAGTCAGATCAATCGATGCCAGGTCTTGTATATTGCTATTGGATCACGACGAAGCTTAGGCGGGTACTGACAGGAGATTTGCCTCTAAGACTACCTCTTGTGACACGACTCGGTCTAATCGGTGGCGAGTGAGTGTCGGCACACGGATGAATTCCACACCGAACGTCTGTTCCTTCACCCATCGAACCTTTCCGAGCTCAATGAACAGGGACGATGTGGGGTCAGGCAAGAGGACGCTCAGCTTAATGTAGCTACCCATTAAGACGGTCCGGTCACAGTTCACTGAACAGCCAGTTCGGGAGATGTTTGAGATGGTTCCCTCTCCGACAAATGGGGCTCCTCCAAAGATGACCGGATAGGAGACGGAAAGACGCTGATGAATTCGCCAGTTCACAATCGTATTAGGCATTGGTTTAGTCTCCTTCCTGCCTTATTAGTCTGTAGGGGTGCAGCATAGTCAGGCGGAGAACAAGGCGCCATTCCTCTGAGGAGGGGCCTTGGGGCCTAATGGTAGTGGGATTGGGTGTGCTGTCTATCTTGTGAAGTGTCCAAACCAATGGTTTCAAGTTTGAAGTTTCATGTTTCAGGTTGCCCCTGAAACGTTAAACATGAAACCTGAAACTTAGGATCAAGCGACGGGTATCGCGGTAACGGAAGCGCTTGTGAACGGGTGGGTTAAGGCCTGTTGGGCCTATCGGCAGGGGGGACTTGGGGTACTACCGAAGGCGGTTCGAGGCGCTCGAGCATATCCTGCTTGAGTCTGGTGGGCTCCTCAATCCGATTGTCACGCTGTAAAGTATTAACATCTCGAGCTTTTCTTGCGTTGAGTTCAGCCATGTCCGCGTCGTCTCGAATTAAATGTGGGGTCAAAAAGACGAGCAGGTTCAATTTTTCAGTCTGGCGATTCTGTGACTTAAACAACCACCCCAGCCATGGAATATCTCCCAAGAGAGGGATCTTCTTTTCGCTCAGTGTGATGTTATCACGCACTAACCCCCCGATAACGAGAGTCTGTTGGTCTTGGGCGATGGTTGTCGTCTCCATGGATCGCTTGGTGGTGGTGGGCCCAACGGGGATGCTGGCTGAGCCGGCTCCGATCGTTTGAGCAACATTCTCCGCAATCGCAGTAATCTCTTGCTTAATTTCAAGTCGAATCAAATCATCCTCAAGTACTTGGGGCGTCAACTCTAACGTGACACCAACGTCCTTTCGTTCAATCGTCACCAACGTTCCTCCGGTGATACCTTGAGCCTGTCCCGTTGGGAACGGCCGATTTTCACCGACAACGATTTTAGCTTTTTGGTTATCAGCCGCGAGGACCTGGGGTGTCGAAAGGATATTTGTATCAGTGAGGTTCATCAGGAGGTTCATAAATGCCCGCACATTCACAGTGTTCAATACGGTCACTGCGCCACCCGTCGCCCCACCTGCAGCCACACCACTGATGGCTTGAGCAACGGAGGCGAGTTCTTCTGGCGCTCTATTGAACCCACCAATCCCCTGAAGAAATCCTGACTTTCCCGCTCCCAAAACCTGAGTCGGGTCGGTACCGATTTGACGCAAGCGGTCGACTTGAACCTCCAAGATCACTGCTTCGACAAACACCTGCTTACGCCGGATGTCTAAGTCACGAATCACGGCATGGATGTGAGTCCATGCATTCTTGGTTGAGCTGACGATAATTGAGTTCGTGGCCTTGTCCGCGAACACCTGGACAGGGGCTTCAAATTCCGTCAGTGGCCTGATCGGGGGCCGAACGCCTGGTGTGATTTGAGCCACGGTTTGTGAGCGAGCCACCAAATTGGTGAGGACTGCTGCGAGATCTGTGGCGTTGGCATGTTTGAGCTTATAGACAAACACCCCCCGCTCAGGCGGGAGATCACCCATCGGCACAATTTGATAGAGATTTCCGTCCTTCTTCACGACCGCGATGCGAGCGGCCTCGAGTGCCGCTATAAACATGCTGAACGCCTGGTCCGGGGACACTTTGGTTGGAGAAAACGCAGATATCTTTCCACCTTGCTTCTTGATGGTTTCGTCCAGCACGAAGTTCTTGCCGGTGAGCTCCCCAATGAACCGGGCAAAGACAGGGATATCAATTTCGTTGAAATCGAGAGAGACCTTGGCCGGTTGCGATGCGGTTCCTTGGGCAAACGTGTTGGGCGGAACGAGTGCCAAGCAGCAGATGAGTGCCCCTACCAAGTAGGTTCTCACCAGTCTGGCTGTAGGCAATACCAATGTCAGGCTTGAATGAAATTGCACGATGGAGCTAGGAATTCCGTGGTTCTCATAAAACTTGGCAATTGAGTTTGACCGTACCATAGGCGGATCGAGGGACACAACCAGGATTACATTTTGCGGCAATTCAGTCTCAATGGCCTGGTGTTGATCAGTTCTCCAAGCCGTGCGCGAGACACATTCAGGACCATTAGGCTCCACAGGGGCGGAGTGGGTGGACAGTGCCCTGTCATTACTCCCTAAGCTAATGAATTTCATGAAAAAGCCGATAATCAATTGAAACGGATGGGTGCAAGAACTAGGTAAGGAGCGATTCTGTTGAGCAGACTGACACCGGCAGAGCACAGATGTCTATGGTTCGGACAGGAAACCAGTGTTGGACGCGTTGGTCTTAGAGCCGTCACACACCCGAAGTAAAAGCAAGAAAGCAATCCAGTCTTGTAATATCAAGAGGTTGCGAGACTGTCTGTTGAATTTCAACAGTACCTGACTCCTGGCATGATGGCTTTGGTCTTTTGCGTGAGGAGGGGGCCAGGCGCGAGGCTTCGGAAGAGCGTCCGTTGGGCTCTTGGGTACTGGAGATCTGCTAAGGTTAATCCGTGCGCTGGAATAAGAAACCCTCAATAAAATCAGATAAGACAGAGACGATCCGTACGCCGAAGCGTGGGGTGGTCGGCTACAGCAGGAAGAGCGCGCTGCTGGAAGAGGCGATCACTCAAATGAATGCAGGGAAGTACGGCCGGTCATCCGCTGCGCTCAAGGAGCTCCTGGCTCTCGATCCGGTCAACATGGAGGCGCGCCGGCTTTTCGCGACGCTCCATCTTCGCTTGGGAAGCCTCATTCCGGCAAGAGAAGCCTTTGATGCCCTGCTTGCCGAAGCTTTTCAGCGCCAAGACTACTGGCTCGCTGAATCACTCCTTCGTGAATACCTCGCCGCCGGTCCGCGCTGTGTGCCCTACCTTGAAAAGCTCGGGACGATCTATCAAGAAAAGGGAAATGTTCTCGAGGCCGTCGAAGAGTACGGAAAGGCCGTTGATATCTTAATCGAAGATCCGGATCCCGAGCGCCCGGATCATGCGGGGCAACTCTATTCAAAAATACGGGAACTGGCCCCGGCAAGCCCTGTTGCGTTCCGGTTGGCCTCCTTTTTTGATGCGGAAACCGGCCAATTAGTACCGCGTCAACCGAGTGCCGTCGGGACTGATACCGAACTCCATCAAGGCGTATCTGCCGAGGACTCACGGGAACAGGCCGATTCTTCTAGAACAGATGAAGTGATGCCATGGGAAGTCCACGTTTCGCATGGCGTGGCGGAGTCATCGGGTGAGACGGCGCAATTACCTGACATTGCACCATCGGCGGCACAATCAGAGCACAGTGTTGATGCTCCGGAACAAGTTCAGTCCTCGGAACACTGTCTAGTCCGCTCGGAAGAGCTTCCTGGTACCCAGGGAGAACCTGTTGGCACCGAAGCTCAAATTGATCGACCGGCAGACGGTTCTATCCAAGAGGCTGGAGAGGTTTCAGATGCACAGGAGACCTGTCAGTTCGCAACGCAGGAGATGGCAGAGGAGTCACTTCCTGCTCCTGGGCCTCTAGATTCCAGGGCAGAGCTCCCTGTGGCACAGTTGGAAGCTCATCGAGATGTGGTGGATGCCGATTCTGCCTCGCTCGAAATACCGGAGCCGACTTTATCTGAAGCCGCAGAGGCAGCAGCTGTAGCAGAGGATCGTCTCGCATCCGAGGCGCTGCGGGTGGATTCTGAACAGACAGTCGGCCCGTCGGGCAGTTTCTCCGTGGATATCGCGGAGTCCAGTCTGCCACCCCAGTCTCAGGCTGACAAAGAGCCCATTCCATCTGTCAGGATAGAGCCATCATTTGCAGAGCCGATACTGGAAGCAAACAAAGAGGACCCCTCTTTTACGACCAACCAAGTCGAGCGGCAGCAAGCAGAAGAGAGCGCTAGCTCTACCGAATTGCCAACCGCTCCAGCATCAGTCCAGACGGATGAGGCAGCGCAGCCCTGGAAACAGCCAGGGTTTTCATGGAAATCCGTCTTTGATACAGCCTGGAAGTTCGGAGAGCAATCTTCTGCAAAGGATGCGTCACAGTCCCCGGTGCCGACTCGCCTGGAAGGGACGCTTGCAGATACTTCTCCTGTCCCCTCTCTTCAACGCGAGCTGGTCGAGGCTTCTGCCGTAGAAGCTCCGAAACAGGAGAGCAAAAATGGGAAAGTAGATGAAGAAATACCAAGATCGCCGGTTGCACCCATGCCATGGGATCAGGTGCAGGAGTCGGTGCTGTCGATCTCTCCCGTCGAGATGAATCCTCCGATTGCGGCGGAGCCTCTCGAACAACCCTTGGATCAGCCTCAGGGCCAAGACAGGTCTCCACAAGTTCACGAGAGTCAACCGTCATCTTCCTCATCGCCCAATGGGTCTGATCCAGAGCCGGCTGCATTTTCGTTTGCACAAGATGTCTCTGTCGTACACTCGGAGGAACGGCAGGATTCTGTGGGGGAGACCGGTGCGTCGTCCGCGACGGACCAAAGCACAGAGCAGGTCACGGACTCAGCGCCGTTGTTCTCTATCGTACAATCATCACAAGCCGACGAAGCGGTATCTTCTGCGTCACAGGAATCTGCGGATCAAGTCTGTCTCCAGGATCCGAATCTAGGCTCGGTCGTGGATCAGCACGAAGTTGGTGATAGGCCGACCGAGTTTGCCATCAAGCGAGACCAGCCCCATTCCGGTGCAGTTCCTGAGGAGGTCGAGCAAGGCCCCACAGCGGAATTGCAGACACATGAATTGCAGCCGGTCGACAAGGCCTTCCGCGAGGAAATCGAGCCCATTCGACTTGTTGAGCCTGCTCCCATTGAACCAAGTGCGACGAAGTCCATCGTAGACGATGGTGCGAGCCTGCCTGGGACTCAGGAAGCGTCAAGGGCGGTCCTTCACGACGATCAGCCACCAGGGGTAGTGAACGTTCAAGCAGGATCTCCGAGTCCTGAACCGATGCCTTCTCAACAAGAGCAGATTGAGACGGATGTCGTGACGCGAGAGGATCGGGAGCCTGTTGTCACCCGCGAGACATCAACGGAACCCGGGATTCTCGAGCGGCAGGAAGTCCGTCAGTCGCTGCCGGCGGCTTATGCGAACGATGAGGCGTTCGTCGAATCTTCAAGGGTCGGGAGAGGACCAGAGACGAGACCGCGTGTTGAGGAACCAGCGAAGAGCCAACAGTCCAATGCAATTCTGAGCGGAGCAGGAGTAGCGATCCTGGGCTTCCTGCGCACCGGCTTCTCGACCACTCAGGCCATTGTGAGAACCGTCGTAGGACTTACGGTGCTGATCGGGGTGTGCGTCGCACTTGGCCTTGGAGCGTTGGCACTGATCTGGATGCTCATGGACGAACCGCCATCACCCACTTTCCAGAGTTTTACGACGACGCCACAACAGACCATCTTCGGGGCCCAAAAGAATGCGTACGCATTGCTGATTGGGATCGATGTGCCAGTGGGGCAAGATCCTCTCCGTGCTGAGGCTGAGAGACAATCTGTCATCGGCGATCGGACCACCGCATTGGGTTGCTTTGGAACTCCCGGACCAGAAGGAAGTGACCGGTCGAGTGCGTCCGCCAGCACTATTCGTGGATGGGTCCGAGGATCAGATCCGATCGGACAATTCAAATCGCATCAGGAGACCATCCAAGGATGGGGCAGCCGGCATCAGGTGACGCTTGAACGATATCGTCAGTGGCAAAAGCTTCCATTCGAGGATTGGGGCTACGGTCAGCCTGTCAGTCCACCCTGCGGGGCGATGGTGTTCGCCCACCAATTGCATGTCGCAGATGGATTCGCACAAGGAACGGAGGTCGCCGTTGATCGACTTGAAACCGACATGGAAACGTGGCGGGTCGTGCTGAGCCAGGCACGGACGCTTCCCGTCAAAATGCTGGCATTGCAAGCGATTAACGACGACATTGCCCTCGCATCGGGTCTGCTTGTCCGTTCGGATTTCGATACCAAACATCTAGGGCGCATCACCAAAGTTGTGCGACCGCTCGATCAGGCCGAGCTGTCGCTACGGTGGCCGATGCAAAGCGAACTGGTTTCGGCCGGGAAGACCTATGAGAGTCAGATCAAAGCAGCGAGAGCTGAAGGTCAGGCCATATCTGCGATGGTGGTATCGGCGTTGCCATTACCAAAACAGCGCCGGCTCAATGATTATGCCAAGTACTACGAAGCGTCGTACCAAGCGACCGGAGAAAGGCACTATGACTCCCTTCCGAAGTGGAAAGACTATGTGCGTTTTCCTGCGACTGGCGTGATAGATTATCTCACTAACCCAATCGAGAATTTAGTCGGTGTTGACCCGCTGCCCGCGTGGGATGTGTACAACGGACTGGTGGTGGATACAGACGCTCATCTGAGGCTTGCAAGCTTACAGGCGTGGTTGCGACGCGGATCTTCAGAGGGCGACCTTCCCAACAAGATCGCCAAAGCGGGACAGAATTTCTATGATCCCTATACGGGCCTCCCGATGTTGGTGAATCAGAAAAAAGGCTTGCTGTACAGTGTCGGTCACGACGGGAAAGATCAGGATGCCGATCCGCAAGTTGACGTGGCAGTAGAGATTCCTGCAACGTATACCTCCGCCAATCAGGGCAAGTCCTCGGCCTCTTCGTCAAAATCGAGATAAGTCTGGTCTGACCAGGCAGCACGCCCCACGAGTGCTCCACCTGTTATCACCGACAGGCCGCTGCAACACTATGCGTGGCTTGTGAAGCGTGAAACGTATCTCGCTTCAGAATTCGGACGCCTCACGTGCGACGTTTCACCATCTTTGGGTCAATTATACGTCACGCACAGCGCTTTTGAGTGCTGTGGCCTCGCCGATGCGCGCTTGACAGCGCGTCGAGTATTTCACACAATCAGCACGCCGCGCATAGGAGAGGACGGCCATGAAGCATGTACGAACCTCAGTTGTGGTGGTCAGGTCGTGAAGAGGGGCATGATCTGCCCAACTCGGATTCCGACGCAGATCGTCTCGAATGAAGAGTTCCTCCCCATTTCCCAGACGAGGCAGCAGAACCGCGTCGAGCGAATGGCGGCAGACTTGATGGAACGAGCGGTGACTCGCACCGGAGTCACCAGGCGAGAGTTGTTGAATGGAACGGCCGGGGTGGCTGCAGCGCTGCTAGCCATGAACACTGTGTTCGGCAAATTCTTCAATATTGGAGAAATCGAGCTCTTTGAGACTGCCGCGTTCGCCGAGCAACGGGGTGCCCCGTATTTTATCTTCGACGTGCAAACCCACTATGTCGGGTCCAGCTATGATCCTCTCGACGCCGAAGCTCATCGCAAAGGCGCGGTGTCCAAGCAGGCGTTGTTGTCGTTGCGACGGGCTATTCGTGAGTCCGGACTCAACCCACGATTGGCCGGCGATCGGGGTACCATCGATGATTTGTCCTGGAGGAATTTCGTCAAGGAAGTCTTCTTTGACAGTGAAACGGCAATCGGCTTGATCAGCACGCCGCCAGGTCCCTACCCACAAGAGGCCGTGGTCCCGCCGAAGGAAATGGCCCATATCCGCGACGAGATCAATCGACTGGCTGGCTCACAACGCATGTTGGCCCATGGTCTGGTGACCCCCCAGCTGGGTGCGGTGGATTTGGAGTTTATGGCCATGCAGGCTGAAACGCTCAAGGTCGACGCCTGGAAGTGCTATACCGGGTCTTGTCCGAAGGGATTTGATCGAGGCTGGCGAATGGATGACGAAGGGATTGCCTATCCCATGTTGGAGCAAGCAAGAAAGCTTCAGGTCAAGCGAATCTGTGTTCACAAGGGACTTCCGTTAGGGCCTGTGCCCGATTATAACCACCCACGAGATTTGATTAAGGCAGCCAAAGACTTCCCGGATCTCGATTTTTTGGTGTATCACTCTGGGCTGCGAGGCGTCTCGTCGATTGATCAGGTCTTTGCGAAAACGGGTGAAATTCCATGGACCACCGAATTCTGCCGGATGAAGGAAAATGAGCCGGGTCTCTCCAACATTTATATGGAGTTGGGGTCGACGTTTGCGCAATTAGTGACCACCTATCCGTTGATCTGTGCGCATTTGCTGGGACGAATCATTCGTGCGTTCGGCGTTGAGCATGTCTTGTGGGGAACGGATTCGATCTGGTATGGAACACCTCAATGGCAAATCGACGCTTTTCGACGATTCCAGATTCCAGAGGCCTTGATCCAGGAACACCACTATCAACCATTGACGAGGCAGGTCAAAGAACGAATTTTTGGTCTCAATGCAGCGAAGGTGTTTGGAATGAATGTGGAGGCAACCAGACACGAGGTGCCACGTGACGCCCTCGGCCGGCTCCGCATGAGCTATCTTGAGGAGGGGCCTGAACCAAGCCGTCTGGTCTATGGGTGGATAGCGGGATGAGCCTCGTGAGGCGTGAGGCGGTAAAGAATAATCAAGAAATGGATAAGCCTCACAAGAAGTTGGATCTGTGGAATACAGCGATGGACTTGGCTGTCACGGTCTATCAGGTAACTGATTCTTTTCCGAGAGAAGAGCGGTATGCTCTGACCAATCAAGTTCGGCGGGCTGTTGCCAGTGTTCCCAGTAATGTTGCCGAAGGTGCTGGTCGTCAAACGAAAAAGGAGTTCATCAATTATCTGCACATGGCCCAAGGGTCGCTTAGTGAATTGGATACACACCTCGAACTTGCAAAGAGGTTGGGATATCTTGCACAGGATAATTGGGAAATCATTGCTGGAAGAATGGAGCGGATCGATAAGATGCTAAGTGGCCTTATCCGCAATCAGAAAAGGAATATCGTAAAAAGTGGCGATGTGAAGGCGTGATCTGGTTTGTCCATATCGCCTTACCCCTCACGTCAGTTGGGAGATTGAAACAATGAAGAGTGAAATTCTGTATCCCGGTGCGTTTCCGATGGTGCGTATTGAGTTGGCAGAAGGAGAAAAGATTAAGGCGGAGTCCGGTGCGATGGTCGCCTGTTCCCCGACCATTGATATCGAAAGCAAAATGGAAGGTGGGTTTCTCGGAGCCCTGTCACGGAAGTTTCTGACGGGTGAGAAGTTTTTCTTTCAGACCCTCCGTGCGAGTCGGGGCGCCGGTGAGGTGTTGCTGGCTTCGACGGTGCCCGGAGAGGTGGTGATTCTCGAACTCGATGGTGTGAACGAATATATGGTGCAGAAAGATGGATTTCTGGCTGGTGCCGATGGAGTTACCATCGATAGTCAAATGCAGAGTATGACCCGTGGGTTGTTGGGCGGGGAAGGGTTCTTTCTTCTCAAGATGAGTGGGAAAGGCATGCTGGTGTTGAACAGTTTCGGCGCCATTCACAAGATCGAATTGAAACCTGGGCAGGAATATATTGTCGACAATAGCCATCTGGTGGCCTGGTCCTCCACCACGTCGTACAATATCGAAAAAGCCACGTCCGGATGGGTGGCCAGCTTTACCTCGGGCGAAGGCTTTGTCTGTCGATTCCGTGGGCCGGGCCTTGTCTTCATTCAGAGCCGAAATCCAGGCGGCTTCGGTGCGTGGGTTCGCCAATTTATCCCAGTATCAGAGTAGTGACGAGTCAATGGTCATGTGTCATTGGTCACCGGAAAGATAGAGAGACTTATGCGCAAGATAACGACCGCTCTTCACCAGTGATTATTGACCAATGACTATACCTCCCAACGCGCTCTGCTTCGGCGATGAGTTTCCTGCCAGTGGGATCCCGTGTCTTGTTCATGTTGAAGGGCACGGGCTCACGATCACGTTTCCTTCAGATCATGATGAAGGAGAGAGCCGGTCGGAATCGGTGTCGTTTTCGACAGTGACCGTTTCGGCCGGTGGATTGGATCATGATCAGCTGGTCCTGACATGGACCGGTTCAACTGGGCCACGCACGCTGTATCTCAAAAACCCAGCTGTCATCCGTGCATTTCGACAAGCAGCGCCCGAACATTTGAGTCGCCCGCTTGAACAGGCGGCACAACAAGTACGTCAGGTTCGGCAGCGACATCGGACGGTCTGGACTGTTGTGGGCGCAACCCTGGTGGCACTGGTACTGGGGCTCTGGTTTGGGAGTGATGTGCTCGTTGAACTCGCGGTCGATCGCATTCCGGTCGAGTGGGAGCAGAAGTTGGGTGAATCGGCGTACCGTGAGTTTCTTGCGGGACAGGATGTGACGAAAGATGGGCCGGCGGTGGCTGCAGTCAAGGAGATGACGCAGCGCCTCGCCGGTCAGGTGCCGAACAGCCCCTATCGCTTCGAGGTCACCGTCGTGAAGAGCGACGTCGTGAATGCGTTTGCGCTCCCCGGTGGATATGTCGTCGTGTTCACGGGCTTGATGAAAAAGGCGGACAGTCCGGAAGAAGTGGCCGGCGTCTTGGCTCATGAGCTGAACCATGTGCTCCAGCGGCATGGACTTGAACGGATCATCAAGCAGCTGGGTTTTGTCGCCGTCGTCTCGATCGTGCTGGGCAATCCACCTGGGTTGGGCGGGGTCATGAAACAGCTCGGCATTGACTTGATGACGATGAAATTTGGGCGTGCCCAGGAGACCGAAGCGGATGTGACCGGACTGCAACTCCTCTATCGAGCCAAGATCAATCCCGAGGGCATGATTACGTTCTTTCAGCGACTAGCGGAGAAGGATGAGGGACGGGTCGAGTGGCTCTCTACTCATCCGATGAGCAGCGCCAGAGCGGATCATCTCAAAGCGCAACTTGCCGCGATGCCGAAGCCGAAGGCCGAGCCGTTTACTTTTGAATGGGCGACGGTGCGGGCCGGACTCGGCGTTCCAAGCGCTGCCATCCCATGACGGTGGGCGTCTCGTGAAGTGCCAAAAAGTCGTGAAGCGTCGTACGTGAAACGTGAAGCCCTCGAATTCTGAAACGAGATACGCTTCACGAACGACGAATAACGGATCTTGTCGCAGCGGCATGTCGGCGGTTGCAGTAGAAGCGCTCATGAATCATGTGGGCTGGTCCAATGCGCTCCGTATTCGACAGCTAAGACTGGAGCGTGATATATATAACATATATATCATGGAGGATGTTATGCCATCCACGACCGTGCAGGTTCCAGTTCTGATGAGTCTCACTCAAAAACGCCGTCTGGCCCGTAAAGCCAAACAAGCCAACCTCACAATGGGGGAGCTTCTCAGGCAAGGCGGAGAACGATTTTCTCCGATCGAGGATCCTGCCGTTCTCGATCATATGGCCAATCAAGTCATTCGCTCAACCACCAAGACCATCCTTGCGATCGACAAGACCCTCGCAATGATGGCGGAGTCTGAAAGACGGATGGCCAAAGACTCTGCAAAAGGACGTGGCTGAATGGGACTTACGGAGCGCGTGTGGGACGCCTTTGCGAACACTCTGAAACTCAGCGATAAGGTCGATCAACTCACCACAGCTGTCTCTAAGCAGCAATCTCGTATCGAAGATCTCAACGCCAGGGTTATTCGGCTTGAAGCCGCGTTAGAGTTTGCGATCCGAACCAAGCCCACAAAACGTATCCCCGGAGCATCCAACTAAGCTCGCATTATTCAGGACGGTTCGTGACAAAACCTCCTGGACAGCCTGAAACGTTAAACTCAAAACCTGAAACTCAGGATTGAGCAACGCATATTGCCACAGCGGCGTATCAGCCCGTTGCAAGAGAAGAGCTCATGAGTGATAGACGGTAAATATTCTCACGGTGAGAGATAACGGGGTGTCGGTCTATGAACCCGTCTCGCGTCATCCGTATCGGAGTCATCGCCGACACGCACGGCCTATTCGATCCAGCAATTCTTCGCCATTTCCAGCACGTCGATCATATCGTGCATGCCGGTGATATCGGCAAGCCCGCAGTCATCGATCAACTGAAGACCATCGCTCCTGTCACGGTGGTTTCCGGCAATGTTGATGGATATGAGGAGAGCGGTTTTCAGTCCGAGGCGATGATCGAGCTCGCAGGGCTCCGGATTGCCGTCCGGCACATTCTGTATGCGAGCGGCACACTCACGACGGAAGGACGAGCGTTTCTCGATCGCACGCGACCGGACATCTGTATCTTTGGCCATACCCATCAACCGAAGAACGAGTGGCTTAGCAGTACATTGTTGTTCAATCCGGGATCGGCCGGCCCCAAGCGGTTTACGCTGCCTAGAATGCTGGGGATGATCACAGTCGGTGCACGGCTGTCGGTGAGACATGTTCGTTTGAATGATCGGATTGCATGATCGGTGATTTCTGATGGGGTGAGATTGTGTCGCAATCTTGGATTGTGTTAGTTGAGAGTTTGCACGACAAGCGAGACAACCGGACTATTTTGGCGAAAGGAGACGGTCATGAGCAGATTGGGTCAGCGAACTATTGCGGCGATGGTATTGCTGAGCGTGATGACGATGAGTACGGCTTGCTATGGTCCGTTCAATCTTACAAAAAATGTCTATCGCTGGAACAGCAATGTCAAAGGCAACGGTGAAGTCAACGACAAATGGATGAAGGAACTCGTGTTCTTCGGCATGTTGATCGTGCCGGCTTATATGTTTTCAGCCATGTTGGATGCGTTCATCTTCAACTCGATGCATTTCTGGACCGGTGAAAGCCCAATCAAGGAGTCCGGTCTGGATAGTGATGGCACCAAGGTCGCGACGTTGGGTGAGACCACCATTCGATGGACTCCGTCCACGGATGGAGCGACCGTAACCTACGAGCGCCATGGTGCCGTCGAGCGCCGTGCCACGATTGTCGCCAGCGAGACCGGCTATCGCCTCGTTGATGAACAGGGGACTCTACTCTCGGAAGCGGAATATGCTGCTGATGGAACGGTTCGCTTGCTGAACGGTGAATGTCAGGTTGTGAAGGAATTGAGCCAGGAGCAGCTGGGAACGATCGTTGATGATCGTTTCGCAATGGCTGCTGAAGCGGGAAGGTAAGGGATGACGGAAGGTTAGCCTGGTGCAGGTTCAGCCGGCATCAGGCTAACACTGAGAGCTAAAAGCGCAGCCCAACCCCAAGTAATCCATAGTGAGTGCGAAAATCGACGGCTAATCCTTCCCAGTGATAGTTTGACGACAGATACCGATACTCGCCGAACAAAAAGATCGCGATAGTATGCTGGGCATTGAAGAGATGGAGGTGGGGGGTGAGCACGACTTGTGCTCCACCGAGAAACTGATGCGTGAAGGCGCGGGCTGAGTCAAAATCTTTATCGTCTCGTCCCGCAATGTTGGGGTTGAGAAGTGTTCCGTGGGACCAGCCGATTCCGGCTCCGACATAGGGGCGAATCCGTTCGCCTGGATAACGGAGGATCACGTTGAACGTGGTATTGATCATGAGCAGGTCTGAACGTCCCGTTTCATGATGACGTCCATTCGCGATATTGGGAAACGACAGAGCCGTGCCATGAATGTTGGAGTCCATCTCGAGGCCGACTATTCGATTCAGAGCAGCTGGAAAGACTCCGATCTTGAACCCCGTTCCCAAGCCTTGATGAACTGAAGTAGAAACGATGGTTCCTTGGTTGAATAGATCCTGATTCCCGGGCAACATGCCTAGGGCGTATCCACTCAGTTCAATATCTCCGAATTCGGCTGGGAATGCGATGTCGGTAAGGCTTGGACACCAAGACAGGAAGCTCACTAGCGTAATGGATCGTACCAGGGAATCAATTCCCATGGTTTAACAAGAGCATGAAGGCGGGAAAATGAAAGGGCCTTCCGGAAATCATTCCGAAGGCCCTTTCTTTAATCAGGTATCGCGGATCGACTAGTTACCGCGAACGATCGTGCACCATTCACCGAGGATGCCCAAGATATTCTTGGCGGAGTGGTCCACGGAAGCAACTTTCGTAATCCCTCCGGCAGCCTTAGCAGCCGCGACGCTCGCATCACCGGTCGCGACCCACCCAAGGATCGACTGGCCGCAGGCCTTACCCTCTTTGCTGGCTCCTGCTTCATCGGTCGCAACATCGCCGTACTTCGTTTCATTGTAGATGCCGCCCAGCATTGGGGAGGCAACGATCTGACAGCCGCTCAGGCTGAGGCCGACGAGGGCAATCACCGCAAGGGATAAACTGGATGCGCGCTTCATAGATCCTCCTTAATAGAAGTTAGACCGCAAGACTGCTTAGGTGTCGTAAGCAATCAGCGAGAGTATAGTCATATAGGTGGTATCCGTCAATCTGAAAGTTGATCCGGGTGATATCCCGCCATCCATTTGAAAGAGCAGCGGATCTCTTCATTTTCACGAATGTGCAACCGGGGATTTGCGCGTACTTCTCTGACATGATATGAGTAGGGAAATAAACGTGAGGGTGTCCATGCTATTCAACATCAGATTTTCGAAAACGCATGTTCGTGTACTTGGAGCTGTAACCTGTGCGGTCTACTTGTCTGGCTGTTCACTGTTCGGCGGATCCTCGCAGAATTTCTCGGTCAGTTCGGATCCGGTGGGTGCGACCGTTCGGATCAATGGTCAGCAAGTTGGTGTCACACCGCTCCAACAGCAGGTTTCTCGAAAAGGGGATTTATTGATTGAAGTGGAAAAAACAGGATACAAAAGCCAATTTCGGCAGACCTCCAGAAAGCTGAGTTCCTTAGGAATTGTGGACGTGATAGGTGGAGCGGTGTTTCTGCTTCCGCTTATTGGTCTGATCGCACCGGGAGCATGGGAACAGGACCCTGCTGCGATAGGGTTCTCTCTCGAACCTGCCGCAGCATCATCGGCTTCCACGCCAGCGCCCTAAACATATCGCAACGGCACGATCAGTTTGTCGTGCGTCCCCCTCGTGTTTCAAATTCTCCTCATCGTCTTGTCAATGCGTCACAGGCTTCTTGGAAGGAAGATGTTGTCCATACGTCCTTAGAGAAGTTGTTGCACTCACTTGGGATTTGTCTATAATCGTTTTGTCAATTACTACGGGGTGAGCATTTTTGAAGAGTGGTATTTTTTTGTCAACATTGGTTCTTCGTTCAGCTATACTCGCGCAAGTGTTTTCTGAGACAGCATCCCTAACATAACCAAATTCTCTAAACGGAGGAGGACTTATGTCGAAGAAAGTACTCTTATTGGCTGGTGCGATCCTGTTTTGCAGTCAGGCCGGTCTGGCAATGGCAGCAAATCCAGACACTGGTCCAGGCTGTGGGTTAGGAAAATTGGCTTGGGGGGATTACAAAGGTCAAAAGGAAATTGCCCCTCAGGTGTTGATGGTGACGACGAACGGAACGGGGATGAATACATTCGCCATTAGCTCCGGGACCTCCGGATGTACGAACGATGGCAAGATTATGGGTGAGCATAAGACGACCGTGTTTGCGTCGTTGAACTTCGACGCGCTCACAGCCGAAATGGCACAAGGGCAGGGAGAGCACCTGGCCTCGCTTGCGACGCTGATGGGTGTTCCGGCAGAGCGCCAGGGCGAGTTTTTTGCGATGGCACAGGAGCGCTATACGTCTCTTGTTCAGGCCGGTGAGACTTCTCCGGTCGCATTGGTGAAGTCTCTCAACGATGCGGTCGCGGGCCATCCGATCCTCGCGCAAGCGTCAGTACGCTAAGTTATTGCAGAGGGCCCTGGCATAGTAGTCAGGGCCCTTCTTTTTTTACGCCGTGCTGCTCCCCCTCATTGTCTTTCTCGCCTGCCTGCTCGGTCCGGTTTTATCGGATGCACAGCAATCAGACCGGAACGTCTATCAGAAGCAGCTCATCGACCGGGCTGAACAAGCCAAACTTGCGGAGCAGCGTGAATGGCACCTGTTATTGCACTATCGGAAGAGCCTCTTTGGGAGCTATGAGAGCGAACAGGACGATCCGGGGTTTTTCCTGTCACCCAAAGGCAAGACGGATCCTGCTGCTGAGCTTGCCGCGACTCTTGCGCAATTCTTCTCCGCTGATTTCGTTGGTCGCTCAAAGCAGCCTGCGCAATGCGCGTTCATCGCGCGGTACCACTGGCTCAAGGAACAGTTACAATTTGATCCGACTCGACTCCCACCCATTGCCTGTGAACGGTTTGATCGCTGGTATGAGGACTTCGACGTTCAGTCGATTTCTCTGATCTTTCCTTCAGCCTTCTTGAATAACCCCGCCTCAATGTTCGGTCATACTCTGTTCCGGGTTGATCAGAAGGGGCAGACAGAGCAGACCAGGATTCTTGCGTACACCATTAATTACGCTGCTGAGGTCCCTCCAGACGCTGGGCTTGCATACCCACTACTTGGCATATTCGGAAGTTATAAAGGGTACTTTTCGACCATCCCATACTACCTGAAGGTCCGTGAGTATCGAGATATCGAAAACCGAGATATTTGGGAGTATCGCCTGCGTCTAACAGAGTCTCAGCTACAACGACTTCTGATGCACGCATGGGAACTTGGAGGGAATGCCTACTTCGACTATTTCTTTTTCAAGGAGAATTGTTCGTACCATATTC